>CBFHWX010000219.1:0-1000 GCA_965659445.1 Limisphaerales bacterium | reverse complement strand
CGCAACATCAGTGGGACGTTACTCGGCGACAAAGCTGATTGGCCTGATGTGTGTTATGGCGAGTACAGCACGCATCATCAGTCCAAGACGCACATGCGCATGATTCGCACCAGTAACTGGAAACTGGTTCGGGATTTCCGCAACCCGGAGCGCGACGAGTTGTTTGATTTAAAGAACGATCCCGCTGAGTCGCGCAACGTGATCGCCGCAAAGAAAAATGCGACCATGGTCAAGGAACTACATGGCATGATCGTCGCCCGCATGCGCGAGGTGGAGGATCCAGTGCTGGAGCAGGTGAAGTGATTTACCATAGTGGCACAAAACATACCTGACAAACCCATGGACAAACTATATCGCTGGGGCATGGATACACGCCGCCGTTTTTTACAGGATACCGCCGCCGTTGCGGTGGGCTTTGGTGGGCTGCAAACGCTCAGCGCGCGGTTGGCGCAAAAGGATTCCTTACGCACCAAAGGCTATGGGCCTTTGTTACTCGATAAGGCCAAGGTGCTGGAGCTGCCCAAAGGGTTTTCCTACAAGATCATTTCTAAGGCGGGCGAGAAAATGGATGATGGGCTCATCCTACCTGGCAAACCCGATGGCATGGCAGCTTTCGCCGGGCCGAACGGCGCGACGATTCTGATTCGCAATCACGAGATCAATCCCGCAGTGAATCCGTCACTCGGGGCGTTTGGTAAACAGAACGCTTTGCTGACCGATGCCATTCGCGCCAAGATGTATGATGCCGAAAAGAAATTGAAGGAAGGCTCAACGGTCCCCTGCCTCGGAGGAACCACCACCATGGTGTACGACACCAAAGAGCATAAGGTGGTGCGTCAGTTTCTCAGCCTTGCCGGCACCCTCAAGAATTGTGCGGGTGGCCTCACGCCTTGGGGTAGCTGGATCACCTGCGAGGAAATCACGGACCGGGCCAGCAAGACGTTGGCGCAGGATCATGGCTATAATTTTGAAGTGCCCGTCACTACCGAACCCACATTGA
>CBFHWX010000218.1:0-1147 GCA_965659445.1 Limisphaerales bacterium | reverse complement strand
AAACAGAGAAATCCTCCAAACCCACAAACTCCAACTTGAATAGCAGAGAAAAACTGGGATGTGTTTTGGGAATCGAACCCAACGAACATCGAATTCCCCGTTTTCAAAGGAAAACGGCTACCACACTCATTCAACCGTGAATTCGGCGTCGCTGTTTCTGGCATGCTATTAGCACACTGCCGCTAGTTCTTTGTAACTGGTCATTCTCGGATCGTTGAGTCTTAATGGGCACGTGAAGATTCATTTTTTAATTGGATTAGTGTCGTTACAAGTTGGGGCAGCATTGGATATGTCGCAGTCGCCACTTCTCGGAGAGCCAAAATCGGCTTACAAAATGGACACGTTCGATGCAGTTAGGGACAATGGAACGTGGCATTTTCTGGAGTGGTGGGAAGCCCGCGATGGGATCCTGCTGCGCAATGACTTGCCGGCGGAAAACAAGCGAATCTTTATTAAGAAACCTGAGTACAAGGATGTGGTTATACGTTTTGATTTTCAGTTCCGTGGAGCAGATGAGATTCGGTTGGTGACTGGTGGGGGAGGGAATTACAACTTTGGTGTACACATTCGCCGTAACCGGTTTCGTATAAAGACGCCTGGTGATAAAAGTGTTCCATACTTTCCAGCGATCCTAGGGGAGTGTCCGTTTAATTTTGAGAAGGGCAAATGGTATACGATGCAGGTGGAAGTGGTGGGTGAGGAAATCTTGGCACGATTAGACGCGAAACATTTTGTAGTGGGGAAACACCCCATGCTGGATCGGAAGAGAGAGTATTTTGCCTTTCAGGTGGATCAATCTGGGGCAGCTTTTGATAATGTAGGGATCTGGCATGCCAAGGCAAAGAACGGTTGGGGATCTGTTGTGCAGTCATTAGTCAAAAAGCAATCTGCTCGGCCGTGGGCAACTCGGGATCCGGAGGAAGAATTGAAGGACTTGAAAATGATCACCATGGATCGGGCGTATCGGACTGATGCAAAGTATCGCGCGGTTGTGGCACACCATGAAAAGCTGCAGGCATCGGCCAAGACGAAGTACCCGGCGGCCTACAAGAGCTCCAAGGAAGGAAATAAGGAAGTGGCCAAGCTCAGAACCAAACTGCGCAAAGAGGATTCAGAATATAAGGAATCAGTAAATGCCATTAATAAA
>CBFHWX010000217.1:0-1328 GCA_965659445.1 Limisphaerales bacterium | reverse complement strand
ACGCATCGGCCGCCATTGGAAGACAGCGACCTCATGGCCACGGCATTGGGAATCAAGGGAATCCCGGAAGGCACACATTCCAAACGAGCTTCCAACTGGCTGAAGCAGGCTAAAGCCAATTCCACGGAGGATCATACCTTCAAAGTGCTCGGTCTGCACTGGGCGAAGGCGGATCAGGAAAAAACGGCTGCAGCCAAGGCCTTGCTGAAACTGCAACGCGAAGACGGCGGTTGGGCACAGCTGCCCAAAATGAAGAGCGACGCCTACTCGACCGGGCAGGCGCTGGCGGCGCTAAAACAAAGCGGCTTACTCAAGGCCGACTCACCCCAATACAAGCAGGGCGTGGCATGGTTGCTCAAAAACCAGAAGGCGGACGGTTCATGGCAGGTCAAGACCCGTAGCAAACCCATCCAGAAATATTTCGAGAGCGGCTTTCCGCACGGCAAGGACCAGTTCATCTCCATCAGTGCCACCTGCTGGGCGGTAATGGCACTACTGGAGAAGTAGCAGCACCGCTATTCGTCCCAGTTTCCGTATACGGGATTGGGCATCATAAACTTGTGCGTGCCCCATTTGAGCTTGAGATCATCGGGCATATCGTGTGCGGCATCGCCAAACCAAGCCAACACCTTGAAAGCGCCGTGTTTCTTCATGCGGCCGGTGCCGGTTAATACTTCCTTGCGGCGAATGCTTTTGAGGTCAGCGCGGTCCTTGCGCAGGAGATAAATGTCATTGTCCGAGCTGAGGCCAAGCTTTTTCAAGTTGGCCTGCGAATGGCCGGTATTTCGATCGTAACGGTTGCTGATAAAGATGAAACGTGCGCTAGGTAGTTTGCGCACCTTGGCAATAAACTCCTTGGCACCGGGCACGAGCCCGGACTTTTCCTCTATCACCCATTTCTCCCAAGACTCTTGACTGTAGGCCTCACCACTCATCTCAAGTCGGCGCTGGTAACCGGAATTGTCCAGCACGGTCTCATCCAGATCCATCACGATGGCCCACGGCCCTTTTTGCTTCTTGGCGGCTGCGGCTACCTTTTCCCATGCATTGGCATAGGTCTGCAAACAAACCGCCTTGTACTCGCGCGACTTGGTCACCCAGTTCAAAGCCGAGGAAAAACGGGCGGCCTTTGGCGGAGCGGCGTGGGACTTGAAAGGTACCAGAAAACCAGCCAACGCAAGGACGGTCAGTATTTTGCGGCGAAAGAACGTGGTCATGGGTCAGAGTCTGCCGCAATCTTACATACACACAAGCCTGTAGCATCGGTTTGGGCAGTGACGAAAATTCGGAATGAGGATAGGATTGCCCGTATGAGACCCATCTGCGGA
>CBFHWX010000216.1:0-1366 GCA_965659445.1 Limisphaerales bacterium | reverse complement strand
CCGGCTTGTGATCACGCACGGCATTGAGCACGGCCACTTGGTGCGCGAAGTAACGGTAAAAGAGGGGGCGTTCGCGCCGGTGGCAGGCCAGCTACAGCGGCTGGTGGACACGCGCGGCTGGGTGAGCACGGATTTCCACAATCACTCCACGCCCAGCGGCGACAACCAATGTGGCACCGACGACCGTATCATCAACCTTGCCGCTGAGCATATTGAATTTGCACCTACCACTGAGCACAACCGTCTCTATGACTGGACCCCGCACATCAAAAAGCTCGGTCTCACCGCGCACCTGAGCACCATTGTTGGTCTTGAGCTCACCGGTGGCGGCGCAGGATCACATCACAACGCTTTCCCATTGCCCGCACCCAATCCCTTTGCACAAGATGGCGGTGCGCCAGTGTTCAAGAATGACCCCCGCCTCAACGTCATTGCGCTACAAAATTTCGGTGGATGGGATCCTAACCGGTGGGTGCACATCAATCACCCGAACCTGGCCGAGAAATTTTGGGACCGCAACCTCGACGGTAAATCCGATGGCGGCTTTGCAGGTTATGAAAATTACATCGACGCCATCGAGTCGCAGAATTTTCGCGGCAACGCTATTCTCTCCACCGCGCCTTGGGTCCTCTATCGCCGAGGCACTAGCGAGCAGGTGCGAGAAGTACGCGAGTTTGTTTGGCTACAGATGCTCAATCAAGGCTATCGCACGCGAGCCATCGCGGTAGCGGACGCACACTCGGTATATGGCAACGGCGTAGGTGGCTGGCGCACTTACGTGACCAGCAGTACCGATGCGCCCGCGAAGATTGATGCCAAGGAAATTATCCGAAACGCCAAAGCTGGACGGCTGATGCTCACGACCGGGCCATTCCTCGAGGTGACCGCCAACGGCGCCCTTCCAGGCAGTGACATCACCGCCAAGAACGGCAACGTGAAGTTGAAAGTCAAAGTACAGTGCACCGATTGGGTTGAGATCGACCGCGTGCAGGTACTCGTGAATGGACGCCAAATACCCGAGCTAAACATCACCGCCATGAAAAACCCGAAGATGTTTAAAAGAGCCCCGAATGTTTTTGAAACCACCTTCAACGTGAATCTTGAAAAGGACGCCCACCTCATCGTCGTGGCCATGGGCGAGAACCATGACCTCAAGGCCGGCTACGGCACCAGTGCCAACGCCAACCTCAAACCCTGCGCCTACATAAACCCCATCTGGGTGGACGTTGACGGCAACGGTTTCCAGCCCAACAAAGACACGCTCGGTTGGCCTCTCCCTCTGGGCAAGCAAAACGTCGGTGCCATCAAGGCCCTGCTGAAGGCAAAGGGGAAATGATCATTACTTCGTGGGGTTGCTCAAGATTTT
>CBFHWX010000215.1:0-1628 GCA_965659445.1 Limisphaerales bacterium | reverse complement strand
ATGCGGATCGAAATCGCGGTCAGATCGACTCCTGGCTTTCTAAGCACAAGAGCGCCAAATTTTTCCAGGACTACCGAGAGATGCTCGCGACTCTCGGAGACAAGGTTGATGTGGTTTCCATCTCCACACCGGATCACACCCATTACCCGGCCACCATGGCCGCGATGAAGCTCGGCAAGCACGTCTACACCCAGAAACCGCTCACCCACAAACTGGCCGAGGCGCGCGAGTTGGCCGAATTTGCTGCGGAGAAAAAACTCACCACCCAGATGGGCATCCAAAACCAGTCGCGCGCGCCTTACCGGTTTACCCGGCACCACATCAAGGCCGGCATCATTGGTAAAATCAAAAAGGTTTACGTGTGGAGCTTCAAGAACTGGGGCTATGACGGCAAACCGTTCGCCGAAAAATCCGCCGTGCCCGAATCTTTGGACTGGAACCTTTGGCTGGGTACTGCACCCGTTCGGCATTTTACCGAGAAAGTTTATCACCCTGGTCAGTGGCGGAAGATTCTTGATTTCGGCTGCGGCACACTGGGCGACATGGGGATTCATATCTTCGATACCCCGTTTAAGTCGCTCGATCTTACCGATCCACTGTGGGTCGAGGCTGACTGCCGCGCTCCCAATGGCTTTGGCCATGCCGAAACAAACAAGGTGCACTATGGTTTTGCGCCCACCAAATATACCACCGACAATTTCACCTTCACCTGGTGGGACGGTGCCGGAGCTCCCCGCCATAACGGCAACCCGGACCTTCAACTGCCCAACGGCGACAAGCTGCCCAAGCAGGGCGCGCTCTACGTGGGCGAAGCAGGTCGGATGGTGCTGCCTCATTGCAAGATGCCCACTTTCTATCCCAACTCTGTTCTGGATGGCGTTGACCAAAAGGAATTCGAAAACGTCAACCATTACACGCAATTCCTAGATGCCATCGAGGGCAAGGACAAGACGCTGGCCGGCTTCGACTACGCCGGTCCGTTGGCCGAGTCCCTCTGTCTCGGTGTAGTCGCCTGCCAGTTTCCGGGCAAGCGTCTGAACTGGGACGCCAAGGAAATGCACGTCACCAACCTCGCAAAAGCCAACCCGCTATTGGAAGGCAAGTACCGAAAGTTTTAATTCCGGATTCTCATAATATCTCAACAACCGGCCGGCGAGATGTGAGACAAGGAAGAGCTTGCGGGTAATACTCTAGTAAATGAAGAAATACGTTCTTACCTTATGCTTTCTGGTCTTGACGGCGTCATACTCCAGCACCGCCGAGCGGCCCAACATCGTCCTCTTTCTTGTAGATGACATGGGCTGGATGGACAGCACTCCTTACGGCTCGAAGTATTACGAGACGCCCCACATGGACAAGCTCGCCAAGCAGTCGATGCTCTTCACCGACGCCTACGCTCATCCGCTCTGCTCACCGACACGGGCTTCCATTCTCAGCGGGCAGTACCCATCACGGCACGGTATCACCACTGCCAGCGGCCACCAACCCGCCCGGTCCGAGGGGCAGTCGCGTTACCCCAAGGGAGCTCCACGCAACAAACCTTTCCTCTACGCCGCCAGCAAGAACTATTTGGATCCCAAATTGATTACCTTGCCTGAAGTTCTGCGTGAGGCCGGTTATTCCACGGG
>CBFHWX010000214.1:0-1748 GCA_965659445.1 Limisphaerales bacterium | reverse complement strand
CTCATTCAGGGTCTTAATCAGGGGCGCCTCAAGCAGAAACAGGTCGATCCGAACCTGGAAAGTACAATCGATTCCTTCGAACTCGCCTTCAAAATGCAAACCGAGGTTCCTCAGCTGATGAACGTCTACAAGGAATCCTCCTCGATGCGCAGGGCCTACGGTATCGGCAGCCGTTCCACTGATAGTTTTGGCAAACAATGTCTCCTGGCCCGCCGAATGGCCGAGGCCGGCGTGCGTTTCATCGAGTTAAACTCTGGCGGCTGGGATCATCACCGCGGCCTCAAGAGTGGTATGGAGCGCAACTGCCGTTCCATCGACAAACCCATCGCTGCGCTGCTGGCCGATCTTGAGAAACGCGACATGCTTAAGGATACCCTGGTCATGTGGGGCGGAGAATTCGGTCGCACCCCGCACGGTGAAAGCGATGACGGCCGCGACCATAATAACCGCGGCTACACCATGTGGATGGCGGGTGGCGGCGTGAAAGGCGGCATGCGCTATGGCCAAACCGATGAATACGGCTTCGCCGCAATCGATGGCCGGATGCACATCCATGATTGGCACGCCACCGTGTTGCATCTTTTGGGCATAAACCACAAGAAGCTCACCTTCAACTACTCCGGTCGCGATTTTCGCCTGACGGATGTCCACGGCAACGTGGCTAAGGAAATCCTGGCCTAACCCAGCCGGAAAAAATCATATTTTCTTTTTTCGTGGAGAAGTAACTTTATTTTTCCTGCAACTAGTGTTGCGAAAATGCGTCTCTATGATAGGGTAAAGCGGTCATCATAAAATCGCTCAGCCATTATTCTACAGCATTTGCCTGCCTCTGTCTTTTAGTTGCTGAAGGAGGTGTTTTTGCCGCCAAGTCCACTGCGGAGGGCTTGGCTTTTTTTGAGAAGAAAATCCGGCCGGTTCTAGTGGAGCACTGTTACAAGTGTCACTCGGCAAGCAGCGAAAAGGTGAAGGGCGGACTGTTGCTCGACACACGCGAGGGAATTCGCAAGGGCGGCGAATCAGGACACGCAGTGGTGCCGAAGAATCTGGATGAGAGTCTGCTGATTAAGGCAATCCGGTATGGGGACGAGGATCTGGAGATGCCGCCCAAGGAAAAGCTTCCGGCCTCGGTCATCGCTGATTTCAAAAAATGGATCATGATGGGCGCACCCGATCCCCGGCGCGCAACCCGTCCGGTTGCCAAACCGGATTCCATCGATATCGAGGCCGGCCGGAAGCACTGGGCTTATCAACCACTGAGGGCACCGGCCATCCCTGAAGTGAAGAATGCCGCCTGGCCTGCCAACGACATCGATCGCTTTATCCTCGCCAGGCTGGAATCAGCGGGGCTGCAACCCGGTGCCGATGCGAAGAAAATTACCCTGGTCCGTCGGCTCTACTTGGACCTCATCGGTCTGCCTCCCACACCGAAGGAAATCGCCCGGTTCGTCGACGACAAGTCGCCCGAGGCGTATGAGAACCTCGTTGACCGATTGTTGAAATCGCCGCGCTTCGGTGAAAGATGGGGTCGCCACTGGCTTGATGTTGTGCGTTACGCGGAATCAATGTCACTGCGTAGCCGCTTACTTAAACATGCCTGGCGTTATCGCGACTACGTGATTGAAGCATTCAATGACGATCTGCCATACGATCAGTTTCTCACGCAGCAACTCGCAGGCGATTTGCTAGAGACATCGTCAGTCGACGCACAGCGGCAGAATCTGATCGCCACGACGTTCCTGGTGATGGGT
>CBFHWX010000213.1:0-1753 GCA_965659445.1 Limisphaerales bacterium | reverse complement strand
CCGCATTGCCCTGACCCGCGGCCCCTTCGTCCTATGTGCCGAGGGCATCGACAACGGCGGCGTCACCCAGCGTTACTTTTTTGATCAACTCCCAAAAGTGGCCGACGCCAAGACCACCACCATCGACTCTGGTTCCTTCATCCAAGTTAGCTTGCCGGCAAAGACCGTGACCAAAACTGGAGGCACGCAGGCTGCCAGGCTGATTCTTACTCCCTATTACGCATGGAACAATCGTGGGAACGGTTCGATGACTGTCTGGTTTCCGCGCGACAAGGCGCTGACTGTTTACGATCCGCATGCGTTACCGAAGGAAAGTATCTTTGCAGGCATCAAGGCCTCCCACACTTCACCATTTGATACGGTGAATGCTATTGGCGATGGTAAAGAACCGCGCTTTTCCAGTGGTAAAAAGGTTCCACGCTGGACCAGTCGTCCGCAGAAGGGCGAGCCCCAATGGGTCGAGGCTCGCTTCCATCGCGTCAGGCAAGTCCGCAGCGTCGGCGTCTATTGGATGCAGGATCGTCAGGATGTAATGTTCCCCAAGGAATGGTCACTTGAGGTTTTGCAGGGAGCAAAATGGGAGCCTTTCAAGCTCTACACCACCGACCGCTACGATCACCGCGCCAATCAATACAATGTTGTCCATCCCGCCGCCCCGCTAAAGTGCAAGGCCATACGCATCCTCATGACGCCCAAGGAGGACGCCTGCGTCGGCATCCTGGAAGTTCAGGTCACCTTTGAAAAATAGGTGTCTAACGATTTACATCCCCAAACCCCCGACGGCCTTGGTCGAGTCTCGGGCTTGAAATAGGGCGCTTACTCACTACCATTAACCATATGAAATTTGTGCGGTTCATTATCCTATTCTCGGTTGGTATTTCCGATGGATTGTGGGCTGATGCACAAAAAGATTTTTTTGAGGCCAAGATTCGACCGGTTCTGGCGAATCATTGTTTTGAATGCCATGGAAACAAGGATAAAGGCGGCCTGAAGCTGAATAGTCGGCAAGCGGCTCTTAAGGGAGGAGACAGTGGCGCGGTGATTGTGCTGGGTAAGCCAAAGAAGAGCCTACTCATTAAAGCGGTGGAGCATTTGGATGAAGATCTGGCGATGCCACCCAAGAAGAAGTTGCCGGCCCATGTGATTGCTGATCTCACACGTTGGATTCATGATGGAGCAGTTTGGCCTGAAGGGAAGGCGGTCGGTTTTGCCACCGGCAAGATCACCGATAAGCAACGCGAGCATTGGGCCTTTCAGCCACTCAAGAAAGTCGAGATAGCTGAGAGTCATCCGGTGGATGCGTTGATTCAGTCAGCGTTAAATCAACAACAGCTTAAACAGGTGAAGTTGGCTGGTAAGCGAACCCTGATTCGGCGCGCGACTTTTGATCTTACCGGCCTGCCTCCTGCCCCGGCTGAGGTTGCGGTATTTTTGGCTGATCAAAAACCTGGCGCATGGGAAAGGCTCATTGAGCGCCTGCTTGCCTCAGTCCATTATGGAGAACGTTGGGGCCGGCATTGGCTCGATCTGGTGCGTTATGCCGATACCGCTGGTGACGCGGGTGATTATCCAGTCCCTGAGGCCTACAAGTATCGCAACTATGTCATTGATGCCTTTAATAAGGACAAACCTTATGACCAGTTTGTACGCGAACAGATTGCCGGCGATCAATTGCCTGCCGCCAATGATGAGAAGCGCTGGGAGCAAACCATTGGCACCGGCTTTATTGCCATCTCACGGCGTATCGGCGTCA
>CBFHWX010000212.1:0-1793 GCA_965659445.1 Limisphaerales bacterium | reverse complement strand
GGAAGTTTTTCGGCGGAGATCCCATCGTATTTTGGGCCACGCCAATTTAGCCAGTCAGCCCCTTTCGCTACGGGCAATATACAAAACGCTGCAATAAAAAGAGCCAGAATTCTCATTTAATTATCTCTATGCATTTTACCTATGCGGCGTGCTAACCGCGTGGGTGCTATATGTGCAGGTGTCTACTTTAGTTTAGTTGCGTAAGCGGTCACACCAACAGCACCCAACGATTGGTTAAAGTTGCTTGTTTTCAAGGTAATTTGACGCCGCCATCAGTAGAAGAGATGTCACAAGGATGCTCAATGAGCGCAACCAAACACCTCGATCCTTTTCGCGTTTTGTCGGTTCACTATTCATGATTCAACATGATTCAAAATCCCAGTGCCTCAATGGACTTGAGCGGCACGCGGAACAATTCGGTCTGCAATTTGTTGCGGGAGAAGGCGAGATAGAGATGGTCCGCGCGCTCAATGACGTGGGGATATTGAAGGTTGGAAATCCCCGTGCGAAATCGAGCGCGCATGCCGGGCGAATCAATGGCGTGGTGGATCGGTGAGGATGGAATGTCCAACCGAGCCATGCGCGTAAAGGTTTTGCCGTCGTAGCTCATAGCGAGGTGCAATTCCCTCCGACCGACCTCGGGGTTGGCATTGAGGATCAAAAGCCGCAGCTTGTTGCTGGTTTGCAAAGAAAACAATTTACTGGTGGCATTGGGAAAATTGCTGATTACCGGCCGGCCCCATTTTTTCCCACCGTTGGTGGAGACGGAATGGAAGAGGCGCCGTGAACCGGAATTATCCCGATACAATGCGTTGAGAGTGCCGTTGGGCAAGGCCCAGAAAATCGGTTCGTCCGGCCGAAACCCTTTTACCTCGCCCACGCCCACCACGGGGAATTCCTGCCAATCGTCCAAACGTTTCAATCCGCCGATTAATACCGATACGTTAAAACGAGCATCGCGGCGCGTGAGAATCCATTCGCCTGCAGGCAGGCGTTGTGGGGGGAAGTTGTTGATGGCGTTGTCATACAATTTTCCGGCCGATTCCCAGCGTTGGACCGACTCGTTCCACGCGAAGGCGCGCAGGACGAGTTCCTTGTCGACCCCGAAAGCGCCCTTACCCTTGTAGTGCGCAGCCAAGGCCAACAGCCGGCCTTCACGAATCCACAAACCGCGGGCAATATACGCGTAAGGCGCCTTGGGCGTACCCGTCACACTACCGCCCAGCTTCCAGTTCAGAGCGTCCTTGGAAGTGGCAAATCGGATTTCCTGGGTTGGCCAGTCCTCGATCTTGGGGCCATCGCTCCAGATGCACCAAAACCGACCCGCGAAATAGGCCAGATAATTGTGCAATTCGAAACGCATGTGGTTCGGCAACGGTTGCGCCACACCGTGCGCCGTTTCGTTAAAGGTCACTTTGCTGATGATAGCATGCTCGCCTTTGAGCGTGGGTAGTAAGTCGTACCGAATCTTTCCCGGATCTCCATTGGTGCCGGGTAATCTGAGGATCACAGCCGGTTCAGCGGACATAAGTATACCCGACGCAGCAAGGAAGCCCGTCAGCACCAAGGCGGGAAAAAGGGTAAACGGTTTCACGTACGAATCATTCGGCCGAACGCTGTGTCCGTCAACTCATTAGGGCGTGCGGCACGGGTGCTATACGTGATGGCCACTACTTTAGTTTAATCACTTATTCTGAAAAAAATTAATTGGGTGGTTCTAAAATTGCATCAAGTTGCTGGATTATTTCATCGCCAATTGCCAATGAAGCGGTGGCCGCCGGAGAAGGCGCATT
>CBFHWX010000211.1:0-1816 GCA_965659445.1 Limisphaerales bacterium | reverse complement strand
TTATCGGTCTCACCGGCAAACTGTGTATGGTTGCCATGAATGTCGTTGTGACCGTCCCAACTGCGCTGGTTCTCCATACCTCCACTGTAGATCTGAACAAAGCGCACCCCGCGCTCCACCATCCGACGGGCCGTGAGGCATTGGGCGGCAAAATGTTTACACTTGGCATCATCCAACCCATACATCTTGCGAAGATGCTCAGGTTCCTTGTCCAGAGCCAACGCCTCGGGCGCAGCACTTTGCATGCGGTAGGCCAATTCAAAGCTCTCGATGCGTGCGGCCAGTGATTCCTCAAAGGGATTCGCCTCAAAATGTTTTTGGTTGAGGCTCTTAAGCAAATCCAATTGGCGCCGTTGCTGCTGGGCGTTCATTTCCTTGGGCCGCTTGAGATTATCGATGGGTTCGCCCGATGGCCGGAAATGTGTGCCTTGATAAACACTAGGCAAAAAGCCTGCACCCCAGTTGGCTGCATGTCCTTTGGGCAATCCCCTTCCCTTGGGATCACTCATCACCACAAAAGCCGGCAGGCTATCACTTTCACTGCCCAACCCATAGGTCACCCACGAACCCACGCAGGGATAGCCCATACGCGGCAGGCCGCAGTTCATTGCAAAGAGGGCCGGGGAGTGGTTGTTGCTCTCGGTGTGACCTGAATGAATAAAGGCCATCTTGTCGGTGTGCTTGGAGAGATTGGGAAAAATGGAAGACACATGCTTGCCGCACTGGCCGTGTTGCTTAAATTCAAAGGGGCTTTTCATGAGCCCACCCACTGCATTGGAAAAGAAGCCGGTGAATTTATCAAAACCCTCGATTGCCTGTCCGTCACGCTTGGCCAACTCCGGCTTGTAATCCCACGTATCCACATGGCTGGGTCCGCCATTAATGAAAAGCCAGATGACGGAACGCGCCTTGGTTTTGAAATGCGGCTGACGTGCTGCCAACGGATTGGGTGTAGCCGCCAAACCTTCCTGTTGCAAAAGGCTGGCGAGACCCAGTGAACCAATCCCCATGCCGCAACGTTGCAGCATGGAACGTCGATTCAATTGCTGTGACTGAAATAACTCGCTCATGGTTTTTTAATTAGCTTCGGATTCTTTTTGACCATCTCCTTGGAGAGAGCTTTGGCTTTGGAGATTTGTTCGGGGGTCATTTCTTTGGCGATGAGGGATTTGCGTTCCCTAGAGCGCTCTGATCCATTGGCCGTCGCAATATTTGACCACGCATAAGCGGTCACATTATCCTTCTCCACTCCTTGGCTGTTGCTATACATCACCTCAAGGTTATTTTGCGCTTGTGCATCTCCCTGCTCAGCAGCTTTGCGCCACCACTTTGCCGCTTCCTTAAAATCCTTCTCCACTCCATCGCCAAAGTAATACATCGACCCAAGATTGTATTGCGCCTTTACATGCCCCTTCTCAGCAGCTTTGCGGCACCACTTCACCGATTCCTTGAAGTCCTTTGCCACTCCTTCGCCATTGGCGTACATATTTCCAAGGTTGTATTGCGCCTCTGCATATCCCTGATCAGCCGCTTTGTGGTACCACTTCACTGCTTTCTTGTCGTCCTCCAAGACTCCTTTGCCAAAGTCGTACATACGCCCAAGGCCGTTCTGCGCATCTGCATATCCCTGATCAGCCGCTTTGCGGAACCACTTTAGCGCTTCCTTGTCGTCCTCCAAGACTCCTTCGCCATTATCGTACATCATCCCAAGGAAGAATTGCGCGATTTTGTTCCCCTTCTCAGCCTTTGCCTTCGTTTCCTCGAAATACTTCTTGGTGATCTTCTTCTCATCGCCCATCAAAGGCACACAAAGAGT
>CBFHWX010000210.1:0-1842 GCA_965659445.1 Limisphaerales bacterium | reverse complement strand
GCTATTTTCCCTCACCCGCCGGCGTCCTGACAAGGGTTGTTTGGTGGTGGAAACGAGAAGAACCTAGCCACTTTTCCATTGAATTTGGGGATTGTGGTATTGGGTTTTTATCGTTTTTTGACAGGCAAAAAAATGCAGTAAAATCGATTTTGAAAAGTGACCGTGCCCTTGTAGCTCAGTTGGTAGAGCGCGTCCTTGGTAAGGACGAGGTCACCGGTTCAAGCCCGGTCAAGGGCTCCAGTATTAAATAGAAACAGTAACCTATCAAACAACAAAAAAGGAACACCAAGCAGCATGGCTAAGGAAGAGTTCGTACGAGATAAACCGCACGTCAACATTGGCACCGTGGGACACGTGGATCATGGGAAAACAACCCTGACTGCGTCTATTCTGCAGGTTCAGGCCGCGGATGGCTTGGCGGAGATCAAGAAGTATTCCGATATTGCCAAGGGTGGAACGGTGCGTGACGAAACAAAGACGGTGACCATCGCCGTGGCACACGTGGAGTACCAGAGCGAGACAAGACACTACGCTCATGTGGATTGCCCGGGCCACGCGGACTATGTGAAGAACATGATCACCGGCGCCGCCCAGATGGATGGCGCGATCCTAGTGGTGGATGCTTCCAGCGGCCCGATGCCCCAAACCAAGGAGCACGTACTTCTTGCCAAGCAGGTGGGTGTGCCTTCCATCGTGGTCTGCCTGAACAAGTCCGATCTGGTGGATGATGACGAGCTTCTCGATCTCGTGGAAATGGAGGTGCGTGAGTTGCTTGATAAATACGAATTCCCTGGGGACGATACTCCAGTCATTCGCGCCAGTGCTACTAAAGCTATGGAGGGCGACGAGAAGTGGGTCGGCCGCATCAAGGATTTACTGAAGGCATGCGATGAATTTATTCCTGAGCCAGCGCGCGAAGAGGACAAGCCGTTCCTAATGTGCATTGAGGATACGTTTATTATTGAAGGTCGCGGACTGGTTGCCACCGGTCGTGTAGAGCGAGGTGTACTTAATAAGATGGATGAAGTGGAAATTGTAGGCCTGAAGGATACGGAGAAGACCGTTGCCACAGATATTGAGATGTTCAAAAAACTGCTCGGGGAAGCTCGAGCGGGCGAGAATGTGGGTGTGCTGTTGCGCGGAAAAAAGAAGGGGGATGTGGAGCGTGGCCAAGTGTTGGCCAAACCCGGCTCGATACAACCGCATACCAAGTTCAAGGCGCAGATTTATGTGCTCAATAAGGATGAAGGTGGCCGCCATACGCCGTTTTTCTCTAATTATCGTCCTCAGTTCTTTTTCCGTACCAGTGACATTACCGGAAGCGTGAATGCCCTGCGGGACAGTGATGACAAGAATGATGTTGAGATGGCGATGCCCGGTGACAACGTGGTTATTAATGTGGAACTTGGTCAGCCTGTAGCAATGGAAGAAGGCCTTACGTTTGCGATTCGCGAAGGTGGCCGCACCATTGGCTCCGGTCGCGTGATCGAGGTTGTAGAATAATTTGTGGAAGCGCTTTGCCGGTGCGGGAAAATTCCCGCCCGGACCCCGCTCCGGGTTTTAGGACCATTCGTCCATTGTACGGCGATAGCTCAATTGGTAGAGCAGCGGTCTCCAAAACCGCAGGTTGGGGGTTCGACTCCCTCTCGCCGTGCCAACTTTAACGGCAACCGGAGGGGTGGCAGAGTGGTCGAATGCGGCGGTCTTGAAAACCGTTGTACCGAGAGGTACCGGGGGTTCGAATCCCTCCCCCTCCGCCAAATTTAGGTTTAGAAGCGATAGAGAAATTGATGGCTGACGAGAAAAAAATAGAGTCAACGAATTCAGCGGCAGGTAATCCCG
>CBFHWX010000209.1:0-1989 GCA_965659445.1 Limisphaerales bacterium | reverse complement strand
TTATTGAAGGAAACCAAATCTGGCTTACCACCGCTTTTGAAACCCCGGCCAGCGAAGCCGAGGCGAAGGAAAGGCTCAAAAACAATACCGGAAGTGTTCCAGTCCATGTATTAAGCAAGGTTCGCCTGCACGCGATCTGCGTAGATAAACGCACTGGAAAACTGGTGCACAATATTGAGGTCATCGCCAAAGAAGATCCTCAATGGGTTCACAAGCTCAATAGTTACGCCTCCCCTACCCCAATTATAGAAAATGGAAAAGTATACTGCCATTTTGGTGCTTATGGCACCACCTGCGTAGATGCCAAAACAGGCAAGGTGATCTGGCAAAACCAGAAAATTCAAGTCATGCACGAGAACGGCCCAGGAAGCACACCCGTACTACATAAGGACGTGTTAATATTTCACATGGATGGAAGTGATAAGCAGTTCGTCGTGGCACTGGACACAAATACGGGCGAGCAAAAATGGCGTACCACTCGCAGTGGTACCATGCACTCAAACCCGCAACTCAAAAAATCCTATGGCACGCCCGTGATCCGGAAGATCAATGGTAAACCAACCCTACTCTCACCAGGCTCCAATTGGCTCTACGCCTACGATCCGAGTTCTGGCAAAGAATTGTGGAAGGTTGAATATGGCGGCCTGGGCTTCTCCCTTGTTCCAAGGCCAGTGACTGGCCATGGAATGATCTATATGAGCACAGGTTTCATGAAAGCCAAGCTTTTGGCCGTCAGATATGAGAAGACCGCCAAGCCGGACATTGCCTGGAGTTATAACCGGAGTGTTTCAACTCAACCTTCGCCACTCTTGGTGGGAGATGAACTTTATTTCATCACCGAAAGTGGTGGTCTGGTGACTTGTCTAGATGCCCACACCGGCGAAAAAAATTGGGTCGAACGCATCGGCGGCAACTACAGCGCCTCCCCGCTTCATGCCAACGGCAAGATCTACTTCCACAGTCGCGAAGGCGAAACGACAGTTTTACAGGCCGGCAAGATTTTCAAGGTCCTCGCCAAGAACAAACTTGATGGCCAACACATGGCCAGCGCCGCCGTCGACGCCAACGCCCTTATCCTGCGTACCGACAAGGCGTTGTATCGAATCGAGAAATAAAAAAGGCGCTAAACCCTCGGGGTTCAGCACCGTGCTACTGGAGTTTCTTACTCGTTACTTCTCGTAGCGGAAACCCTTTTTGGCAGCCTGTTCGCGGATGAAGCCGCCGACTTTCTCGTCAAACCCATCGCCCTTGCCGGCCTTCTTGAGTTCAGCTTTTTTGGTGATGATGAACGTGCTGCGTTTCTTGAGGAGGGCATTGAGCTCAGTCTGCAATTTTTTGCGCTCCTCAACCTGTTTGGTCAGGTAAGTCTCACGGTCCTTCTTGTTCATTTTGCGGACGTTTTCCGGAAGCTTCTTTTCTTCAATGTCAGATAACTTCAACTTGTCATTAGCTAGAAGGTCCGTCAAATCGCCTCCACCGCTGATCACCTCAGCCGCTTTCCCCCCCTCCGCCTTGGCCTTGGATAGATATTCCAGACGATCCGCACTAGCGGCAGCAGGGGCGCTCAGAGCCAACGCGTTTTTGCTGGCTGCAAAGCGCTGCATGCGGGCATCACCGTAGACTGTTACGGTCCGTCCCAACCTAGCATTATGTGCTGCAATTTCCTTGTCGAATGGAGTAGCGATAGCGATCACTCCGCCACTCTGCAAGATGCGCGCGAATTTGCCTTCTGCTTTGCGGGCAATCTCCTGCCAGATAGGCGTGGTCGAGGCCATATTGCCACACTGGATGGTGTTCACGATGATATCCTTCTTCATGGCCAGCTTGCAGCTGTCTGTGTATTTCACGTCCTGCTTGTAATCCATGTGCGGCGGAGCGTCTCCAACCAGAAAGATGACCTTGAGCACGTCCCTACTCTTGCTCCACTCCATCTTGGTGACCCCTTCGTTGAGCGCCTGGTTTACCGACTCGGGTGTGTCGCCGCCGCCC
>CBFHWX010000208.1:0-2036 GCA_965659445.1 Limisphaerales bacterium | reverse complement strand
CAGCGCTGGCCAATCTTCCCATCCCCATCCCGCGCCACACCAAAGGCAACACACATCCCACTGGCGACTCGCACGACTCACGAATCACACCCACACGGCTACTGCGCGACTTGGCGGACATCAACCGCGCCGAGGGTGCCAATCAGGTCAGCCGCGAAAACAGCAAGCGTCGCGTGGTTGTGCAATGCAACGTGCGCGGTCGTGATCTGGCCGGGTTTGTCGATGAGGCCCGTGAAGAGGTCACTCAACACGTGAAGCTTCCAGATGACGCCTGGCTTGTGTGGGGTGGTCAGTACGAAAACCTCCTTTCCGCCCGCGCGCGACTGACGGTGCTGGTGCCACTTTGTTTCGTGCTGATCTTCCTGCTGCTCTACACGACTTTCCGTGCAGCGCGACCAGCATTACTGGTCTTTACCGGAGTGCCGCTGGCTCTTACTGGAGGCGTTGCTGCATTGGCTCTACGCGGCCTGCCTTTCTCTATCTCCGCAGCCGTTGGCTTTATCGCCCTCTCCGGCATTGCCGTGTTGAACGGCCTCGTGCTTGTCACCTTCATCAATCAACTACGTGAAGAAGGGAAAAATCTCGAAGACTCCATCCGAGAAGGCGCTCTTACCCGCCTGCGACCCGTGCTAATGACCGCGCTGGTCGCCTCGCTCGGCTTCCTCCCCATGGCAATCGCCACTGGCACTGGGGCCGAAGTTCAACGTCCTTTGGCTACCGTCGTCATCGGCGGCATCCTTACCGCCACCGTTCTGACGTTGGTGGTACTTCCAGCTCTTTGCCGAATGACGTTTAAAGAAAAAATGAAAGATTAACTTTTGTCCGAATCGCATCCGCAATCCTGATTGCAATCGAGCGATTCCTTTTTGCGCGTGGACCGCCAAACCATAATGAAAGCGGTTAGGATCACCACCGCAGGAGCAGCCCATGTTTGCCAATCACTCATGCAATAAAGAATCCTGAAATCTGGTAGGTTGCTAAGGCAGCAAGGTAGGCAAACCCAGTGAGGTAAAACACCTGAAAGATGGCCCAACGCCAGCTATTTGTTTCGCGGCGGGTCACCGCCACGGTGCTCAGGCACTGCATGGCAAATACGTAAAACACCAGGAGGCTAAGGCACGTGCGCAGGTTGTAGGCTTTTTTCGTCTTATCATCTTCACGTGTTTCTTTTGCCATTTTTTCACGAACCGTATCGCCTACCCCAGTTTCATCCTCGCCAATGTAAATAATCGACATGGTGCTCACAAACACCTCGCGGGCGGCAAATGAGGCCACCAGGCCCACACCCATTTTCCAATCGTACCCCAGGGGCTCTATAAATGGTTCAATTGCCTTACCCATCCGACCGGCGGCGCTGTAGGCAAGCTGTTCTCTGCCATCTTCCGAATTGCTCTTGGGATAGGTGGTCAGCGCCCATAACACGATGGAAAGGCTAAGGATCACCGTACCCGCCCGGCGCACGAAAATTTTACCACGCTCAAAAATCTGCAGGCCGATCTCACGCCACCTGGGCCGTTGATAAGTCGGCAATTCTAAAACCGTAAGCGCAGTTTCTGTCTTTTCCAGCTTCCGGTTAAGTAGCCATGCGAAAAAGTAAACCCCGAGAATACTTAAAACGTACAACCCCAGCATAACCATGGCTCGCTCAGAATCCGTTCCGTCTGGCAGCATCAAGGCAATTAACATCAGGTAAACCGGCAAACGAGCTGAGCAGCTAGTAATCGGTGCCACTAAAATGGTAATGAGCCGATCGCGAGCACTCTCCATGGTTCGCGTAGCCATGATCCCGGGAATTGCACAAGCGTAAGAACTAAGGATCGGAATAAAGGCCTTACCGTTAAGTCCCACCCCCGACATTAACCGGTCCATCATAAAGGAAACCCGAGCGAGATAACCGGTATTTTCCATAATCCCAATAAAGAAAAAAAGTATGAGAATCTGCGGAAGAAATATAACAACTCCACCAACTCCCCCTATGATACCTTCGGTAATGAGATCCCGAAAGTCGCCCTCAGCCATACGCCCTTCTACCTGTT
>CBFHWX010000207.1:0-2038 GCA_965659445.1 Limisphaerales bacterium | reverse complement strand
ATCAAGCTTGGCCTTCGGGTCAAAGGTATCGATATGGGAAGGCCCGCCTTCCATGTAAAGGAAGATGCAATGCTTGGCCTTGGCCTTGGGAAAATGCGCCACCTTGGCCGCCAAAGATCCCTTGGCCTGCTCAGCCTGCAGCATGGAATGAAAAGCCAGTGCGCCCAGCCCTCCATTGATTCCATATAAAAACTCGCGGCGATTCATGGTTTTTTACTTCGTGATGTTGTTGAAGCCTCCCCTGCTGGGCGGGCATCCAACCGCATTTCCTCCTGAAACAGAATCGCCATGCCACGCAGTTTACGGACTATTTCCCGGTTGCGCACGAACTTTGATTCCCCGGGGTCTTTACCCAGATCATAGAGCTGAAGGCTCGGGTTCAAATAAAGTTTCCAATTACGCCAACGTACCGCGGCCAGCGCACCCTGGCTGCCGTGATAGAAAAACGCTTCATTATATTCATTACGCTTGATCAAGGGCTTCCACTCACCGGGCGGATCCCATCGACGCCGAAGTGGAACCGATGCGTTGAGCGATTTTCCCACTGCCGGATGCAGCACGACCTTGGTTTCCCCTTTCAAGAGCGGGCTGATGTCGCGCCCATCAATGACCCGATCCATCGGAACCTTGATGCCTGCAAAGGTGGCAAGAGTGGGATACCAATCCATCGCCCGCACCACTGCCGCCGATTCCTTGCCCGCCTGTAATCCCAATCCCGGTCCCCACGCGATTGCCGGCACGCGAATACCGCCTTCATAAGTCGAGAGCTTGCGCCCACGAATCTTCTGTTGCGGGTTACGGCCCGGGCCGCGCCCGTTGTCTGAGGCATAGATAACGATCGTGTCCTCATCAATATCCAGGCGTTTAAGCGTATCAAAGATGCGGCCAACATTGTGATCGAGTTCCTGGATGGCATCCCCGTATTCGCCCCAGTTTGAGCTGCCCTTGAATTTCTCACTCACACCCAGTGGGTTGTGGAGCATGGTGTGGGGCAGGTAGAGAAAGAACGGGCCTTTTTTGTTCTTCTCAATAAACCCAATGGCCTCATCAGTATAAAGCTTTGTCAGTTCGGCTGGATCAGGCGGGCGTTTTATCACCTTGCCATTTCGTAACAGGGGCACGCCTCCCTTATCCTTGAAATAGACGATCTCAACCGGGTCAAGATTATGCAGCAACCCGAAATGATGGTCGAAACCCTGATTGCGCGGCAGGAATGGTTCCTGAAATCCAAGATGCCATTTACCAATACAGGCGGTGGCGTAACCATTATCCTTCAGCAGCTCAGCAATGGTCAATTCACTTGGATTTATGCCTGAAGGCGAATCAGCCCGATGCACCCAAATGTGGGTTCCCACCCGGCGCGGGTCACACCCGGTTGGGAATCCCGCACGTGAGGGGCTGCAAATCGGGGCTGCCGCGTAGTAGTCGGTAAAGCGCGTTCCAGCCTTTGCCATCGCATCAATACGCGGTGTCTTGATCTCGCCAGCGCCATAACAACCCAGATCGTAATAACCCTGATCATCGATAAAGATAAAGATGATGTTAGGCTTCTTCTTACTGGCCCCCATCAAGGAAACACTCAAACAAAACAAAACTGTGAGTAGGGTTTTCAATTTACTAATAAACATACAAAAATTCATTTGCATTGAACAAAGCCAAGCACAGGTCAGCGAAACCGCGTGTTCGCGCATCAACTTGATGCGGTTGAAGGTCCGGCTGGTAATCCTGATACTCAAAAAGTTTCTCCACAAAGGTAAATGTCTGGCCAGTATTCTCCTCATTTGCCGAACGAATCACCTCGGTCGGGTAAGTGCGAGCTTTAGGTTTGCGCCTGGCTTGCTCTTGGGTTGTTTCCTTCCAAAGTTGCAGGGCATCATCAGCCTCGGCCTTGTTCGGCTCACGACCGAATGCAAGCCGGAACGCCCGTCGCATCGCTTGGCCATCGCCCTTGGTTTCCTTGAGTACCCGCGCCGCAAATGCCAGGGCGCGGTCGGCGGATTCTTCGCTGTTGAAGAGCGTGAACACCTGCGGTGTAACA
>CBFHWX010000206.1:0-2055 GCA_965659445.1 Limisphaerales bacterium | reverse complement strand
TACCCCGTTGCCTCGACAAACCGCGCAAACTGCCCGCGCGTGACCTCCGTGCGCCCCATCCAAAACCCGTCCCGCACTCGCATCTGTCGTGGCTCGCCCTCGAACTTTTCGCGGTTCGTGCCCGGCTGCGCGCCGCCCTCGATGCCCGTCGCCCATTTCTTTTCCGCCGCCGTGCTGCCCATCATGAATTTGCCAGGCGGAATATAAACCAGCTCCAGCGTTACTCCCTCGCCTAAGTCCAGCTTACGCACGTCGCCCTGCTTCGGCGCCGCGATCGCAGAAAGCCCCACGAGGAGTAACGGTAAAATCAAAAATAGTTTGTTCATTTTCAGGATCGTTTTGAAAAATGTACCGCCGGGCATTCGCAGAGTCCATCCCGATGAGGAGCCGTTTGACAAATTTGCGGGTGTCCGCCAGCCTTCCTTCACCGATGAAAAACCTCATTTTCACCGCTTTGTTGCTGCTCGCTTTGTCCATCCACGCCGCCGATGCGCTCCGGCCAAACATCGTGATCATTTTTACCGATGATCAAGGTTATGCCGATCTCGCCTGTTACGGAAACAAAAAGAACAAGACGCCGCGGCTTGATCAATTGGCGAAGGAAGGCACAAGGTTTACCTCGTTTTATTCGCAGACCGTTTGCGGGCCATCGCGCTCGGCACTGCTGACCGGACGTCAACCCATTCGCAGTGGCGGCTGGGGTATGCCGGCTGATGAAATTACTTGGGCTGAACTCGTTCGCAAATCCGGTTACCAGACCGCTTGCATCGGTAAATGGGATGTTTCCAATCGCCGTGCCATCATCCCGCGAATGCCTAATGCCCAGGGTTTTGATTATTACTTCGGTGCACTGGGTGCCAATGACAACGGTACGGTCAAGTTCCACGAGAATAATAAGGCCGCTGGCACCACCAAGGATATGGGAGGTCTTACCCGTCTCTATACTGATAAGTCGATCGACTTTCTTAAAAACAAGCGCGATCCCAAGAAGCCCTTCATCCTCTACCTCGCGCATACAATGATGCATACAATCATTGATGCCTCGCCTAAGTTCCGTGGCAAATCCAAGGGTGGCTTGTACGGTGATGTGGTTGAGGAGTTTGATTATGAAACCGGTCGATTGCTTGATGCCCTAGATGAGTTAAAATTGTCCAAGGATACACTGGTCGTCTACACCAGTGACAATGGCCCGTGGAATCAGGACAGGTATACCAAGCGCAAGAAAGGCCACCCGGCTGGCTCTATCTTCTGGGGTGAATCGGGCCCCTTGCGTAATGGTAAGGGCTCACCCTACGAGGCCGGTTACCGCCTGCCCTGTATCGTGCGCTGGCCGGGAAAGGTGCCAGTGGGTCGCGTAAATGATGCGATCTTTGCCACCATCGATTTCATGCCCACCTTTGCCAACCTGTGTGGGTTTGAAGTGCCGAAGGATCGACGTATTGATGGCATGGACCAGACCGATCTACTTCTGGGTAAACGCGAAACGGGCCGCGAATATTTCTACTTCAATAAAGCAGGCGTACGTAAAGGTAAATGGAAGTATCTTAAGCCCGACGCGCATTTCCACGGGTATGCGGTTGATGATAGTCGCAAGAAAGTCGATGAACTTTTTGATCTGGAGGCCGATTTAGGCGAACGAACCAATCTTGCTGCCAAACATCCCAAAATCGTTGCCCAGCTCAAGCAGTTGATGGAAGATATTTCAAAGTGGAAATAACAATTGAAAACCTTCGCATCCTTCTTGGATGGTGTACGCTAATTAATGCGGGAATGTTTGCGGTGTGGTCTTTGGCGTTTGTTTTTGCGCACGATTTGGTGTTCAAGGTTCATGCCCGATGGTTCAAGATACCTGAAGAGCGCTTTGATGAAATCCATTACACCATGATGGGTTATTACAAGCTGGCGGTGATTCTCTTTAACCTGGTGCCTTATTTGGTGCTCAGGTTGGTGCAGTTTAATTAATGGATTAAATTATGATGCGAAAAATACTTATTCTGTGTGTTTGGGGATTGCTTGCGCAGGCACCTTTAACTCATGCCGCGCAGCCACCTAACA
>CBFHWX010000205.1:0-2102 GCA_965659445.1 Limisphaerales bacterium | reverse complement strand
CAGCGTGCTGGGGGGTTGGAATGTGCAATTGGGACGGGCAATGTGGGCCGTTATGACGATGCGATCCGGTTGGCGAGCCAACGTCAGTTGGGCTTACCAGCCAAACAGATAATTCTGCCTTCGACCCTAAAGCCAGGTGGTTACGTGAGTGGCGTATTCGGCAAATGGCATCTGGGCTATGAGCCTCAATTTAATCCAATAGAACACGGCTGGGATGATTTCTTCGGCTACATGGGCGGTAACGTGCATTACTTTAACCACCGCGAGACTAGTGAGTTGCACGTACTCTATCGTGATCGACTACCCGTGCATGCTGAGGGTTATATGACCCATCTTATTACTGATTCCTCAATCGACTTCATTGAACGCAATAAGAACAAGCCTTTCTTCCTTTTTGTCTCACACGAGTGTCCGCACTTTCCCTTTCAGGGTCCCAAGGACGTTAAGAAGGAGGTAAATAAAACTAATTGGATGAAACCTGACGCTGATACTTATGTGGCCATGCTAGAGGATCTGGATAGTGAAGTGGGTCGGTTGCTTGCAGTACTGGATAAACATAAGTTGACCAAAAAAACATTGGTTGTTTTTGTGTCCGATAATGGAGGCTTCGCCGATGCTGCCAATATGGGACCATTCAGCGGAGCCAAGAGCACCACGCTCGAGGGCGGCATTCGTGTTCCTCTGATCATGCGCTGGCCCGGTCAAATCCGCGCGGGCACCACCAGCCATCAAGTTTGCGCCACCTTCGACCTCACCCGCTCTATCCTCAACCTCGCCGAAGCCAAAGTCCCCACCAATCGATTGGACGGCTTCGATATTGTCAACCATATTACCGCCCGAAAACCCGACTTCTCACGCACCCTTTTTTGGCGCGGCAAACGGGGTGAGCGCATCTGGTCGGCCGTGCGCGAAGGTGATCTGAAATATGTTCGCAAAACCGAGGGCCAAACGCAGGAATGGCTCTTTGATCTTTCCAATGACCTCGGCGAGAAAACCAACCTCACCTCGAAACACCCCAAGGATCGTGCGCGTTTGAAGAAGCTATTGACCGTTTGGGAAAAAGAGGTGCGACCGGTGCGATGAATCCGTAAGATTTTTGACATGAGACAGCTGTTCATATTTCTTATAGCCACGTTTCTCCATACCTCCCTCGCTGTGGCGCAGCCAAATATCGTGCTCGTCTTTATTGATGACATGGGGTGGGGCGACTTTTCCTGTTTTGGCAACAAGGATGCCAAGACCCCCAACATCGACCGGATGGCTACCGAAGGCCTTCGCTTTGAACAGTTTTATGTGAACTCCCCCATCTGTTCCCCCTCGCGCACGGCGATTTCCACCGGGCACTATCCGCAACGTTGGCGCATCACTTCCTATCTGGCGCACCGCGCCATGAATAATCGCCGCGGCATGGCCCAGTGGCTAGACCCCAAGGCACCAATGCTTGCGCGGGCCTTGAACAAGGCTGGTTATGCCACGGGCCATTTTGGAAAATGGCATATGGGCGGCCAGCGTGATGTGGCTGATGCTCCAGCGATTACTGAGTACGGGTTTGATGCGTCACTCACCAATTTTGAAGGAATGGGGCCCAAGCTGCTGCCACTTACGCTTAAGCCTGGGCAGGACTCCAAGAAGCCGGGTCGTATATGGGGTGATGCTGCGCGCTTGGGTGAGGGCGTTCGGTGGATGCAGCGTTCTGAAATCACGGGCGGGTTTGTCGATGAAGCCATTCCCTTTATTAAAAAGGCCGTTAAGGCGAAGAAACCTTTTTACATTAACCTCTGGCCTGATGATGTGCACAGCCCCTTCTGGCCGCCGGTGGATCAATGGGCTAATGGAAAACGCGGCCTTTACCACTCGGTACTGCAGGAGATGGACCGTCAAGTCGGTAAACTCTTTGAATTGATTAAAGAGGATCCTAAATTGCGCGATAACACGCTGGTACTTATTTGTTCGGATAACGGCCCAGAGCAGGGCGCCGGTTCAGCAGGGCCTTTCCGCGGATTTAAGACGCAGCTCTATGAAGGCGGGGTGCGTTCCTCTCTTATTGCCTGGGGACCGGGCTTGGTGGCCAAGCAAAACCATGTGAACCGCACTTCTGTTTT
>CBFHWX010000204.1:0-2128 GCA_965659445.1 Limisphaerales bacterium | reverse complement strand
AAGTTGGAAGATCGACCATTAACTTAAATATATGAGAACTTTTAAAAAAACTATTCTGGCGGGCATTCTGATCGCCATGACGACTTCAATTTGGGCAGAGAACCTCAAGCTCAACTTTCGCTCCCAGAGTAAAGCCGGTGCCGGGGCCAAGGTGAAAA
Source organism: Limisphaerales bacterium (assembly GCA_965659445.1). Taxonomy (GTDB): domain Bacteria; phylum Verrucomicrobiota; class Verrucomicrobiia; order Limisphaerales; family UBA1100; genus UBA1100. The sequence continues at coordinate 1,970 of CBFHWX010000204.1, read as the reverse complement.
CAGAGCGGATAACGTGGAAGCCAGAAAAAACCGCCATTATCGTCTGCGACATGTGGGACGACCACTGGTGTAAGTCAGCTTCCCGCCGTGTCGGAGAGATGGCGCCGGCATTGAACGCCATGCTCAACGCCGCTCGCGCCAAGGGCATCTTCATCATCCATGCGCCGAGCAGTGTGGTCGACTTCTACAAGAACACGCCACAGCGAAATCTCGCTCAAAAAGCTCCATTTGCAAAAGCCCCGATCAAGCTTTCAACTTCTCCACGTTGGGGCACTGCCTGGTGTTGGACGGATGGAAAACGCGAAGGTGTTCTTCCCATCGATGACTCTGACATGGGTTGCAGTTGCAAGGGTGAGAAGTGCGAGATTCGCGAGGCATGGAAACGCCAGAACAAACTCATCGATATGGTTAAAGGTGATGCTTTAACGGACAACGGTCAAGAGACCTACAACTTGCTCGCAGAACGGCAGATCGACAATGTCATCCTATGTGGTGTGCACCTCAATATGTGCGTCCTCGGTCGCCCTTTTGCGATCCGCCAGATGGTCAAGCTCGGTAAAAACGTGGCCCTGATGCGAGACATGACCGATACGATGTACAATCCGGAGAGACCTCCGGGTGTCGATCACTTCACTGGTACCGATTTGGTAATAGAGCATGTTGAGAAATTCTGGTGCCCGTCATTTACCAGTACGGATATTACCGGTAAGAAGGCTTTTCGCTTCAAGGAGGACAAGCGCAAGAAGTCTCGAAAGTGACGTGGCAATTTCTGGCGCAGTTATAGAATTGGCGCAAGAACGTGAACGCGAAGATGTTACGCCTGAAGGGCGGACTGTAGTGTGACGGCTTCTTTGCCATCTGGCTTGATGCAGTACATGGCTGGTCTCAAGGCGCACGATGTGGAGATGATCGGTGCGTCACTGGCTGAGGATGTTCAGTTTGTTACTCCAGCTAAAACGATGGATAAACCCATGATCCTTGAATTTCTAGCCGCACTCTATCATGGGTTTCCTGATTGGAATTACGACCATGATAAACCTGAACTGCTTGAGGACGGTTCTTTTGCCGTACTCTGGCGGCAAGGAGGTACGCACACAGGCACGTTGTCTTTTCCTGACTTTGATGCCGTGGAGGCTACTGATAAACCCGTGAGGATTCCGCCGCATCATTTTTTTTACCGCGTGGGTGAAGCTGGTCTGACTGAAATCCGTCCCGATCCCATTCCTGGGGGAGCACCCCGTGGTATTTTTGAACAGATCGGCGTGGAGTTGCCACCGGTCTAACTTTCGGGCAGGCTTTTGCCCGTGATCCGTTTCTTTTTGATTCTTTGTCTGGTTGCGTTGTCCACCCCTGCAGCTGATAAGCCCAACATCATTTTCTTCATGGCTGATGATATGGGGATGGGCGATACCAGTGCCTTTCAGGATTTCACCGGCAACGCCGATAACGTGCAGTTGCACACGCCGCAGATGGAGCGGATGGCGCGGATGGGCGTGCGATTTACTGATGCCCATACACCATCCTCACGCTGTACGCCCACTCGTTATGGATTGCTTACGGGGCGTTACCCGTGGCGCAGCCGGATGAAATGGTGGGTACTTTTCGGTGCTCAAGGAGATCCTATGATTGAAGCGGACCGGCCAACCATCGCGACGATGTTGCGTGATTCAGGATATGGCACCGGCATGGTAGGGAAATGGCATGTGGGTCTGCGTTACCGCCAGAGTAACGGTAAGCCAGCTGCGGGTTGGCAGGATGCGGATATTAGTCAGCCTTTACACACGACTCCTCTGGATCATGGTTTTGATTTTGCGCGGTTTACCTCCCGTTCTCACGGGACCTCAGGACCTAGTGCGGCATACAGGAACCCGGCCAAGCGTAATAACCCAAATCAATCGGCGGGCCCCGGCCATATTCATGGGCGCGTTGCGATTGGGGCGACCAAGAATGGAAAGCAATTGGTGGCCGGT
>CBFHWX010000203.1:0-2131 GCA_965659445.1 Limisphaerales bacterium | reverse complement strand
CGTGCATTTATCTGCGGCCCCACCGGGAACCTCTTGGGCATGTATGACATGCGGACAAAGGACGCCGGCTATGAAGCCATCAATGCTTTCAGCTTTGTTGCCAGTGCCGATGAATGGTTCAGCCCTATCGTCGCCGAAGTAGGTCCCGATGGAAATATGTGGGTAGCCGACTGGTATAACTTCATTATTCAGCACAACCCCACACCCAACAAAGGCCGGGCCGGGTACGATGCAAAGAACGGCCGCGGCAACGCGCACATCAACCCCAACCGCGACCGTCAACACGGTCGTATCTACCGCGTGGTGTATGAGGAACATGATTCCAAGGCACCCAAGCTTAATGCAACCAAGCATCTTCATGCCAAAGATCTTGTTAAGGCCTTGAGCCACGACAACCTTTTCTGGCGTCAAACCGCTCAACGCTTGTTGGTGGACGGCAAGCGAACTGATGCCGTCCCGGCACTCAAAACACTCACAACCAAGGGCGGACATGGAGCCATTCATGCATTGTGGACTCTGTCGGGTATGGGCGCATTGGACGCCAAGACGCATACCGCTGCACTCATCAGCCCAGAACCCGCACTTCGCCGCAATGCTATTCGCGCGCTGGGGCCGAACAAGACCAGCGCGCAGATGCTCTATGACAGCGCCACCTTGGCGGACAAGGATTTGCAGGTGCGACTGGTTGCCTTCACCAAGCTCGCCGCTTTGCCCGAGAGTGATGCCAACAAGAAAACTGCTTCGCTACTAATGAAGCTGCCCGAGAACGCCAAGGATGAATGGCTGCGATTGGCGCTGCAAGCTACTGGCGCAGCTGAGATGAATATCGTGGGCTACAAACGCGGACCGAATCTACTGCCCAACGCTTCCTTTGAAGAGGTCGGCGGAAACAAACTACCCACCAACTGGAGCGAGCGCACCTACAGTCGACGCAATCCGGACCTGAAGCACGCCATTGAAACGCGTAAGGAATTTGTTAAGAGCGGCAAGAACTCCCTACGCATCAGTGCCGATACCCGGCATGACTCCAGCCTGTTTGCCCGTGTTCGACTCAAAGCCGGTCGCAAATATGTCATGAGTGGCTGGGTGCGCACCGAAAATCTGGAAGGCACCGGTAACGGCGCTCTTCTGGGTGTTCATGAATTGCAACACGCAGCCAAGACCAAGGGAGTTAAGAAGACCTCGGGCTGGGTTAAAGTGGAAACCGAATTCAAGAATGAGCAGGATCGCGAGGTGACTGTAAACTGTCTCTACGGCGGTTGGGGCCAATCTAGTGGCACGGCATGGTGGGATGATGTTTCACTGGTGGAGATCGAGCCGATCTATAAGGAAAAGAGTAACGATGCCATTAAGGCCACCGCAGCTGCCGGCAAAAACATCTTTGATACGCATCTGGTTGCCGGTTGCATCCGCTGCCACAAGGTGGATGGCAAAGGCGGCATAGTGGGCCCGGCATTGGATGGTATTGCCAGCCGCAAGGATGCGGACTATATCAAGCGCTCTCTTGTGAACCCAACAGCTGAACTGGCTGAAGGCTTTGATAAACTGGGGGCCAGTCCAATGCCGCCCATGAATATTTTACTTAATGATCAGGAACTAGCCGATGTATTGGCTTACCTGCTGACCTTGAAGGCGAAGAAAAATTAAGCAGCAAATCGATGGGTGCGTTTTATGCGTATGTCACTAAACTTCAGTAGGCGTTTGGCAAAGGAATTCCCAGAGAGTTCACAATTTGATAAATTTTAATGGATTAATATCCGACATGGCACGCCGACCACAAAAGTTGTTTTCATACCAACGAGCAGGTATCCTTCCGGTGATGAAATCTCTCTTACTCGTGCTGGCGGGGGTGTTTGGAGGGCAATCCGTATTAGCGGCGGACGAGAAGTCTTCCACCAAGGAGGAACCGGCACTGCCGTTGCCGGCGGAGCCAAAACATGGGCGACCTTATTTGATGCCCGAGGCTGAGCGGCAACGCATTCGCGGGCTCATAGCTCGCGAAGGATGGGCGAAGCAGGAGTACGAGCAGTGGAAGAAAAAAGCGGAAGGCGGCGACGGCTATTCGGCGGCATTCCTCTTCGCGCTCGAGCGCGACGCCAAGTATGTTCCCACTGCGACCAAATGGCTGCTC
>CBFHWX010000202.1:0-2145 GCA_965659445.1 Limisphaerales bacterium | reverse complement strand
TACAACGGGTGAAGGCACGTAAGACGCGCCACGCTTGGCTCGCCAAGCGATGTGAGTCTCTGTAATATTTCCGCTGCCCTCCGGGCGAATGGCCAGAATGTGGCGCTCAGGATATCCGCCCGTAACAAAGGCATATTTTCCATTGTAAACCATCGACGCCACAAATTGTTCTGTGGGTCCATCAATGATCCAGTGTCGTTTGCCATTGGCAGGGTCGTAGCTGGCTACTGATTTATCACCGCAAAGAATCATTTGTTCGCGCTTGCCGATCGTGTGGATGATGGGAGTTGCGTAGCTGCGCGTTTTGTTTTCACGGGGCACCTTCCATTGCAATTGGCCGGTTTGTTTGTCTAAAGCGGCAAGATAGGAATCGCCATCGTGATCTCCATTTATGATCACCAGATTCCTGTAAAGAACCGGACAGGCGTTGAATCCATGGGCACTAATAAATTCTCCCACGTTTCGTTCCCATTTCTTTTTACCTTCCATGTCAAAGGCGCTCACCATGAATGAGCCGGGGGTAATCATGCGGGGGGCTCCGACATTGGGTGCGGAGATTTTACGTTCATCGACCTTCATGGTGGAGACATACACCATTTTGCCATCGGTAACGGGTGTGCTGGAGGCGCGGCTATTAAGCCGGTGCAGGGTTTCCAGCGGGGTTTTAATGATGGTGCTTTGCCAGATTGTCTTGCCAGTGCGCCGGTCTAGACAAAGCAGCACACGTTCTTCCTTTTCTGCCATGCAGGCGAGTAGGAAGATCTGATCCTTCCAGATGACCGGCGAGGAATGGCCTTTGCCGGGGGTTTCGATTTTCCATGCAATGTTGTCAGTGTCACTCCACTGGGTCGGGAGATTTTTTTCGAGACTCGTGCCATCCCCGCGAGGTCCACGCCAGCCCGGCCAGTTTTCCGCGCATAATGAAATTGAAACCAATGAGAACAAGGCAACCAAACGCATGGCGAGAGTTTAGGCCGATGGAACACGCGTACAAGTTGCATTTGTATAATTGGTCGACGGATTGCGATTGACGTCTGGGCCGGTGGCGGAAATTCTGCCCCTGACCATGGCGAAGATTCAACGTGCTCTCATCTCAGTTTCGGACAAGGTCGGATTGCTTCCTTTCGCCCAAGTGCTGGCGGAGGCTGGTGTGGAGATTCTCAGTACCGGTGGCACGGCGCGCGCGATGCGCGAGGCGGGGCTGACGGTCATTGATGTCAGCGAATACACGGGCTTTCCCGAGATGATGGATGGCCGCGTGAAGACACTGCATCCCAAGGTGCATGGGGGGCTGTTGCATTTGCGGGACAACGCCGAGCACAAGGCTGCCGCTGAGGAACACGGCATTGAGCCGATTGATCTGGTGGTGGTGAACCTGTATCCCTTCGAGGCGACCGTGGCCAAGCCGGACGTCACGCTGGTCGATGCCATTGAGAATATTGATATTGGGGGTCCCTCTATGTTGCGCAGTGCGGCGAAGAATCACGAGAGCGTGACGGTCATTACCGATCCGGCCGATTACGAGGCGGTGGCAGAGCAGATCAAGACTGATGGGGAAACGACACTGGAATTGCGCCGTGTTCTGGCGGCCAAGGTGTATGCGCGTACTTCCGAATACGACGGAGCCATCGCCGAGCATTTGCTAAATGCCTTCAGTGATGGTGGCGCTGAAACGTCAGACGAAATGCCTGATGAGCTGCTCGTGCAGGCGTCCTTAACCCAGACTCTGCGCTACGGGGAGAATCCGCACCAGCGCGCGGGCCTGTACGGCAAGTTTGATGAATATTTTGAGCAACTGCACGGCAAGGCGCTTTCCTACAACAACATCCTGGATGCCACGGCGGCGGCGAACCTGATTAGTGAATTTGAGGGCGACTCTTCCACACTCGCCATTCTCAAGCACACCAACCCGTGCGGCATGGGGCAGGGGACTAACCTGCGTGAGGCCTGGGATCATGCCTTTGCGACCGATAACCAAGCGCCCTTTGGCGGCATCATTGCGGTGAATCAACCGCTGGACGGTGAGTGTGCCGAGGCGATTGCCGAGATTTTCAGCGAGGTCATTATCGCGCCGGAATTCACTGGGGAAGCCAAGGAAGTCCTGCAGCGGAAGAAAAACCTGCGATTACTCAAGGTGCTCAAGAA
>CBFHWX010000201.1:0-2177 GCA_965659445.1 Limisphaerales bacterium | reverse complement strand
TTGCTTGAGGACCTCAAGGATCGCGGTCTGCTTGATACCACACTTGTTGTACTGGTAGGCGAATTTGGCCGTGCTCCCAAGATCAGTAAGGGTGCAAAGCGCATCGGTCGTAATCACTGGCCACAATGCTACTCGGCAATGCTTGCTGGAGCGGGGATTAGGGGTGGCAGCGTTTACGGAGAGTCAGATAAACACGCAGCCTACGTAAAATCCAATCCGGTAACTCTCGAGGATTTCACCGCTACACTGTTCAACGCGATGAACATCAACCCGGCTTCACCCCTTGGGCTCGATGGTTTTACCGCTCCAGCCAGTACGGGAAATCCGATTAAAGCATTGTTTTAGGGAAGGGTTTTTCCCACGGCTAATTAACGGAGCTTTTCTTTATCTGGGCTGTCCTACTCTCCGATGCAATAGAGGTGCTGTCGTCCACGAAGGAAGAGTTGGTTACCAGCCAGTGCAGGGGAGGCATCCAGTCGATCGTTTAGCTTGTTGGTGGCTAGGAGCTGAAGTTTTTTTCCGTGCTTGAGAACCATAGTGACACCGTTGCGTCCAGATATGTAAACCTTTCCGGCTGCGGCCACGGGTGAACTGTAGACATTGGCCAAACCTTTGAGGCGTTCGCGGTCGATGTATGTCTTGCCGGTCTCGGCATCGGTGCAGGAAAGCAAAGCCTGATTGGATTGGGTGTAATGAAGCAAACCCTTATAAATTACCGGTGAAGGTGTGTAGGGGGTTCCTCGTTTTTTGCTCCACAGAATCTTGTCTGAACCGGTGATATCACCTTTTGCTGAGAGTGGTAGGGCCAACAGTGAAAAACCTTGATACCCGGTCATGCAATAAACTGTTTTACCGTCCACCACCGGGCAGGGAATGGCGTTATCAGTAAGCCCACCGCATTGCCAGATCACTTCACCACTTTCGAGATTGTAGCTAACTACTTTGCCGGGTTCGGACAGTCGTCCGCCACGGCCTTTGCCTGAGGCAGTGGTGATAATCTGCGTTTTGCCACTGTGATTAACCACTGCGGGCGTGGACCAGCCATTGCCGCCTTGACGATTTTCTTTCCAGAGCATCTTGCCGGTCTTTGCATCCAATACCTCAATGTAGGATTGACGCTGATGATCGCGTACTAGGATGAGTTTACCTTCATGAACCACAGGTGAGCACCCTTCACCAAGGCTCGCTCCCATGTAGGCTTTACTCATCGGGCGGTCCCACAGTTTTTTCCCGTTGAGATCATAGCAAAAGAGCCCGGTTGAACCGAACCAGCAGTAGAGACGTTCTCCATCAGTGGTGGGAGAACCCGAAGCAAAGTTATTATCTCCATGCGTGCCTTCATGAGGAATTAGTCGGGTGGCAACCTGTTGCCAGAGTTTTTTGCCGGTCTTACGATCCAAACACATAACGACAAATTTGTATTCAGTATTGGGGTGGGTGATGCCGAAGATGCGCTTGGGCTGGTCTTCCGGTTTAGGGAGAGATGGGTCGACTTTTTTTGTATTGATGGCTGTAAGTATAAAAACTTTGTTACCCCAAATGATGGGCGAGGCGCTGCCATATCCATCAATGGGGATCTTCCACTGGATATTCTTATCTTCACTCCAATTTGTTGGCGGTTTGGCGGTGGCAGAGGCTCCGGTGGCATCGGGTCCACGCCAGTGATGCCAGTTGTTGACCTTGGCCTTTGCAAAATCGGCGGCACTTGTTGTAAGTGAAAGGCCCAAAAGTGGTGTCAGAATAGTCAGTAATATTTTCATCTTATTTAAAGCGTTAATTCACCGGTGCTACTGGCAAATTTTTCGGTGTTGATGTTCATTTGGTTAAGCAAATGAACGAAGAGATTACACAGCGGTGTGTTGTTCTTGGCGTCGCGGGCAAGGTAACGGCCATGCTTGAGTCCGCCGCCGGCCAGCAGGATGGGATTATTGCGTGGGTCATGCGAGCTAGCGTTGCCAAGATTGCTGCCCAGTAAGGCAAGCGTGTTATCCAGCAAGGTGCCGCCTGCCTCGCGCTTGGTTTTCATAGCAGTTAGGAATTCGTCGAAACAACCCATAATGGCACGCTCGATCCGTAGCAGCTGCTCAATGCGTTTGGGATCACGTCCATGATGGGAGAGATTATGGTGCTCGGATTCAACGCCGGCGATCTGCGGCATACCATGGTTGTGTTGGATG
>CBFHWX010000200.1:0-2179 GCA_965659445.1 Limisphaerales bacterium | reverse complement strand
TGATCCAAGCCTCGCATTGTCCACGTTGCTTGAACGCCCAAGGGGACTTCATCACCTTTCCTACATTTCCGAATTGGGTAGCCTCAATCTTGCCGATGACCTTACGCGGATCCTTCCCGTGATACTTGGCCAGCATCGGCTTGTAATCGAAGGAGTCGACCTGGGAAACCCCGCCTTCCATGAAGAGAAATATCACATTTTTTGCGCGCGGTCGGTAATGGGGAATCAACGGTGCTCCATACAGGCCGGACAGGGCCAGGCCGCCGAAGCCGAGCGAGGCCTTCTGCAGAAAATCGCGACGGGTGATGAAGGGATGCTTCATTTCAGGTAGATAAAATCCGTCATGCTGTAAAACGAATGGCAAAGATCGCGCCAGACCTCATGACTATTGGGATCGCCTCCATACAATTCGGTAAACGCAGTGAGGGCCTCAAGGCAGGCTGCCAATTCGCCATCACTGGGCGGACGAGCAAAAGCCTCGGTGTACATTTGTCGGATGCGGTTGGCCGCAGAAGCCTGTTCCTTTATTATCCGGTTAGCCCAGAGGCTACTCTGCCCATACAAAAAGCGGTCATTCATCAAGGCCAGAGACTGGCCGGCAACGTTGGTGATATCTCGTTTGCCCATGGTGGTGAAGGGCCCAGGGAAATCGAAAGTCAGCATGAGGGTCGGTATGAAATTGCGCCGCAGCGCAGTATAAATGGATCGTCGACCGGCGCCATCCAGAGGTCCACTCTTTTTAGGGCTGCCGCGGCCGACGACAAATTCGGTCAGATGAACCGGGATCGGCTTGCCTCCTACCGTTCGGTCCAACCGGCCCGAAATGGCGAGCGCCGAGTCGCGAATTGCTTCCGCTTCGAGCCGCCGTAAAGGCATGCGGTGCAGCCATCGATTGTCCTGATCCTTTTCCCCATAGACCGGGTCGACCGCGGTGCTCGACATCCCAAAGGTTTTGGTCAGCACAATTCGTTCAATAAAAGATTTAATTGAGCAGGAGTGGGTCTTTGCGAACTCGACGGCTAGGTAATCGAGCAGGTCAGGATGACTTGGCCGCTGGCCCAGCCAGCCGAAGTTGTCCGGCGTGGGCACTATCCCGCGACCGAAGAGCTGGTGCCAGATTCGATTGACCATGACCCGTGAGGTCAGCGGATGATCCTTTGCGGTGAGCTGCCGGGCAAGCTCCAGACGTCCGGGGCTTCGGTTTTGCAACGGAGCCATAGCGAGAAGTTCAGGCAGGTTTCGTCCAACGCGTTCCCCAGGTGATTGGGGGCTGCCTCGCGCGAGGATGTGTTCGTCCACCCCGGTGCCTCCCCACGAGCTGACCGCCAGCCGTGATTCCCACCTTGCTTCTTTAGCCAGGTCATCGAGGGCTGATTGCCAGGACTTTAATAACTCGTCGGGGAGGTTTACTTTTCCAAGTTTGAGCAACCAGGCTATATGGGGTATGTGCCGGGCTTCCAGCTTGCCATCTACCAGGTCATCGAGGGCCTGGTGCAATTCCTTTCGGGCCACCGACTTCTTCTTTTTCCTCGATGACTTTGTGCCTTCGGGTAAAAATTGAACCGCATCGGCAATCACCGCCCCATCGCCTCCCATGGCGGAAATCTCAACTGCATCCCATTGGCCGGATTGAAACTCAAAGAAACCCAGTGATTGAAAATAGCCATCCACTGCTGGCTCCTTCTTTTGGTTGATGCGAAAGGCATTTTCTCCGTCATTGTGGCGGACTGTAACGAGTGTTTTGGTGGAACGGTTTGGGTGATGGGCAAATGAAATACGCACCTCATATTTACCACCCTTGGCAAATTTCACGGGATACACCACTTTACTGCTGGAGTTGCTGGCATAGAGATACTCAGAGCCCACATGGTTTTTTACCCCGTCGGATTTATTCCATAGACCGGACACTTTAGCATCGGGATTATCAATGACGACACCGTCAAAATCATCGGGTTTTTTAGTCTTCTCTCCCAGCTCCTGCTTCGGGGTTCCACCATCGATGACTTGGAGGAGCTCGAAAGGCGCATCGCCGATCGGAGAAAACTCGAAGTGAACGCGCTGACCCGCATAGTGTTTAAGATTGTGCCCAATCCATTGCGGTGCGTCTCCTTTCGCCTCCACCGCCCTGGTCAGGATTCCATGCAGGGGGCCGGCAGAAAGAGCTTGGCTGACCGCGGCA
>CBFHWX010000199.1:0-2180 GCA_965659445.1 Limisphaerales bacterium | reverse complement strand
AGCAAGACCCCGTACCTCCTCCGCGGAAACGTCCCAACAGGCCTAAGAAAAAATAAGAGGGGGAAACCAGATGGGAACTCGGGCGATGGCGCCTGATATTAGCGGTTTTTTGTAATTGCAGCCGAAAGCTTATTTAGCTTTGTACGGATTTCCTGTTTGGCATCGATGGCAAACCACCGCATGGAATCTCGCCCCAAAGAGCGAACCGCAATGGAGATGGCTCCATTGGCTTCCGGGTGGACATTTGTGAGGGTCAGGAAAAAGAAGCCGCCCGAATCTTCCGGTGAGATCCATGTGGGAAGGTAAACCAGTTCCGTTTTGGTATCCTTTGAAACCCATCGGTTGGCCTTGCGGGTAACATCAAACTGAAGAGCCTCACCGCCACCAATTAATAGGGTAAAGCCTCCCGTCTTTGGGGCGGATTCCCACCCTACACCACCGGTGAAGCAGAGTGTGATCGAGCCTTTGGCGTTTTCCACAAGCTTGGGGCTTTGCCAACGCAGTGTGGTACCCTTCGCTTTCTGGCGAATGAATACGCGTCGGACGTGGTCGCCGGCAAAGTTGAACCATTCAGTTTGTTCTGCATCGCTTGGTAACATCCGCCCGATTGCCGGCACGGCGTTGGGGATGAGTTGGCGAACTTTTTGAAGCACCATCATTTCCTCTTCGGAATTTTTTGCGGCGGCCCATTTGGCCACGCGATTAAATGTATCGGCCTCGCCGCTGGGCAGTGTATGGAATGGGGCTGTTTTCTGACCAGGCAGCATCTCGAATGTGCGGCCCACCAGTTCCTTCACTGCATTAACCACCGCGTCTTCCACCTTGGGGTCGTACCGACCGGGTTGTTCGTAATATACCTGCGAAAAGTCTGCCTCGTAACCCCCTTCGGCCAGTACACGGCGGGAGGGAATGTAGCCAGGCATGTCGTTGGCCCAGGCACTGATCCAAAGGCGTGTCCAGTCGAGCTCACGATTCAGTCGGACCGAATAGTCTACTACCACCTCGCCAGCCAGGAACACCATTGCGAGGTCGTCACCGAATTTCCAGACAGATACAGGGTAATTCACTTGCGCCGGTATGGACCCCGTGGCATCGAGCTTGGCCAGCATGGCCTTGGCGAGTTGATGATGCCAGCCGCTACCTCGAAGCTGTGCCTCCCAGTGTACCCGCGGCTGAGGCTTGATGAGAGGCAACTGGATATGCTTGCCGCTCACCGCAGGCGGCCCAGTGAGAGGTGTCGTCTTGGTGGCAAGGAGGCGCTTCACTTCCGTGGCAATGGCGCGCCCATGTTTTTCTGCGATTTGAAGCCCGCTGCCCACAGGGCCGATATCTGCGCCGCAGCCGATACTCATGAGTGACACCGCACCGGGAAAATCCGTTTCCATTGAGGCGTTGGCAAAGCCTGCCCAATCGCCTCCAACACGATTGCGTGAGCCAACAGTGGTGCAGTGGCAGGCGTAATTAGCCCACAACGCACGGACTTTTCCATCGGCATCGCGTGCTGCGAGTACTGGCAAACTGTGATCGACCGGCCCATTTCGTTGAAAGCCAAACCCAGCCCATTTCCCATTGTTTAGTACTCGTCGGTTGCCACCAAACCCCACCCGCCCCTGCGCCCATTCCAACTGCATTAGCTGACGGTTTTTCAAGGCTCTCAATACTGCAGATTCCATCCGGTCGATTGCAAAAGTGGTGTACTCGGCCATACGCTTTTTCTGTGCGGGGCTCATGCGACCAGCCCATACCACCTTCGCATATCCCACTAGCGAGGGCGCGTTGTGCGTATGGGTGGCAGCCACCACTAGATGTCTGGGAGTAATGCCATGTTTGACTAAGCGCTGAGCCAAGCGTCGAGTGACACCGGCTGGCACGCCGCAGTTGTCCAACACCACTACGGCAACAGGAGACTTGTTGCCCATTACCATCGCGCGTGCCCAAAGTTTGGTGTCGATACCTTCGTGTTCCGTTGTGCGTCCACCATAGCCGGCCAAGACCACGGGTCCTTTCGGTGTCACGTCAACTTTTGCAACGCCAATGAGGCACCAGTTTCTTGCCTTGGTGATTTGTCCGAAAACCACGTGTCCCGCGAGAAACAACAGGCATGTAATGATAAGTGAGTGACGCATGGGCATCTATTTTCCTCGAGTATACTTCAATAGGTCCGCCATCGATTGTGCGGA
>CBFHWX010000198.1:0-2212 GCA_965659445.1 Limisphaerales bacterium | reverse complement strand
TGAAGCTCTCTGGCTGCACCAGCAACACAACGTGAAGAACCAGAAACTACTGGATCAAATGTTGAATTCTCCGATGGGCGATGCCCGTGTGGCCGCTGCGACGGTCAAACAGTTCTGGGCGACCTCCGCCTCGATCGCGAGCCAGTCAGCAGAAAAGAAACCCATCGAGAAACAAAAATCTGGCATTCTTTCTGACACTAAGGATCTCACTACGATCCGGATTGCGACCATTGTCGAGAAGATGAAGTACGATACTCCGGAACTCACCGTGAAAGCCGGCAAGAAGATCAAGCTTACCTTCGCGAACCCGGACTTCATGCCGCACAACATCGTGCTGGTTAACCCCGGCAAACTCGAGGCAATCGCCACTGCGGCCATCGCTCTGGGCGCTGAAGGATTCAATGTCGGATTTGTTCCTAAGAGCAGTGACGTGATCTGGGCCAGCAAGCTGATCGATCACGGCAAGGAACAGGTGATCGAATTCACCGCACCCACGACACCCGGGGACTACCCCTATGTATGCACCTTCCCGGGGCATCACCTCCTGATGCGAGGGGTGCTGCATGTGAAATAACCTGTTAGACTAAAACATTCAACTCACCCCGCTGACCCGGAAACGGCCAGCGGGGTGAATCTTTTCTTGATTCAATCGTTCACGTGCTCACAATCCGTCCACGCCTTATGAAAAAAACTCAACTCTCCCGTCGTCATTTCCTGCAGACCACCGCACTGACAGCAGTGGTTGCCCCCACCATTGTTCCCAGTTCCGTGCTGGGTCGGGCAAAGGTCGCGCCGAGCAACCGCATCACTGTCGGTCTCACCGGCTCGGGCAGCCGCGGAACAGGGGTCATGGGTTCCTTTCTCCGTGAGGCTGATGTGCAGGTCATCGCCACATGCGATCCGTACGAAACACATGGCGGCGGGCGAAACAAAAAGCTTGGCCGTAAGCCTGCAGCCGAGGCGGTCGGCAAAAAATACGGCACCAAACCGTGTAACACCTACGACGATTTTAGAAAACTGTGCGCCCGCAAGGATGTTGATGCGGTTATCGTGGCCACACCCGATCACTGGCACGCTCTGCAAACCCTTGAGGCGCTCCGAAACGGTAAGGACGTGTATTGTGAAAAACCCGTTACCCATTTCTTTGCCGAAGGTCAGGCCGTTTATCGGGAGGCAGCGAAGCAGAAGGCGATTTTCCAGACCGGATCACAACAGCGTTCTGACCGTCGTTTTCGCCACGCTGTGGAGGTTGTCTTAAACGGTGTGATTGGCAAGGTGAAAGAGGTTCAGGTTGGATTGCCCAAGGGTCACGACAGTGACAGAGGCGACTCAACCGAGCATGACTATTCCAAGCACCCCGACTACCAAATGTGGACCGGCCCTGCACCACTCCTGCCCTACGTGGAAGCAAGGCATCACTGGAACTGGCGTTGGCATCTGGCCTATGGAGGCGGACAACTCATGGACTGGATCGGTCATCACAACGACATTTGCCACTGGGCTCTAGGTGAAGACAAAGGCGGCCCCACGAGTGTGGAGGCTAAAAACTTTACTAAGAGCAAGGCCAAAAGCTACGACTCCCCGCCGCGCTATGAGGTACACTGCGAATACGCCGGTGGCATCAAGACGAGCATCGGCTCACACAACCGTATGGGAGTGAAAGTCATAGGCGAGGACGGTTGGGTCTACGTGACACGCGGCAGGATGGAGGCTTCCAATTCCACGTGGACGAAACTCGACTTTAATGCCGGCAAGCAAAAGGCTTACGCGTCACCCGGTCACACTCGCAACTTCCTTGATGGTGTGAAGAGCCGCAAGGAGGCCATCTGCCCGGCTGAAACCGCGCACCGTTCCATTACCCCCGGACACCTCGGCTATATTTCCAATGCCTTGGGTCGGGCACTGAAATGGGATCCCAAGAAGGAGCAAATCATTGGTGACAAGGAAGCCAGCGCGTTGATCAACAAGTTGGACTACCGCAAACCTTGGTCGATTTAAAATGAGCCTTGAGGTCAAAACCCTCTCGCTATCCGATCAGCAAGAATACCAGGGACAGTCCTTCCCGCTGGCGTTAGAGCTCAAAACCGCCAGCTTGGAAGAGGCCTGCGCATGGGCGCGCACCAACGCAGCGGATATAGAAGCTCAGGCCTTTAAACACGGTGCGGTGCTAATGCGAGGACTCCCGCTGGCATCACCTGAAGATTTTGATGCG
>CBFHWX010000197.1:0-2224 GCA_965659445.1 Limisphaerales bacterium | reverse complement strand
CCTCCCAAGTGTCCTCCCTGTTCCTCATGGATTTCAAAAGCAGCGGCTAATTCCTGAAGAATCAGATCGTAATCGCGCGTCTTTAGTCCGGCATTGGTTACAGTGGTGTTGCCATGCATGGGATCGCAAACCCAAGTAACCACACGCCCTGCTTTGCGTACGGCATTGATCAGGGGCGGTAGTGTTTCGCGTATATGGGCCATGCCGACACGGGAAATCAGCGTGATCCGGCCGGGGCGGTTGGCTGGTTCCAGGGCCGTGATGATTTCCACCAGTTCCAGCGGATGCATTTGTTTCCCAACCTTTACACCGATGGGGTTTTCAATGCCGCGAAAATACTCGAGATGGGCATCGCCTAAGTTGCGTGTACGGTCCCCGATCCACAGAAAGTGCGCACCGAGATTGTACCACTGGTCGTTAACTTTTTCGGTCATGGCCTCCTCGTAAGGGAGCAGTAAGCCTTCGTGTGATGAAAAAAGCTCGATGGTCTTCAAGGCCGCAGTGCCGCGTACTCCGGTGGACTCCACGAAGTCGATCGCATCGCGAATGCGCGCAACCATGTCTTCGTATTCCTTTCGGTGTGCGTCGCTTCGAACAAAGCCGAGGTCCCAGTGTTGCGGGTGATGCAGGTCGGCAAAGCCGCCATCCACCAGCCCGCGCACGTAGTTTAACGTGGCGGTTGAATGATGGTAAGCTTTCACCAACCGCTGAGGATCGGCGATGCGCGCGGCGGCATTGGGTTCAATAGCGTTGACGTTATCGCCACGGTAAGAGGGCAACTCTACCCCATCAACTTTTTCGATATCCTTGGAACGGGGCTTGGCGTATTGACCAGCCATGCGGCCCACTCGAATGACGGGGATGCGCGCGCCCCACGTAAGCACTAGGCTCATCTGCAAAAGAATCTTCAGTTTTGCCTCGATAGAGGCCTTGGTACAATCGGCAAATCTTTCGGCACAGTCGCCGCCTTGAAGAAGAAATGCTTCGCCCTTGGAGGCCTTGGCCAGATGTGATCGGAGGGCGTCTACTTCACCGTGGTGGACCAATGGCGGCAGCCCACGCACCTCATCCAGAGCCCGCACCAACTCGCCCTCCTCAGGGTAATTGGGCTGCTGACAGATGGGAAGCGCACGCCAGGAGGCGGGCGACCAATTGGAGGCAGTTTCGCTCACGTACAATGGCTATAACGTTATGAGGTTTTGTGGGCGAGATTAAAGCATTCCCTGGAGTTTTTTGCTAGGTGCGGGAAAAGGCTCTGGCTCAATTTTTTTTGAGGGAGGCTGCGGTCCAAAAACCTTGTTTGGATTGACGCGCGGCGGATCCAGGATCACCCAGCCAATGTTCTTGAGATTGGCGCAGTTGAAGACGATGGTTCCGCGCAGCGGGTGACCATCCTGTTCGTAGCGCAATTCCAGCTGACCACCGTGGAGCTTAGCGCCGAGAAAATTTGTGGTGATACGGGAGGTGTCTATGTGTGCCAGCTTCATCGTATCCTGAATCATGTGGGCGTTTTTTAGGCCTTGCTGCAGCATGTGGTATTCGACTTCCTTGAATCGGTTACGGTCGATTGGTAGATTGGTATGCAATGCATTGAAGCTGGCGGCGTAGTTTTTTTCCAAGTTCTCGAGTTGCAACTTCAGCGAAAAGACACGGGCCTGCTCGGGATCGGTTCGATTCGAACGAAGTTTTTGCTCTAGCCGGGATAATTCGCCGGTGATAATCCGCCGCCGTTCCTGAAGTGTGGCGCGGGAAAATCCGATCCACGCATTGGTGCCGTGGCCAAGGAGTGAGAGCATCATCATAGCCTCCGCATTGTTGTTTGCGAGGGTTTTCTGAAAGGCCTTGGCAAGTGCCTCGGGGGAATCAGGAACGTTTTTCTTTTCAGGCCGTGGGACCAGCTTGAGACCCGATTCCTTCGCGGCGCTTTCCGGCTCTTTTTTCGAACAACCGACTCCAATCCACGTAATCGCTAGTATGGCCAGCACTAGACGCATCGAGGCTTTTTAGTGCGCTCCTGCTAAGCGAACAAGAGGATATTATCGACCAAGGGTGGTCTTGAGATCAGCGGTGAAGGCTCTGGCGTTTTTGCGCCCGTACCCCTCGTCTCGATGCAAGATTTTGCCCACGGCGTCCATCACGATAATCGTGGGGAAACTTTGCACCTTGTATTTCTCGGCGAGGTTCCGATTGGCCAACTCAACGGCCTTGTCAATGGGCTTGTTCC
>CBFHWX010000196.1:0-2248 GCA_965659445.1 Limisphaerales bacterium | reverse complement strand
TCGATCCAAGGCATTTTGCCGCGCATACGAAGTGTCCCCTTATCCTGCTTCACCCAAGCATTCAGGTTTTGAAACCTGGATTCAAAAAACGCCGTAGCACCAGTTTTCTTATTGTAACCAATCATTTGCACTGATCCGATAAATTTTATTTGGTCACCATCCCAATCTTCATTCCGGCCGAAGGCAATCCAGATCACATCCGGTAAGGGCTTGCCATCCGCAGTTCTCCCCTCATAGCGCTGTAAAACAGATCCTGAAGAAGTAAAACCCTTGCCCTGCAAATTTGGATTATCCAGTTCCTTACTCCGAAGAGCTCCATGCTTTTGAACCCCATTGATGTAAAGGGGGATTTCGACACAATCATCGAGGTCAATCCTGGGCGGAACGCCCAACTCTGACTCACACATCTTGACATACTCCATGGCAATCTTGGGCATGGTCGACTCATTATCTTCATCCGAGTCATCGTCGTCACCGAAGAGGGACTTCAAAAAATTCTTCCACTTCCCCTTCGTGTTCTGACTTTTTCCTTTGTTTTCAGTTTTTTCGTAATCATCCTTGAAATCTTTATCATCCGATTTTACATCGGCGCTATCGTCACCCTCAGTCTCCGAACGGAGCTTTTTCAGCGTATCTTCTGTGAGACCATTCTTCTCGATCCAGTCCTCAAAGGCTTTTCTTGTTTTCGGATCGTGCAGTTGCTTAAGCAGCTTTTCTACTTCTTCATTTCGATCTTTCAGATTCGCGGATTTTGAACCCGCCTTCTTGTCTTGTTGCACAGGCTTGGCTTGTGCCCCACCTTTTTTAGCACTCACGCAGGCGATAAGAACTGTGACAAAAAGTGCTGCTCTGAGTAGTAGTTTCATATATGAAATCCCGGTTCTTATTCTCTTTTTATAATCCAACAGCTTCAAAACTAGAAGCTAGAAAACCCGCCGGAACTTGCGTCCAACGGGCTAACCAACCTGAAAATTCAGGAGACTGTTCTAGCGGTCCTAACGTTTTTCCAAGCGTTTACGAAGCCCTTCATTCTCTCGTTTGAGAGCCTCCAACTGACGCTTTAGTAATTCCATCCATAAGCGATCTGAAAATTATGGGGATTTTCCGTGAATCACCACCATCTTGGTCTCGGTCATTTCTTGAATCGCATACTTGGGGCCTTCCTTGCCAATACCACTGTCTTTTAAGCCGCCATAGGGCATGAAATCCGCGCGCCACATTGGGCCCCAGTTGATGTGAAGATTGCCGCTTTCCACCTCATGGGCAAAGCGGAGAGCCGCCTCGAGATTCTCGGTGAAAATACCGGCGCTAAGCCCGTAATTGGTGTCGTTGGCCAGAGCGATGGCTTCATCAATATTCGCCGCACGCGTCACGCCCACCGCAGGACCAAAAAGTTCGTCGCAGCTCAGACGCATGTCAGGGCGCACATCGGCCAGTAACGCCGGCTGTACCACCGAACCACTGCGATCACCACCGCATAAAAGGCGTGCGCCGTTGTCCGCGGCTTCACTAACCCAGTCCGCCACACGCTCCGCATCGCCCTCGCGAACAAGCGGGCCAACATTGGTGCCTTCTGCCAGCTGGTCACCCGCAGAGAGCCCTGTGACACGCGGCTGCAATTCATCGAGTAAATTATCGTGAATGCCCTCGGTTGCAATGACGCGCTGGCAGGAAATACACACCTGCCCGGCATTCGCGAAGCCGGTGGCCACCGTAGCCATGGCGACCTTCTCTAAATCCGCATCATCCAGCACGATGAGTGGACTGTTGGAGCCAAGCTCCATGGTCACACGCTTGAGCCCGGCGGAGGTGCAGATGGCCTTGCCGACCTCGGCACTACCCGTGAAGCTGATCTTGCGAATCCGGTCTTCAGCGCAAATTGCCGCTCCAATCGAGCTGCCCGGGCCGGTAACACATGCGATGGCTTCGGGTGGCAGCCCTGCCTCGAGCAAAACCTCCACCAACTTTAAAGCCGAGAGTGGCGTGTCTGTAGCTGGTTTAATGAGCACCGCGTTGCCCGCAGCAAGAGCTGGACCCACCTTGTGCGCCACGAGGTTGAGTGGGAAATTAAATGGCGTGATCGCAGCCACGATGCCTACGGGCACCCGTAGCGTGAAACCAAACTTGCCCGCACCACCAGGGGCCGCATCCAATGGCAGAACCTCGCCTGTCAGCCGGCGTGCCTCGTCCGCCGAAACATCAATGGTTTCAGCCGCGCGAGTGACTTCCAGTTTACCTTCGGCAAGAA
>CBFHWX010000195.1:0-2346 GCA_965659445.1 Limisphaerales bacterium | reverse complement strand
CATTGCGGTGGATGATCTGCGCCCCACACTAGGCTGTTACGGCGACAAGTTTGCCATCACGCCCAATATTGACCGACTGGCAAAGAGTGGGGTTCAGTTCAACAGGGCCTACTGTCAGGTGGCTGTTTGCAATCCGTCGCGAGCCAGCCTAATGACTGGCTTACGTCCCGATAAACTCGGTGTGTGGACCTTGCCGATTCATTTTCGTGAATCCAAACCCGATGCGGTGACCATGCCGCAGTGGTTCCGTAAATTCGGCTACACGGCGGTGAGCCACGGGAAGATTTATCATAATCCCACGCCGGATCCGCAATCCTGGAGTGAGCCGATTCGTCCTCTTCGAAATATAGCCAGAGGTTATCCGAAGAATGTCCCGGCTCGAATCCGCAAAACGCAGGTGGGATTACCAGCTGGCGATTGGCGCAAAAATAATCTTCGAGGACCGGCAACGGCTGCCCCGGTTATTGAAGATCATCTACTTATTGATGGAGCACGCACAGACTTGGCAATTGAAGACTTGCGGCGGCTCGGCAAGGAGAAGGAGCCCTTCTTTCTCGCAATGGGTTACGTTCGCCCGCATCTCGCTTGGATTGCCCCCAAAAAGTATTGGGATCTTCACGATCCGGAAAAACTGCCGGCTATCACTAAAGGTAAAGTGACGCCGAATACACCCCCGTACGCGCTTTCTAATAGCTACGAACTGACGCACTACATGGATCTCATTAACTTCCCAAAGCCATGGGATAAGCGCCGTATCACAGAGGCACAGGCGCGGCATCTCATGCATGGCTATTATGCCTGTGTCTCCTACGTGGATGCGCAAATTGGTCGCCTATTGGATGCTTTGAAGGAAGAAGGATTGGCTAAGAATACCATCGTGGTCTTGTGGAGTGATCACGGCTGGAAGCTTGGTGAGTTCAATGGTTGGGGCAAGATGAGTAATTACGAGATCGACACGCGGGTGCCGCTGATCATCTCTGCACCCGGATTGTCCACTGCCGGCCAATCTACCGAGAGTCTGGCCGAGTTACTTGATCTCTTTCCCACGCTTTGTGACTTGGCAGATATAGAGATACCAGATTATGTGGATGGCACGAGCCTGTTACCCGTCCTGCGCGATCCTAAAGCCACGGTGAATGCCGTCGCCTATAGCCAGTACTATCGTAACTACGAAGGAGAGTCGTACATGGGCTACGGCATGCGCACCTCAACGCACCGGTTCGTTGAATGGCGTGATTTCGAGACTGGTGTCCCCACGGCAAGGGAATTTTACGACCACCGTAAAGATCACAGTGAGTCCGTGAACCTTATCGATGCCGCCCCTAAGTTACTTGTAGAGCAACTCACCACACAGCTGCTCAAGTCACATCCGCGTCGGTCGTTGTCCCTCACACCATCAGTCCATTCCAATCCAAGTCCCGGACGATTTAAGGTGCCCATTACTTTTGCCAACCGGGCAAAGACAGACATCATGATTTATCCGATCAGCACGCGGGGCCGACGCGGACGCGCTCGGGTTCTGGAGCCCGGCTCGACGGCAAAAATTAATGCCAGAATTGGAGGCGTGTATGTTGTCGAAAGCCGGGATGGGACCATACATCAAATCCATTCCCCTTCATTCCCGGAAAAAACAATCACCATCAATTGAGCCATTAAGATCATGACACGAGCAACTTCACTGGCCCTTGTACTGACCGCGTGCCTGCTTCAGGCGCAGAATCCACTCTCTGTGTCCAATCCCGAGAAAGATAACACCGTGAAGGCTGAGCTGGCTTCGTTCACGGTGGACAAGCGTCTGCAGGTAAATCTTTTTGCCGACGAATCGATGGGTATCGCCAATCCGGTGTGCATGCGCTGGGACGCGCGCGGACGATTGTGGGTGCTATGCACGTGGGCCTATCCGCAGCTCAAGCCAGGCACGAAGCCGAATGACAAGCTGCTCATTCTGGAAGACACCAAGGGCGACGGCAGGGCAGACAAGATTTCCACCTACATCGACGGCCTCAACATGCCCACCGGTTTTGCCCTTGGCCATGGCGGCGCGTACATCGGTAACGGTCGCGATCTCATCCATGTGCGAGATACCACCGGTAACGGCAAGGCGGATAAACGCGAAATTCTATTCACGGGCTTTGGCACCGGCGACACCCATCAAAACATCAACTCCTTCACTTGGAGTCCCGGTGGAGAATTGTTTTTCAGCCAGGGACTGCACTGCTTCTCTCGCGTGCAAACGCCGTGGGGCATTCGCAAGCTTGATGAGCACGGCTCGTGGCGGTTACGCCCGTTGCGCCGCCAACTGCACGCGCATCGCCGTACTTCCGGTGGTGGCAATCCCTGGGGCTT
>CBFHWX010000194.1:0-2381 GCA_965659445.1 Limisphaerales bacterium | reverse complement strand
TATTCCGACCAATATAACCACACGGAAGGGGAGTTGGACTCTTGAGGAAATGAACGAGACTCGACATGTTGCACTTCTGGGTTGCGGTTACTGGGGGAAAAATCTGGCGCGTAACCTGCACGAATTGGGAGCGCTGCAACTGGTGTGCGATCCTGCGGAATCAGGCCGGATAGCAGCAGCAGAAAATGCCCCGGGAGTTGCAACTTCAAGCGAGTTTAATGACGCGCTGGAATCCGATGACATTAAGGCAGTGGCTATTGCCACTCCGGCCGAGACACATTTTGAATTGGTCTCGGCGGCGTTAAAAGTCGGCAAGGATGTGTTTGTAGAGAAGCCATTGGCACTCCAAGCCAGTGAGGGCGAACAGCTCAAAGATCTCGCTCAGGAACATGGGTGCATTCTGATGGTGGGTCATCTACTGGAATACCACCCTGCGGTGGTGCGGTTGCACGAGTTGGTTGATGCCGGGAAGTTGGGCAACGTGAATTATATTTATTCTAATCGCCTCAACTTCGGCAAGGTGCGTACGGAGGAGAACGCGCTTTGGAGCTTTGCTCCGCATGACGTGGCAGTGATCTTGCGATTGCTTGGCGAAATGCCAGTTGAGGTTGCCTGCACTGGCGGCAGCTATCTCACTCCAGGATTGGCTGATGTTACAGTGACGACTCTGCTATTTCAATCAGACCGGCGCGCCCATATCTTTGTGAGTTGGCTCAATCCATTCAAAGAGCAGAAGCTGGTAGTGATGGGTGAGCAGGGCATGGCGGTGTTCAATGACGTGAATGTTGAAGACAAGCTGGTGCTGTACGATCAGCGCGTAGATTTTCAGGAAACGATGCCGGTGTTACAGAACGACGGTCAACAGGTCATTGCGCTTTCGGGTGACGAGCCTCTACGTCGCGAATGTGAGCATTATTTGGAATGCGTCGCCACGCGCCGCACACCGTTAACCGATGCTGAGAGTGGCGTGCGTGTGCTGCGGATCTTGGAGGCCTGTCAGACGTCGCTCAAAAAAAATGGTCGTCCTATCTCTCTTGATGAGCGCTGATCCCTCCATTCATTCGACAGCTGTGGTGGATGAGCCCTGCGAGATAGGAGCAGACACCCGAGTCTGGCATTTTTGTCATGTTTGCGCTGGGGCAACAATCGGGATGAGCTGTAGCCTTGGGCAGAATACTATGGTTTCTGGCGGGGCTGTCATTGGCAACAACGTGAAAGTTCAGAATAACGTGTCCATCTACGATGGTGTAACTATAGAGGATGATGTTTTTCTTGGTCCGTCCTGTGTCCTTACAAACATCATCAATCCACGTTCGCAGATTGTTAGGAAAGACCTGTACGAGGGAACCCTCATCCAGCGAGGCGCGACAATCGGGGCCAATGCTACGATTGTCTGTGGCATCACAATAGGCCGTTATGCCTTCATTGGAGCCGGTGCAGTTATACGTAGTGATGTGCCGGACTACGCGCTCATGCTTGGTGTGCCAGCTCGCCAGCATGGTTGGATGAATCGGCATGGTCATGTGATGCATTTTGACGAGTCGGGCATTACTACTTGTCCGGAATCGAAGCTGCGTTACGAACTGTCCGATGGTAAAGTACGTGGGCTTGATTTGTCAGAGGATGAGCCGCTGACCGAAAAATTATCTAAGGGTCAGATCGGCTATCGCGACTTGAAGCCGGGCCAATCCTGATGGATTTCATCGATCTGAAAACTCGTTTGTCACGTGTTCGAGATAGGATCGACGAGCGCGTAGCTGCTGTTCACGATCACGGACAGTACATACTCGGACCAGAGGTTGCCGAATTGGAGGAAGTGCTTGCAGATTATGTGGGCACCAAACATTGCGTGGGCGTGTCCAGTGGGACAGATTCACTGCTCATCGCCCTTATGGCGCTAGGAGTCGGCCAAGGAGACGAGGTTGTCACCGTTTCATACACTTGGATTTCCACTGCCGAGGTCATCGCGTTGGTCGGGGCAAAACCGGTCTTCGTCGATATCGATCCCGACACATGGAACATGGATTCTGCTCAACTTGAGAGGGCATTATTCCCGTGGGGATCTACGGCCAGACGGCCGACATGGATGCGATCAATGAGATCGCCAATCGGCACAATATGCCCGTGATTGAGGATGCCGCGCAAAGTTTTGGGGCCACCTACAAGGGTCGAAAATCCTGCTCCCTTTCCACCATCGGCAGCACCTCATTTTTCCCCTCCAAACCACTGGGTGGCTTCGGCGATGGCGGGGCTCTATTTACTGACGATGACGATTTGGCCGAAAAGTTCCGGCAAAGTCGTGTTCACGGTCAGGAGCGGAAACACCACCATCCCGTTCTTGGCCTCAACGGCCGACTGGACACTCTACAGGCAGCGATGCT
>CBFHWX010000193.1:0-2375 GCA_965659445.1 Limisphaerales bacterium | reverse complement strand
GAGAACGGGTTGCTGGTCTTCCAGGTTTTTCCGTGATCGTCGCTGTAGATTGCGGTGGTGTAGTGCGTCGGCCAGTGTTTCTTTGGGTAATTAGCCTCGCCGTAATGACGCGCCGCGCGGATCAATCGTCCGGCATGTTTGCCGTGTCGCAAGGTGATGCCGTGTTCGCTCATGTGCATCGACGGCACGTTTCCGCGGGTGTCAGGATGAATCGTGACTTCGATTTTCTGCCATGTCTTACCGTCGTCCTGACTGCGATAGACCGACAACGGAGCGGGTGGGTGCCGATCCTCGGCGAACGCTAGGATGTCTCCGGTGGTCTCATCGACGGTCAAGCCCCCCCCCTGAAAGGCCGGCTCGGCGACGATGATCTCTTCTCCCCAAGTCTTGCCTCCATCCACACTACGACGGGCAAGAAGCTTTTTGTCTCCCAAGGTGGCGAGAACCGTCCCCTTGAGAGAAACGACGACATTGGGATGGCGTATTGCCTTGAAGAGCGGCTGGGCTTCCATACGAGGCTTGCCGAGAAAGGCGCCTATCGGGCCCTCCTGCTTTCTGGACTCGTCCACGGCGTAGGCTTGTACGGAGGCCAGACAAGCCATTACCATAAGTGCAGTTGTAAGAAGCAATTGTCTTTGGTTCATGTTCACTAGTGAGTCGGAATCCTCTCCTCTGTTGGCAGGTCCTTTTCAAGCCCAGCAGAAGTGCCAATAGAACCGCCAGGAATGCTCTCTGCTGGGCCAGCTACCACGTTGGCACAAATCATCAGTGCAACCAGCAAAAACACTGATATCCAAACTGGTCCCGTGCTTTCGTTAGCTTGGACGGGTTGATTATTTGCTCAATGTCGTAGATTAAGTCAATGCTGGGACGTAGGGAGGGCGAATCGCAGAAAAGAATTTGTCCTGACAATCAATGTCAAGGGCCTCATCCTTTGGCCGTGCGTATACGCCTCGCCATTATTCTTGCAATTGCAGTCTTCCCAGCCCAGGCAGTGGATTTTAAGAAAGACATCCAGCCGCTATTAAAAAACAAATGTTCCCGCTGCCATTCCGGGCATGAGGCTAAAGGCGAGTTTTCTATTAATACCCGTACCACACTGCTCAAAGCCGCCAAGCCTGGCAACAGCGCCGGCAGCCTACTATTTCAACTCATCGCCTCCAAGGATCCTGATGAGCGCATGCCCTCCAAGGGCGAACCGCTCACTCCGAAACAAATTGCACTGATCAAAACATGGATTGATGAAGGCCTCGCGTGGCCCAGAGGTTACAGTTTTGCCGAATGGCGCAAGGCTCCCCTTGCTCCACGCGTGGTCAAGCTGCCATCTGTGAAAAACGGCCTCAAGAATCCCGTCGATCGTTTCCTCCAGTCCTATTTTGATAAGAAGGGCGTGAAGCAAAAAACCCCCGTGGACGATCGAACGTTTCTTCGGCGTGCCTACCTCGACCTCATCGGGCTTCCCCCTACTCCAGAACAGTACAGGTCCTTCGCCGAAGACAAGGATTTGGCCAAATACGAAAAGGTGGTGGACACCCTTTTGGCCAATGACGAGCATTACATGCAGCACTGGATCTCCTTTTGGAATGACGCCTTCCGCAACAGCTACACCCGGCAATATCACGGCGGCAACAAGTACCGACTCACCAACTGGCTCAAGGCTTCGCTCAAGGCGAACAAGCCATACGACCAGTTCGCCCACGAGTTGCTCAGCCCTAATTCCGGTGAACAAGCCGCCTTCATCGACGGTATAAAATGGCGGGGCACAGTCAATTCCTCACAGGTCGTAGAGATGCAGGCTGCCCAGAACGTCGCTCAGGTCTTTCTCGGACTCAACCTCAAGTGCGCATCCTGTCACGACAGCTTCATCAACGACTGGACCCTCGACCAATCCTACGCCTTTGCCTCCGTCTTCGCCAACGCCCCCATGGAAAAGCATCGCTGCGACAAGCCCACGGGGAACAAGGTTGCCGCCGCCTTTGTCTACCCTGAGCTTGGCAAAGTAGATCCAAAAGCCTCTCGCAAGGTGCGGCTCAATCAATTAGCCGACCTCATGACGAGGAAGGAAAATGGCCGATTTTCCCGTGTGATCGTGAATCGACTCTGGAATGCTTTCTTCGGACGCGGCCTTGTTCATCCCGTAGATGAAATGGACAACCAACCTTGGGATTCCGACCTTCTTGACTGGTTGGCCCAGGACTTCGCTTCCAATGGCCACGATCTGAAGCACGCTATGCGCCTGATGGCCACCTCGCAAGCTTACCGGTTACCTGCCGTCGAGCCTGTGCCCAACCAAAAGGCGGAAGACTTCACCTTCAAGGCCCCCCTGACAAAACGTCTACGGGCAGAACAACTCCTTGATGGATTGGCCCAACTCG
>CBFHWX010000192.1:0-2411 GCA_965659445.1 Limisphaerales bacterium | reverse complement strand
ATATAGACACCGGTCTGACAAAAAAAGAGTTCAGTTTACCTGATAACCCCAATTTTGGTTGGTTAAGTGTACAGGATGAGTACTTGGTCGCAACGATCGCTCCGATTGCGGTAAAGATATCCGGCAAAGACAAAGAGAAGTCTGAAGCTGTTGACTCGCGGTTTGCATCAGGTAGTCGGCAGTTGACCGTGTTTAACCGGAAGACGGGTAAACTACTGTGGACGCGAGATGCGAAATTCAATTTCCGCCACAACAACATCGCTCTTGGAACCGACTCGATCTATGTCATTGACAGCTTGACCGAAGCTCGGCTTAAGGCGTTGAACCGGCGTGGAATGAAACCGAAAGGGAATCCTTCTCTATCGGCCTTGGATCTGAAAACCGGTCGGGTGCTTTGGCAGTCCGAGGAAGATATTTTTGGAACCTTCCTTAATTATTCCTCTGAGCATGATCTTTTGCTACAGGCCGGAAGCGCCTTTCGCGATCGTGCCAAGGATGATATTGGCAAAGGCATGATTGCCTATCAGGGGCGTAGCGGGAAGATTATGTGGGCTAATCGGAACTTGAGCTATAATGGTCCGTGTTTGCTCCTCAAGGACCGGATTATTACCAATGGCAACGGTGGCTTTGCACTGGATATTAAAACCGGAATCCCCACCGGTTGGAAATACAAGCGAAATTACGGCTGCAACACTGCAATCGGTAGCGAGCATCTACTTACCTTTCGCTCTGGGGCGGCTGGCTTCTACGATTTGACAAATGATGGTGGCACCGGCAACTGGGGCGGCTTTCGCTCAAGCTGCACCGCCAACCTTATCCCTGCCAACGGTATCCTCAACGCGCCTGACTATACCCGTACCTGTGGCTGTGCCTATCAGTTACAAAGCTCGCTCGGGCTCATCCATATGCCCGGGTTGGAATATTGGACATTTGGCACCGATGTTCCCGAGGATCAAATAGCCATCAATCTTGGTGCCCCTGGTGATCGCCGTGGCCCTAATGGAAAAATGTGGCTTGAATACCCAGAGGTTGGCGGACCCTCCGCCAAGCCCAACGTGACCATCACCCCCAAAACTGCCGCCACCTTCCGTCTGCATTCCACCGCCGTCCAATCGGGAAACCTCAAATGGATTGCCGCCTCAGGATTGGAAGGTGCCACCCGCGTGAACATCACCGTAAAAGAAAACGAAACCTACCGCCTGAAACTTCACTTCATGGAACCGGAGAATCTCAAGGCCGGCCAACGCGTCTTTGACGTGGCCTTGCAGGGAAAAACAATACTGCGCGACTTGGACATCACTAAGGAGGCAGGAGGCGTCCGCCGAGCCATCATCAAGGAATTCACCGTCGTAGGACAGGATAAGTCCCTACGCATCGACCTCACCCCCCAAGGCAAAAAACCGCCCATCCTCTCCGGCATCGAGTGGCATCATAAACCTTGAAAGTCGCTGACTCTCGTTCGCCCTAATCGGAAATGGGAAAGGGGTACCTTTTAGAGCACATAAGGCACCCCCTTCCTGCGTGGATTTCGCGTTCCACGCGTGTCCCTTGCTCTTCCCTATATTAGACGCACAAAACTCGTTCCCGTTACGTTTCCACACATTAGCAAATATAACGTTGGGCCTTATAAATTGAGATTCAATTCGGTGAATTAGCTGTGGAATGAAAGTTGATAGTTCGGACGTGTGGATACATTGAAATTGGGTAGAATGGTCGGCGAATGAAGGCGGTGGGATCGCGCTTCATGGATACCACCCTAATCCTCCTTGTGGTCCCGCTGCCTTCCTCTTTTTCATTGCGAATAGAGGGCGAGAGATATATGGTGCAAGGCATGAAGCCCGCTCTTTTAGCCTTATTGGCTTGCTGCCTCCTATTGGGTGGATGCCAATCCGCTACCAAATTTAATCCATTCACCACCAGTTCCTACTGTGAATCGGTGTTTGGATATCCCCCAAGAGCTATTGCTCGGATTCTTGACATAGAAGAACCGATTGGCCCCAAAGATATGCGCCTCGATGATTATGATTGAGAAAATTACTTTCCTTGTGCGCCTTATATTTGAAACACCTCATTCTGATCATTGCGACGGTAAGATTGGCGCAAATAAAAAGGCCGAGGTGATTTGACACCCCGACCTATTGCTCCTCAAACCGTATTGGTTTTTCCACTGACACAATACCACAGATTCCCGAATTAGACAGCGTCGTGAGGCAAATTAAATTAGCTCTCGGATAATTTCGCCGTCAGGTAAAGCGTACATCGGGCGATCATCTGGCGTTTTAAGCTCAGCTTTTGGATCTAAGCCAAGTGCGTGGTAAACTGTTGCTGCGAAATCCGGAACCGAAACAGGTCGTTCGGTAATTTCTGCAGCATGCTTATCGGTGGCCCCCAAAACCATGCCGGTCTTGACA
>CBFHWX010000191.1:0-2454 GCA_965659445.1 Limisphaerales bacterium | reverse complement strand
AGCCACTGGTGCGTGCGGAGAAACAGAAACCACTTGATCCCGGGCGGGGAAACTACGTGCGTGCGTACTCCTATTCACTGGTGGGGTTTGCCGCGCGCTGCCTCTATCTGAACGAGATGCTGGACGAGGCCAATGCCGCGCTCGCCGAAAACGCTCAGCATTATCTCGATAACCCGAAGGACGTCAATGACCGCGACAGCTTCCACTGGCACGCGGATATTGTTATGCGGCTTGTAGAGACGTACGGCAGTAAGGGGATTAAGCATCCCGGCAGGATTACGAAGGAAACCGAGGCACTGGTGTTGAAACCGATCTGGGAGTACGTGAAGCAGGTTTCCTGGCTCGGCAAAGCTGAGCATGAAAAGTCACAGACCTGGCACATTTACTTGTCGGAGAATCATCATGCCATGAGCTTCACCGTATGCTGGCACTTCTCCAAGATCGCGAAGGATCGCCCGGAATACAGAGATCTGAAATATGATGACGGCGCCACCGCGGCGGAACACTACCGCGCATGGAATGAATATTTCGTGGTCTATTGTCGTGAGCGCGCCCGCAAGAGCCCCTGCATCGAGATGATGAGTGATAACTACAACGCCACGCTGATCAAGGGCTTTTACAATTTCTACGACTTTGGCGACCCGCAGGCAAGGCGTTCGGCTGGACTGCTATTGGATCTCTACTTTGCCTATTGGGCGCAGGAACAGATTGACGGCGTTCAGGGTGGTGGGCGGTCGCGCATCTATTTCTACAAGGGACTCAGCCAGGACCGAATCCACGGAAACGCCCCGCTGGCCTGGTTCTACTTCGGAATCGGTAAGCAACCTGCGGTAAATGGCCATGACATGGATGCGGCACTCAGCGACTATCGTCCACCCGCCGTGGTGGCCGATATCGCGCTCGATGTGTTTGGACGCGGCCGCTATGAAGTGCGGCAGCGGCCACAAGGTCTAGGTGCAACTGGACGGCCGTTGAAGACGGCCGTCACCAAAGTGCCAAGCAAGATGCGAACCGATGGCGGCGGCATCCTGCGCTATAGCTACTGTGATCCCGCCTTCATAATGGGAACCCCAATGACAGCGGCACGGCCTCTGGAGGACTGGGCGGCGATCAGTTCCCAAAACCGTTGGCAGGGCCTAATCTTTGCGGGCGAACACGATGCCCGGATCATCCCAATCGTGCGTCCCAAAGACAACCGTCGTGCCTTGAATGCCCAGTGGTCGGTGCAGAGCAAGGGTAGCCTGATCACCCAGAAGCTCAAGCATCACAGGGGCGGAGCTGAGATGATCATCTGGATGTCCAATGACGGATTGAGTGTGCCCGTGGAAGAAGAGGGCATCGTTTTTGTGGAAGCGGAAAACGCTTACGCAGGAATCAAAGTAGTCCAAGGTGGTTTCCAGTGGAGACAAACTCCTTTCATCGCCAATGACGGACAAAAGAACAGGCGATCAACCCGAGAAGGAAAAACAATGATTCTTAATGAAGAATACGCCCCCGTAATTCTCGAGGTAATGGCCAAGAGCGACGTAAGCAGCTTCGATGCATTTAAAGTAAAGATGAAAAAGGCGCAGTCAAAAATGAATAACACCCTGTTGGAATATACCACCATCTACGGCGAACAGATCACCCTGGATACCAGCTTTGAAAAAACGCCAACAATCAATGGCAAGCCAGTCGATTACGCTCCGAAAAAGGTCTTTGAAAGCCCCTTCCTCAACGCAAACTGGAACAGCGGTATCGTGACCATTACCAAGGGCGATCGAAAGAAGGTGCTGAATTTTGAAAGTGGGAACTCAGCTCAGCGCAAGTAGCAACGTTGAGGAACATCGTGAAAGATAACAAACAGATGGAGAGTATTTGCACGTACCGCGCAAAACTCTCATCTGAGACGTTCGCTTTAATGAACTGAAATTATCAATACATGAAGCGCTATCACATATCGATCCTGCCATGGGTACTTAGCTTCTTGCTGTGGGGGGGGATCAGCAGTTCGGCTGATGATCGCCTCGCTCACAACGAGATACGCCTGCTTTCTCCGGAGAACGATGCAACTATATACGTGCCACATCCTCATCTCCGCTGGCAGAAGGAAGCCGGCGCGGACATTGAGGACCGGTACCAAGTTCAGATATCCCGCGACGAGGCGTTCCATGCGCTGGTGGTTGATGATTCGCTCGATGTGGTTTCGCGGCTGGTTTGCGCAAAGCCGCTGTCGCCCGGGAAGTATTTTTGGCGCGTTCGCCGGGCGGACCCAAAAGGGTGGTCGAAGGTTTTTTCCTTCACTCGCGGGAAATCTAAAGAGTACCCGATCAAGACGGGGGCCACGACTCAAGAGATTGCGGCCGTGATCACCGAAGCGGCCGCCAATGCACCTGCCAGGGTGATCTTCGAGCAGGGGGACTACTCGATCACTGAGATGATTCCACTGCGTAAGGTCAAGGATCTGATCATTGA
>CBFHWX010000190.1:0-2466 GCA_965659445.1 Limisphaerales bacterium | reverse complement strand
GCAACCGCCGCCGGCTGACTTCGTAGCCCGGCCACTGATCCATGCTGTAGCGGGCATTCTCGCCCTCGCCGCGGTTGAGCGGGGCCATCATCACCTGCTGCGCCAGCACGTTCCACGTAGCAGTAGACTGCGCGAGACTGCGCATCAGCCAGTGTTCCTGCCGCGCACCGAGCATGGTGGCGCGGGGGTCGAGTGCCTTGCCGATCATCGGTTTTTGGTGATCGCCATTGGGCTGGTCGGTGCGGTATTGGCGCGTGTCCAGCACATGGAAATTCGCCAACCGGCCGTATGGGCAACCGCGATAAAGCGTCATGTTCGGTCCTTGCGGAAAAGATCTTCGGCGCAGCGGCATGAATTCATAGTATGCCTGGTAGGCGTTCATGCGCCGGGCGAGAAATTTCTCAGGTGCGATGCCTTCCTCCTCCGAGACGAGATTGGCGTAGTTGTTGTCAAACTCGTGATCGTCCCACGTCACCAGCCATGGGAAGAGCCGGTGAGCGTCCGCCAACATTTCGTCCATCCGGTACTGCGCGTAGCGCGTGCGGTACTCGTCAAGCGTTTCGATCTCGCGACCGAGATGTTTGCGCGGGCGATTGTCGATACCGCGATATTCATAAATGTAATCCCCCAAATGCACGATGAGATCGAGATCCTCCTTCGCCATGTGCGGGTAGCCGTTAAAGTAACCGCTCTCGTAATGCTGGCACGAGGTGAAGGCAAACCGCGTGCGTTCGGGCATCGCATCGGCCGCAGGTGCCGTGCGAGTGCGGCCGACCGGGCTGGTTTCATTACCAGCGTGGAAACGATAAAAATACCAGTGATGTGGCTTGAGCCCGGTCACCTCCACATGCACCGAGTGCCCCAGCTGCGGCAGTGCCAGCGCGGTGCCTTGGCTCACGATGTTCGTAAACGCCTCATCGGTGGCCACCTCCCAGCGCGTGCGAACAGGCTCCGCGGGCATGCCGCCACCCTCGAGTGGTTTTGGCGCAAGCCGCGTCCATAACACCACTCCATCCGGCTCCGGATCGCCTGAGGCTACGTTAAGCTTGAACGGATAATCCGCAAACCGCGGCCGTTCCACGATCAGCCCAGTCGTGCGACACGCCGCGAAAGGAATCGCCGACACTGCCGCCATATACTTCAAAAAATCCCGGCGCTCGACGCCGTATCGCTTTAGCCCTTTCATGAGATACCGAAAAACTAATGAGGATCGGAAACGCTTCCAATCGAAATCAACTAGACGCAGCCTTTATTTCCGCCTCAACCGGGAACGTTCCGACTTGGGCTTGAATTCTGTGCTGGCTTTCTTGGGTAGCCATTTGACAAGTTCATCGAGTGTCGCCTTGTGCGCGGGATCATCGGCTAAATTGCGAAATTCATCCTGGTCATTCCGATGATCGTATAATTCCTTCGCTCCGTCCTCGTAAACAATCAAGCGCCAATTTCGACTTCGGATGGAGTGGTTGCCAAAGTAGGATGAGGTGATTGCCGGGTGTTTTCTAGGCTTGGCTGGATCGCGCAGTTGCGGCACCAGCGACACACCCTCGAGATGGGAGGCCTTTGGCAAATTACATAGATCGATCAATGTTGGATAAAGGTCGATCAAGCTAGCCGGTTCCTTACAGGGTTTACCGGGCTTGATTCTCGGGCCGACGATGAGCAAGGGAACGCGCGTGGATTCCTCCCATAACGTCCGCTTGGCCCAGTGTTGTTTCTCGCCCAAATGAAAGCCGTGGTCACTCCACAAAACGATTAGCGTGTTGTCCGCATGCGAGCTGGATTTCAAAGCATCCAAGACAATGCCGACGCAGTGATCGACAAAACTCACTGAGGCAAGATAGGCGTGCGTCAGGCTTCGCTGTTTGCTGCTGCCCACCACTTCAGCATGTGTCGGCGCGACGGCGTAATTGTTAATGGACAGAAAATTCTTCGGCAGATCATCGAGATCACTTTTCGGATTCTTGGGCAGCGCAATCTTGTCCGCGTCGTAGAGCTCAAACCATTTGGGCGGGACTAAAAGCGGTACGTGCGGGCGAAAGAAGCCCACAGACATAAAGAATGGTTTATCGAAATTCTCTCTAAGCGCTTTGGCGGCATTGTGCGCTAGCTGGATATCCGCCATCTCGGCGTCATGCGCTGGATACGCACCCCAATCCCAGGCGCCGCTCCAGTTCGCCGGTCGGCTCAGAGGCTTTTTGGGTCGCGGACTACGCGTGCGACCGAGTGACTGGTCAATGTCCCCAGCCAAACGCCCGTTGAAATTATGATGCAACATCTTGCCACCGGATAGCGTGGTGTAGCCGTGATCCTTGAAATACCGCTGGATGGTGGGCACGTTCTTGAGCGCGGGCAACTGCTCGTAACGCGGCCCAAGCTCATAGCTGCCGTGGGTGGTCGCCGCCACCCCCGACATAATGCTCGCCCGTGATGCCGAACAAACCGGCACCGCACAATGGGCATTAATGA
>CBFHWX010000189.1:0-2468 GCA_965659445.1 Limisphaerales bacterium | reverse complement strand
AAGTGGAGGATGTGACCCTGCCTGGAACCCTCGCTGTTTTGGGTACCAACGTTGATACGAATCGCCGCGGACACACGGAAAAATCCTATTTCAAGGGTGAAGTTTTCATTGATAGCAGTAATTTTCCCGATGCTGTTTCTGAGGGCATGACGGTCACAGTGGAGATTAAAGTCATCAATCTCGAGGGCGAAAACCAGCGGATCAAGGTTCCCAATCAATGCGTGACGACTCGTATGATCGGTGAAGATACCACACAAACCGGCTGCTATGTACTGAATCCCACCACCAAGAAACACAAGTGGCGTCCGGTAACTATTGAATACAGCGATGAAAACTTTATAGCGATAGAGGATTGGGCATCCGTTTTGGATATTACAGACAAGCAAAAAGATAAGTGGTGGTCGGAACGGAACAAGGCCGAGGCTGCACTTGACCTTCTCGCTTTGGCTTTGATCAAGCAGAAAGAAGATTCACTCGCAGAACTTCGGGAAAAAATGAAAGATGAATCCAAGGAGACACGATTAGTTACAATGAAGGCCGAGACACTTGCGATCGACAAATTGATTGCGGAACAACGCGAACGTGGCGTCACGGAAATTGCCAATAATTTTCGTGACGCCGCACAGGAATTTCTTACCAAAGAACAATTGGTAAGTTTTGATCAGCAAACAAGGAATGATTTTATGGTTTTCTTCGAGGGCCTTAAAGAGGGTGAGTTGGTCCATTTATCTCCGTTGACTGAGGCTGAGAATCTAAATTTGGAGGAGGCTGTTGTTAACAAAGGCAGGGTCGAGTTGGGTGACCCAGTTGATCAAGAAACCTTGAAATCAGTGGAGAAAAAGGACGAGCCGGTGGACTTTGGGCTCAGTGATGAGCAGCGGGAAAAGTGGGACGTAGCTCGGACCAAGGCAAAAGGCGGGATTACGGAAGTGATCAAGAAGATACAGTCCAGGGAGATACAAAAAGAGAAAGCTGGGGCGGCCTTGAAGCAAGCTTTCGATAGTGCACGTGCGGAGGTTGAGATATTCCTCAACGAAGCTCAGCTCAAGAAGTACGACGCATGGATTATACCTACTAAGAAGGCTGCGGGGGCCAAAATGAAGCGTTTCCTCACACCAGCATCTCCGTTGGGGGATTCGGCCAGCGGCCAGCGCCGCCGCAGCCGTAACTAGCTGTGTTCGGATTTTCCATCTTTCGAATTGTTCAGGTAGGCTTCAAAAGCTTAAGGCTACACAAGTTGCGCAGTGGCCTTACCATGCTAGGTATCGTCATTGGCGTGTGGGCTGTTATCACACTGGTTGCCATCGGGGAAGGGGCCAGTCATGACGCGCAGGAGGCGATCAAGGCGCTCGGCGCGAATAACGTCATTATTCGGAGTGTTAAGCCTTTGTCCGACAAACTCCAACTGCAGGGTAGAATGCAGTGGGAGACGATCTATGGCCTTAAGAACTCAGACGCCGGGCGGATTCTGAAAACGGTGCCGGGCGTTAAGCGTGTGTTGCCTATCCTGAGCCAGCGCAAGAATGTGGTTCACGACAAACGAAATGTGGATTGCCAGCTCATCGGCACCTACCCTCACTATCCGGGATTCACCCAGTCCCGTATCGTTGCCGGTCAATTTCTAAATGAGATGGAGGAGGCTCGAAAAGAAAACTCCTGCGTCCTTACACTAGAGTTGGCTGAGAAACTGTTTGCGGGCCAAAACCCACTCTTGGAAAATGTGGTTGTTCGCGGTGTTGAATCTGCGCAGGTCTTCCGGGTAAAGGGCATTTTACAGGAGCGCGTTGATACCGAGAAATTGCCGCAGCTGGAAGACGCCACGGGTCGTACGATTTCCGCAAATGTGTACATCCCTTTGTCTACCTTTAAAGCCCTTTACGGAATCAAGAATATTGACCTCAGCGTGGGCAGTGTCTCGGTGGAGCGCGTGGAGCTTACTGAGATTCGTGTTGAGTTCGGATCGGTTGAAGAGGTGATCCCAGCGTTGCCGCTTCTCAGGGATTGCCTGGATAAATCACGCAAAGGCGAGGTGGATTACGAGATTGTGGTGCCCATAAAGGAGCTCAACACCCTCAAGGCGCAAAAGGCACGTGATACCCGCATGCTTCTTTACATCGCCTGTATCTCGCTGTTGGTCGGTGGAATTGGCATTATGAATATCATGCTGGCCACCGTCACCGAACGCACTCAGGAGATAGGTATCCGACGGGCACTGGGTGCCACCCAGACAGACATCACCGTACAGTTCATGGTTGAGGCGCTGATGCTCTGTCTGATTGGAGGCACTATTGGGGTGGTGGGCGGTTGGGGGTTTGCCGCGTTTCGGCATAATATTCTGCATATCACGACCATCGTCACTGAATGGTCGGTGGTCATCGCTTTTGGTTTGTCGGTTGTAGTCGGGTTGTTCTTTGGCCTTTGGCCAGCGATCAAGGCGGCCGCACTAGATCCCATTGAGGCACTACGGC
>CBFHWX010000188.1:0-2487 GCA_965659445.1 Limisphaerales bacterium | reverse complement strand
CTCATGGCGTGGCTATTTTGTGCGAGGTTTCCACGGACAACCGCAACCGTACGGCGTCAGAGATCCGCGCCATCCTCACGCGCAACGACGGCAAGCTGGCTACGGCGGGCTCGGTGAGCCGCTTGTTTCACCGTAAGGGGCAGATCATGATTGCGCGCGAACACGCTGAGGAAGATGAGCTGATGGAGCTGGCGTTGGAAGCGGGCGCGGAGGATTTCAAGACGGAGGAGGAGGGCTATGAGATCCTGACTGCACCGGAGGATTTTGAGTCGGTGCACAAGGTGATCGAGGAAAAGGAGATTCCCTCAGAATCCGCCGAGATCACTTCGCTGTCGGAATTATCTGCACCGGTGGCCGGTGAAAAGGAAATGGAAAAGGTGAACCGCCTCGTGGATCTACTGGATGATCACGACGATGTGCAGGCGGTGTATTCGAATGCCGAGCTGGGCTAGGCGACCATTCGGTCGATGGCCTCAGGCAACCGGGATTGGGAATGTGCGAACAGTGCGTTGCGGTCGTCCTGCGTGAGCTTTAACTTCCCTGCCTTGGTGGCGATCAGCGCGTTGAGTGCGGATTGCGCGTAGTCGGCCAGTCCCTGTCTTGGAGCGATGGTAAACACGGCCATGGTCAGCCCGAACACGATAAGGTGGTGGCCGGGGATTTTTCCGTTCTGCGCAGCCTTGAGCATCCGTTGCACCACGCGTTCGTCCTGCAATGGGTGCAAGCGTGACAAAAAATCGCGCCCGAAGCGTTTACTGGCCGGAGAAAGCTGGAGCCATTCGGGGTGGTTGCCTAGAAATTCCTGATCCAGGGCAATGAGTTCCTTGGTGCGACCGCGACTGGCCAGACGGTGGGCTTGGGCAATCACGGGCATTTCGATGGGCTCTAGAATAGTGGTCCGATATTGCTCCAGCAGCATGGCTAGATTGGTGGTGGAGCTGATGGTAGCAGTGCCCAACGCCGTGGCCATGAGGTCGGCACACATTATCCCCTCGAGCGCATCGAGTTGCGCTTCATAGGGATGCTGCCTTGAATTAGGCAGCGTTCTATTTTCAGGAGCCGTTAACACAAGGCGATTTTGGTTTTTTTTTGACCAAAAGTAAACAATTTGGCCTAGTCGGTTTTCCATTGCACGTAACGCGACGTATCAGTAGTCTCTACCACCGCAAAGCGCACTTTTTGCATAATGAAGGAAAATAAATTGTTCCGACGTTTTTGTCGATAACCAGCCCAAGCTGGGTGTGACCCTGTGTATTCTGGGTGACCGGCTGAGCGACCAAGGAGACTTTAACCAATAGTATGGCAAATCAAACCACAAAACAGGAAGTCATCTCCAAGAAGACAAACGCTGATAAGCCGAAGTATCCCGGTATTCCAGTCACGTGCAGTGGGAATCATTTGATGGCGGAGCATGTGGAGACGCGAATCACGGAGGGTGGGGTGTTTTACCCCATTACACCCTCTACGGAGGGAGGCGAGCTATATCAGCAGGCGTTTGCCCAGGGGAAACTGGATGTTTGGGGGAACCAGAAGATTGCCATCGAGTGTGAGGGCGAGCACGCGGCACAGGGTGGTGCGACAGCCTTTGCGGTGACAGGGAAGCGGACGGTGAATTTCACTTCCGGGCAGGGTATCGCCTATGCGATGGAGCAGTATTATCACGCGCCGGGCAAGCTCTCGACGATGGTGCTGGAGGTGGGCGCGCGGGCATTAACGAAGCATGCGCTGAATGTGCATTGCGGGCATGATGACTTTTACGGGGCACTGGATACGGGCTGGACGATGATGGTGGCTCGCGACGCCCAACAGGCAGCGGATTCTGCGATCATTCTTAGAAAGGTGAACGAGCTGGCGTTGAATCCCGGCATGAATATTCAGGATGGGATGCTCACCACGCACTCGGAGCGGACGTATCGAGCGCCGGAAGCGGATTTGCTGCGGGAGTATTTGGGTGCGCCGGGGGACATTATTGAGTGTCCAACGGAGGCGCAGCGGGAGTTGTTCGGACCCAAGCGCCGACGTGTGCCGGAGATGATGGATTTAAAGAACCCCGTCCTGCTGGGGCCGGTGCAGAATCAGGAGCATCACATGAATGGTGTGGTCGCGCGCCGAAACAATTTTAACGAGCCCATCCTTGGATTTATCGAGCAATGCAGCGAGGAATTCGCACAGCTCACGGGCCGGCGTTACGGATTGTTGCAGGAGTATAAGACAGAGGATGCGGATACGGTATTTGTGTCACTCGGCTGTGCGGCGGAAAATATCGAGGCAGCATGCGATTATCTGCGTGAACAGCGCAACGCCAAGGTCGGCTCAATTCACGTCAATGTCATTCGGCCTTTCCCTGAAGCGGCGATTATCAATGCGCTACGCGGCAAGAAGAACGTCATCATCATAGAACGTACGGATGAGGCGCTCGCGGGCGATAATCCGTTGGCGCGCGATATTCGCACGGCGTTAGGTAAGGGACAGGAATCGGTGAAGTTT
>CBFHWX010000187.1:0-2506 GCA_965659445.1 Limisphaerales bacterium | reverse complement strand
AACAAAGGAATCCAATTCTTCAAGACGTTGCTCTCTCTTAGTGTGATTGCAATCAGCTTGAATGCACCGCAGCTTTTTGCTCAAGCCTCAAAGCCGAGGGTGAATAACGAGAAACCCACGCAACGCAAGCAAGTCAAGCGGATGCATCCGCATGCCCTCAAGCTCATTCTTCAGGGCAATAAAAAGGAGGCCATCGCCTACCTAGAGGCGACCTCTGAGAATGCGGTCAACTCTGAGCACACCAAGATGCTATTAGACCTTGCCCACGGCAAGCCGGGCGTCTGGAAGTTCGACGCCGAGACTTGGCCATGGAAACGCACTCTTCCAGACACTTCCCTGAAGAAGAATGCCCCGACCGACAAGTTCACTATCGTCTTCGGTGGAGGAGCGGGCTATGTCCCCGCGAACGAACGCATTTGGGACACCATCGGGGCGATCGATCCGCGCGCCCTACTTCTGCTAGGCGACAATGTTTACATCGATGATCCAAAGACCCCCGAGATGCAGCTTTTTCATTACTACCGCCGGCAAAGCCAGCCCCAGTGGGCGAAGCTTGCCAGGAAAGTCCCGATCTATGGAATCTGGGATGACCACGACTTTACCACCAACGACGGGTGGGGTGGCCCGGCTATTGAAGAACCCAAGTGGAAGCGCGAGGTGTGGAAAGTCTTTAAGGACAACTGGGATAACCCTTATTATGGAGGTGGCGAAGAGCAGCCCGGTTGTTGGTTCGATTTCAAGCTTGGTGAGGTTCACTTCGTGTTGATCGACGGGCGTTACTATCGCGAGTCGCCCAAGGGAAAGGACCCCTCTATGCTCGGTCCCGCCCAGATGGAATGGCTAAAGAAAACCCTCGAGAAGCCCGCCGTTTTTACTGTGATCTGTTCCAACGTGCCCCTTGCCCCCAAGGTGAAGCCGGGATCGAAGGACACCTGGGACGGGTACGATGGGGAGCGCCAGCGGATTTATCAGTTTATCGCGAGGCAGAAGATTCCCGGTATCATTATCCTTTCGGCTGACCGTCACCGTTCGGATGCCTACAAGATTGACTCGGGAATCCAAGACATGTACCCGCTTTACGAATTCAGCTCATCGAGACTAACCAACCAGCACGTGCATGGTCTGATCAAGACTTCGCTCTTCGGGTACAACGACAAGCAATCCTTTGGCCGGGTTGACTTTGATCTCAAGGCGGACGATCCGACGGTGAAGTACACCGTGGTGAATATCGACGGCAAAGCCATTCACTCCCTCAAGGTCAAAAGAAGTGAACTCCAATTCAAGTAGACCGCCCGAATCATGAATATACCAAAATCACTCCTCTGCACTCTGTCCTCAACGGTTATCGCAATTGCCCTTGCCTCGCAGGCCATTGCTCAGGATGCGGAAACGCTCCGATTTGCCAGGATCATCAGTGACAACATGGTGTTGCAGCAGCAGAAACCCATCACCCTGTGGGGATGGGCCAAGCCGGATGCTGAAGTGAAGGTTACCATGACCCAGGATACCATCATTGGAAAGTCGGCAGCAGACAAGCTTGGTGAGCCTTTTGGTGCTGGGAAAGACAACGATGCCTACACGGTAACGATGCGTTATGTAGAGAAGAATCCACCAAAGCTGGAGACCCGAACGCTCAAGACTCAGGCCGGCAGGGATGGTCGCTGGAGTGTGCAATTCCCCTCTGCAAAGGCCAGCTTTCAGCCCACTTGGCTCATTGCCGAGTCCGGCCAGCAAATAATTGTGGTGCAGAATGTGCTTATCGGGGAAATCTGGCTCTGCGCTGGGCAAAGCAACATGGGTTGGGGAAATTTCAACCGTAAGGACCGTGAAGCTGCCTCAGCTGATTTTCCAGGCTTGCGTTACATTGCATGGGAGGATTCCTGGTATAAGCCGCTTCCGGACGTGCGCAAAAAAATCCAGTGGCAGGAGTGCTCGCCTCAAACCGCGCAGCGTTTCTCTGCAGTTCCCTATCTTTACGGCACGTTCCTGCATCGGTACCTGAAGGTGCCCGTCGGCATCATCAATGTCGCCCGTGGAGGCACGTTGGGTCAAACATGGTGCATGCGCGAGGAACTGGATGCCATTGGAAGCGATCTCATGAAAACTGTATTGGCCGAGCACGATTCCCAAACAGTCATCTGGGATGACCCCAAGCAGGTGACCGGTTTGATGGCTCAATGGGAAAAGGCCTGTGATACTGCGCGCGCAGAACATGTGACCAAGGTTGCCAGGGCCAAGACCGAGGGTAAAAAGGAGCCGCGTTTGCGGTTACCAAAAAAACCCGGTGATGCCCGTGCCGGATGGAGCCCGCCTGCCGGGTTGTTTAATGCGACCGTGATGCCTATTCGTCAACTGGGCCTGCGCGGTGTCCTTTACTATCAGGGCGAGAACAACACTTTCATGCGATGGACGCGCTATGAATCTACGGTCCCCAAGGTGCCGCTTTCCTTCCGTAAAGCCTTCGGTGATGAATCGCTTCCCTTTGGTTGCATTAGTCAGCCCGGCT
>CBFHWX010000186.1:0-2584 GCA_965659445.1 Limisphaerales bacterium | reverse complement strand
CCAAGTGCCCGGCCTCTTTTTATGTCGCTTGGCCAAGTAAACCACCTAGCCAGCTAAAGAATTGAAAGCTGAAGGGAAATGAAACAACAACTACTCACAACAATCGCAGCCGTAATTTTGACTGCCGGCTGCGCCTCCCGTCCCGCTCAAACCATCGACCGAAATGCGGCGTTAAATTTGGGCCTTGTGAAGCAT
Organism: Limisphaerales bacterium; assembly: GCA_965659445.1. Taxonomy (GTDB): domain Bacteria; phylum Verrucomicrobiota; class Verrucomicrobiia; order Limisphaerales; family UBA1100; genus UBA1100. Next base: position 2,389 of record CBFHWX010000186.1, on the reverse strand, counting down.
GACGTGGTTTATCGAACCGTAGGGGATAATAAACTCCGCTTAGATGTATACCTCCCAGACGAATTTATAGGCGAAGACCCTTGGTGGGTGAATGATGGTAAGGGTAAAAAACCAACACTGCTATACATCCATGGCGGAGGCTGGACTGTAGGATCCAAGGACGAAAGCGTTTTAAATGTCCTGCCGTATATTTATAGGGACTGGGTTGTAATCACCATCAACTATCGCTTGGCCAAAGACGGAAAGGCTCCGGCTGCTGTAGACGATTGTCTGGCTGCTCTGAAGTGGGTGTACGTCAACGCAGAGGAATACGACATCGACACCGACCGGATTGTTGTAAGTGGTGGATCAGCAGGTGGCCATCTCGCTCTGTTGACCGGTATGCTCCGTAAAGGCGACGAACTCTGCGGGGGGAAACTGAAAGTCGGTGACAACAAAAAAATCGCCGCTATCGTAAATTGGTTCGGGGTCACAGATTTTTCAATAAATCCGCATCCAACCGAGTGGTTTGGCAATAACATCGATACCGAGGAATATGTGCGCACGCTTTCACCGATAAACTATGTCCGAGATGGAGGCGTGCCGATCCTCACGATTCACGGAACCGAGGATGCGCCGGTACCATACAGCCAAGCGGTGAGCCTGCACAAAAAACTTCAGGAAGTCGGCGTCAGGGAAAATCTGCACACAATAAAGGGGAAGAAACACGGTGACTTTTCTCCCGAGGAACTCACGATGATCTATCAGGAAATCTGGAAATTCCTCGAGTCCGTGGGAATCAAGACAACCGTGGATTGATGGCCAAGGGTGCAGATGTGAGTGCGAAGGATGAGGATGAAGGTGGTAAGACACCATTAGATATTGCCAATACTTGGGGTCACGGACCGGCCGTCGCCACCCTCCGCAAACACGGAGGCAAGACGAGTGAAGAATTGAAAGCTGAAGGGAAATGAAACACCTCCTACTCACAACAATCGATCTACTCCGCAAATATTGTAGCACGGAACAGGAACAATGAGGATACCAATAAAGACTTGGATCGGATCATAGAGAAAACCTATGAAGTGACCTCTCGAATAACTTTGCCCGCCACGTCGGTTAAGCGGAAGTCTCGGCCATTGTAGCGGTAGGTCAGGCGTTCGTGATCCATACCCAGTAGGTGCAGTATAGTCGCATGCAGGTCATTGACGGTGACCTTGTTCACGACAGCCTTATGGCCAATCTCGTCCGTTTCGCCATAGCTCACGCCACCCTTGATACCGCCACCGACCATCCAATTAGTGTAAGCGTGCGGATTATGATCACGTCCGGGCTTGCTCCCCTTCTGAGCAATCGGCAGTCGGCCAAATTCGCCGCCCCAGACGATGAGCGTCTCGTTGAGCAATCCGCGCTGGGCCAGATCAGCAATCAAGCCGGCAACCGGCTTGTCGGTTTCAGCGGCAAATTGCGAATGATTTCCCTTGATGTCGTTATGCCCGTCCCAACTTCGTTGGTTCTCCATGCCCCCGCTGTAAATTTGAACAAAGCGCACACCACGCTCAATCATCCGTCGGGCTGTAAGGCATTGCGAGGCAATATGTTTACATTTGTCATCGTCAAGGCCATATAGCTTTTGGATATGCTCTGGCTCCTGATCAACAGCCAGAGCTTCCGGAGCAGCGCTTTGCATGCGGTAGGCCAGTTCAAAACTCTCAATCCGCGCAGCCAACTCTTCCTCATAAGGGTTGGCATCAAGATGTTTTTGATTCAAGTGCTGAAGCAAATCCAACTGCTGCCGCTGTTGCTCGGGGTTCATTTCCCTTGGCCGATAAAGATTGTCGATTGGATCACCGGTCGGACGAAAATGCGTCCCCTGATAGACACTCGGCAGGAATCCAGCGCCCCAGTTGGCCGCATGGCCCTTGGGCAAACCGCGTCCCTTCGGATCGCTCATCACAACAAATGCAGGCAGACTGTCGCTGTTGCTGCCCAGACCATAAGTCACCCAGGAACCCACACACGGGTAACCCATGCGCGGCAGGCCACAGTTCATCATGAAAAGCGCCGGCGAATGGTTGTTACTCTCGGTATGCCCGGAGTGAATGAACGCCATGCGATCGACGTGCTTGGCCAAGCGCGGAAAAATCGAGGAAATATGTTTGCCGCATTGGCCATGCTGCTTGAACTCAAACGGACTTTTCATTAGGCCGCCGACCGAGTTTGCAAAAAAACCGGTGAACCGATCGAAACCTTCGAGCGTTTGACCGTCACGCTTGGCCAGGGCCGGTTTGTAATCCCAGGTATCCACTTGGCTTGGACCTCCGTTCGTAAATATCCATATGACCGATTTCGCCTTAGGCGCAAAGTGAGGGTGCTTGGGTGCTAGAGTGCTTTGGCCTGCCAAGCCCTC
>CBFHWX010000185.1:0-2602 GCA_965659445.1 Limisphaerales bacterium | reverse complement strand
CGCTACCATGGCGGCCATGTCAGATGCCCAACCATCGAAACTCAACCTCTGGATGGACTTCCTCGCGACCAACCAGGTCGACGAGACTTCTGCGCCGGTTGCTGGCCACACGCTGTGCACGCCAGCCTCTGGACGCAAGACGCGTGTAATTTTCCTCGGATTTTACACACCCCCCTTGCGCGCGGTGGGCTCTAGATGTGTTGAGTACATCTGGATACGCCAACCGACGGAGCTGAAACAGAAAAAGGCCGCCGGAGCGGACTCCGGCGACCTTCATCAATTTAAGTACACCCCACTGGTGTCGTGCAGCCGCCCAAACCATCGGCATTATCACCATTCCAAATTTTTGGTGTGCATATAGTGTGCAACCGCGGTAAACAACAGGCTAGAAACAGCATTTTCAGCAGACGATGCAAGGGAACTTTTGCTGAAACTTTTGACGAAGCAACCGGAACTTTTGAAGAAGCTACTGGAGTGAATCTCAGGGCGACACAAATCCACGTCAAGCAATAGGTCGAACAAACATGTCGGAACCATATATCGAGCCAATGCTGATTGCGATTTTGGTCGTAGCGTCCCCTTTCTTGATTGGGTTCGTCCTTTTTGTTGCATGGATCTTTCATGAAATTAGAAAACCGTAAAACGCTGACATTCCGTACGGCGGACGCCCACATGGGGGCGCTTGTATTGAAGTTGCTGGTTTCGATCCCGCTCGCGTTTGGTTGTTGCCCATTCATGGTGTTGCCGATTTGGATTCTCGGCGATCCACGTCTTTCCCGTGGCGTGGATCTCACAGGCATTGGTATTCTATTAGCCTTCGCCGGAGCCTATCTCTGTGCCCTTATTCCGTGGACGATTGGGGCCCCCTTGCGGTGGGTGTTTCCCTCCATGCGAGGGAAGATTGATGTAACCACGCGACGCGAAAAACGGGCACGTTGCATTGGCTGTCTGAACCTGCTGGTACCTTTAATAATCTACCTTGGGTTTCTAATTCTGTGGAACGGCCTTCCCTTTGGAAAGTAGGCCAACCTGCAAATTCAATGCAGTTGCGAGGCTAACTTCTCAGGCCGCTCCTGCCGCCGGTGCGGGTCCGGTTGCTGGCCACACGCTGTGCGCGCCAGCCTCTATATTGGTGGCGTCCGGATACGCTTACCGGACGTGACCACCCCCCAATTTATGTTCCAGGTTGAGTGAGAGAATCGGGGGCAAGTAGACGGCTGTATTCTGGAGGCGAAGGCGTAGCCGAAGCCGGAAGAATACAGCCGGCCGCATACGCGGCAGGGGTCTGGTAATTCAACGAACTGTGGATGCGGTGGTGGTTGTAATCGAGGCGCCAGCGGTCGATCAGCCAGCGGGCTTCTTCCAAGCTCAAGAATAGTTCGCAGTTCAGCAACTCGTCTCGTAGCTTCCCGTTGAATGACTCCACGTATCCGTTCTCCCAAGGACTTCCCTTGGCGATGAACAGCGTCTTCACTGCCGCTTGGTCGAGCCAACGCCGAACCGACTTCGCCACGAACTCCGGCCCGTTATCGCTGCGAATGTGCTCTGGCGTGCCGCGGACCGCAAACAGGTACTGCAAGACGCCAATCACGTCCTGAGCCGTGAACGAACGAGCCACTTCGATCGCCAGGCATTCACGCGTGTACTCGTCGATCACCACCAGAAACCTCAGTTGACGACCGTCTTCGGTTCGATCGGCAACGAAGTCGTACGACCAGACATGGTCCTTGTGGAGTGCCTGGTGTCGGACGCAGCTGTTCTCGCTGCCGCCGAGCTTCAAGCGTCGTCGGCGATGCTGTTTCCCAGGGACCTGCATCTTCTCTCGCTTCCAAAGGCGATGGATTCGCTTCTGATTTACACGCCAATCACGTTCGATCAGTAGCTTGTGGATACGCTTTGCTCCAAAGCGTGGACGCTGTCTGGCAATGGAACGCATCTCGTGGAGTAGCTTCGGTTCATCATCAGGGCGTAGTGATTGGTAACGCTGCGTGCCACGCGGTTGACCGAGCACACGGCAGGCTCGACGCTCCGACACTTTCGCTGGCCCCAAACGACGACACACTTCAACGATTGTTCGCCGTCGCCGTTCGGGGCTTACCAGTTTCCCTTTGCGGCTTCCTTCAAAATATCCATGTCGAGAGCCTGTTCGGCCACCATCTTTTTCAGTCGTGCATTCTCTTTTTCGAGAGCCTTGAATTGCTTCGCCATCTCCGGCTGCATGCCGCCGTACTTCTGTCGCCAGCGGTAATAGGTCTGTTCAGCAATCTCCAACTGCTTGCAGACCTCGGGCACCTTCATACCCTTACCGAGAAGAACATCCGATCGACGCAACTTCGTAATGATCTGATCCACCGTATGTCGTTTCTGACTCATCTAAAAGAATCCTCTCCGGGCCTGCGGCCCAAAAAGATTCTCTCACTCCAACTGGATCAGTTTTAGGGGAGGAGGCCAGTAAGAGGTTGTCGGTCTACCTGCGCTATGCTTTAGTGGCCCATGACGTAAGCAAATACCAGAGGGGCTACGATGGAAGCATCAGAATTGATCATAAACTTCGGGCAATCGACATCGAGTTTGAACCAGGTGATTTTTTCGTTGGGTTCGG
>CBFHWX010000184.1:0-2603 GCA_965659445.1 Limisphaerales bacterium | reverse complement strand
CCGTTACACCACCGCTACCGGGTTTTCTAATGTGCCAATCCCGGAAATTGTGACGCGAATTATGTCGTTGGACGAAAGTGTGAAATCATCCTCCGGCACGACACCTGTACCGGTCAGAAGCATTACTCCTTGAGGAAAGGTCTGTGACCGACAGAGGAAGTCGACCAGCTCACCAAAGGTGCGTTTGATATTGTTGATGGAAGTTTCACCCTCAAAAATATTTTTTCCGGCGCGCTCTATCTGCACCCCAATCGTCCACTCACGCACCTCTCCCTCTTTGGCCCCCATCACAAGCCACGGCCCCACTGCACACGATCGGTCATATACCTTGGCCTGAGGTAGGTAGAGAAGGTTTTCTCCCTCAATATCGCGGGAGCTCATGTCGTTTCCAATCGTGTATCCGACAAGTTCCTTTCTTGAGTTCACTACGAGCGTCAGCTCCGGCTCCGGCACATTCCACTTCGAATCCTCGCGAATGCCCACCGCCTCACCCGGACCAACGACTTTGCTTGGCAGGGACTTAAAAAAAATCTCCGGACGCGCAGCATCATAAACCAAGTCATATGCGTTGGCGCTAAAATCGCTTTCCTCCATCCGCGCCTTCTTGCTGCGCAGATATGTAACACCCGCGGCCCAAACCTCCTGTCCCTCAACGGGTGTTAACAGCGTTACGGTGCTCAGTGCCACCTGTGGCAAATCCTGCTCGGCCAATTCCCTGATCTTTTGCGTGCCATTATTATCCTCCAACAGTGAAGTAATGGACTCAACGCCGCTCCCCGAGAGGTCGGCAATGGTGCTTTCATCAACCGCCAAGCCGACGCGTACTTCGCCCTCAGCGCTCTTGAATCGACAGAGCTTCATCTAGGCAGAATAATCCAAATACACCGACTTAACCTGCGAATAGAAGTCGATCGCGGACTGGCCCTGTTCCTTGAAGTTATTGCTACTGGAATGTTTCACGCCGCCGAAGGGCACCTGCAGGGCAAGGCCGGTAGAGATCTGGTTGATCTTCACCACGCCAGCCTCGATCTGATCGGTGTAGCGCATTGCCTTGTTGATGTCGCGGGTGATGATTGAGGCACTGAGGCCGTACTCAATGTCATTGGCAAGCGCGATGGCTTCATCAAAGTCACCGCTCTTCACTACGCCAATCACTGGACCAAAAACTTCTTCCTGCGCAATGCGCATGTCATTTTTCACGTTTCCAATGACGGCCGGGCTCATAAAATGACCGTGCTCCAGATCGCCTTCGCCCAGTCGATCGCCACCCCAGCACAATTCCGCGCCTTCCTCCTGCGCGATTTTAATGTAGCCCAGGTTGCCTTCTAATTCACTCGCACAAACTGCCGGGCCCATTGTCACGCCCTCTTGCATGCCGTTACCCACGTTGCGCGCCTTGGCCTCTGCAACCAGTTTCTCGGTGAATTCATCTGCTACCTTTTCATCCACAATAGCTCGGCTCGTCGCCGTGCAAACCTGCCCCGTCATCATGAAGCCCGCCATCGCCACAATTTTGGCGGCATAGTCGAGGTCAGCATCAGCCAACACGATGGTTGGGTTCTTGCCACCCATCTCCATCTGCGCTCGCGTCATGCGCGGGGCCAGTTGCTGGTAAATGCCCTGTCCCACTTCATGTGAACCGGTAAAGGAGAGTGCCTTGACTGCCGGATTGGTGGCGAGTTCATCCCCCACATCCTTGCCGCTGCCCACAACCACATTCAGGACACCCTTGGGCAAACCCGCTTCCTCGAAAGCTTTGGCTATTTCCAGTGTCAACGCCGGGGCCATGGAGGCGGGCTTCATCACCACGGTGTTTCCGCTTACCAAGGCCGGCGCAAGTTTCCATGCAGGGAGCGCGATTGGGAAATTCCACGGTGTGATCAGCGCCACTACACCCAGAGGTTCACGCTTGGTGAAAAGCATGTTGTTAGGCAAATCATGCGGCACTACTGAACCGCCAATGGTATAGGAGAGGCCTGCCATGAAGCGGAAGATGTCGACTGTGCGGCCAACCTCCATGCCCGACTCCACCTTGGTCTTTCCTTCCTCACGGCAAAGGAGTTCTGCCAGCTCAGCCTGTCGCCCAGCGATAATGTTCGCGACCGCACTTAGAATCTTACCGCGGGCCGGAGCCGTGGTGGCTCTCCATTCAGGGAAGGCCGCCTGTGCTGCGGCAATTGCCGCCTGTGCGTCGGCCTTGCCACCCTTGGCATACCCGGCTACTTCCTCGCGCGTGTCCGCGGGGTTGGAGTTTGTGAATGTATCGCCCGATTCTGCGGGCACCCATTGTCCATCAATGAAATTCTTGTATTGCTTCATAACTTGGGAGCGCGGGCAGTGTGCCTAAAGAGAACAAGGGGGGCAAGTTCCCCTTGGAGGGAATAAAGTTTTTACAACGCGGCTAACTGTCGCCTCGCCACCCAATTCTCTAGGTAGAGATTGGCTGGGGCGGGCCTGCCTCCAATAGCTCCTTTGCCTGTTTAAGGCTTACCCACTGATCCCCCAATACTTTCTTCTCCTTTCCGGGAAAGAAATGTGATGATGGATATAAGGTTACGACAACATCATTCTTTTGTCCCAGAAGTCCTTTTTCGGCGGAGGCA
>CBFHWX010000183.1:0-2636 GCA_965659445.1 Limisphaerales bacterium | reverse complement strand
GTCCTCGCGTAATCCTTCCGCGACCACATAGCTCCAGCCCGGCCGCCAGCCGAGCCCGGCATTCACGCGCTGTTCCCAAAGGTAGATGCCCCATCGCGTCTTGTCGGAAAACAGAATATCATCGAAACCATCGCCATTGAGATCGACAAACCGGATGGCCGGATCATTGAGATGCACTGCGCCAGGCACCACATGAGCTTGGGCGGCCCAGCGGCGCTTGGTGGGATCCCATTTATGAACGCGTTTGCCGAGCCACTCGGCTATGCCGTCGTTGTCCACGTCGCGCAATCGCCCCGTGCGATCGCTCGGGGGCGTGATGGCGGTTTTGAGCCACACCTTGTCGCGGGAAGTCCACACCGTGCCGGCCGGATCGTGGAAACTGGCTGCGTTACTTTTATCAAGCACACCTGCGGATAACCCGCGCGGATCGAAGGGGAGAGGGCTTTCAATCCACGCGCCAGTCTTGGCGTCCCAGATGCGTGTGAGTTTCTTGGCGGGAATCAACACATCCATAAAGCCGTCAGCATTTACGTCCAGCACGCGCACGCCCGCATCGTTGCCCTTGGCATCACGAAGCGAGCCGCCTCGTAGCAAATGATTCTCCAGTCGCTCGGCGCATTCGCGGAAGTTCAGGAACTTTACCTTTTTGCCGTAAGTCTTCTGCGCGTAATCCACCAGCTCTACTAGTTGCGCGCTGCTGCTCCAGCCATGGGGGTGGAAGACTAGATTCATGGTGCCCTGCTTTTTCACCGTCACGTCTAGCGCGCGTTTCCAGTCCTCGAGCATCTGGGGGTTTTGATTGCCGATAAGGTTTTGCGCCTCCCAATCACTAGGCACCGTGCAGGGAAACTCCCAGCAAAGACGATTGATCACGAACGGGTAGGGATAGTCTTCAATCGTCCCGACATAAGATTTCATTTTTTCCAGGTACTTCCCGAATCGCTCTTTACCGTCCTTGTCCACCACCCACTCGCGCGGGAGTGACTTATCCTTGGCTGTGGTGATGTTGAATACCGACGTATCAATCTGCAAATATCGCCCATCTGCGCTCGTTTTGTTGAAAATTTCCGCAAAGAACCTTGGGCTGAGGCTGTTCATCGAGTCACAACACGGCATGCGATAGGCCACCGGTATGTTGCCTTTGATTTGGCTGAGTAAATCCACCCCGCCATGCACCACGTTTGCCGCCTGCTCAAATTTGCCCTGATGCAGCAACGGGCACGGATGCGTGAGCGTGTGCACCTCAATCGTCAGACCTTCCTTTAGCCACTTCTGCACCTGCGGATCATCGGGTGCAATCCGACACGTCAAAATGCTTACCGGTGCCCGTCCATCGATCTTCTTGAGTCGCTCCAAGATCGGCCGCAAAAACTTCTCATACCTTGCCGCCCCGTTCATGTCGTCGATGCCTAGTGTCACCACGGCCTCCACCCCATCTTCACCCGCCCATTGTGGCGTGATGAGCTTGGGGAAATCACGGTGCGGATAAAACGGGCTGGGATCCTCCAGATGCACCAGCCGATTGCCAGCGCTTTTTGATACGTGTGTTTGGGCAAAGGATGAAACGGTCAATGCCAAGGATAGAATCAGTATTAGTGAGCGCATGCCAAAGGCTAGGAGGATTTCGAGGGAAGGCTAGTGAAAAAGAAGCGGTTGCAAAGAACGTGGCTGCGCGCTAGGCAGACGTATGGATTCCATTGCCGAATTGACAAACCATATCAATACTTTCCGGGATGAGCGGGACTGGAAACAGTTTCATAACCCCAAGGACATGGCGCTCTCCATCAGTATTGAGGCGGCGGAATTACTGGAGCATTTCCAGTGGAAAAATGCGACTGAATGCGAGGAGCATGTTCAGACAAACCGCGAGTTGGTTGCCGATGAGATGGCGGATGTTGCCATTTATTTGTTTGAACTCGCTGATTTATTGGAAATGGACTTGGGGCAGGAGATGTTGCGTAAATTGAAGAAGAACGCGGTGAAATATCCGGTCGAAAAAGCCAAAGGCACAAATAAAAAATATAATGAATTGGGTTAACACTTCATTGATTCTTTTTTTGGTAAAACATTTTACGCAAGAAGTGATAAATCTCACGCACGATTCGGTGCAGGTCTAGTTCGTGTATTTATTTTCCCCTTAAAACCGTGCTTTACCGCGGGGCAACCCGTTGGCATGGGGTATGCTATGTAGGTATTGAAGAGCGATTTACAACAAGCCTCTAAAAAGTAAAAACAATAAACTTAAAAGAGAGGGGCATGTTACCAAGCGATTCGAATAACTATTAACGGCAGATACAACAGCCTCAAAAAATTAAAAAAATATATTTGTATAAAGAGGCTCGGTTGTACGGCTTAAAGGAAGGGGCAGTTTTTACTGCCCCTTTTTTTCTTTTTCACATTTCTACTTTCCACTGGCAGCGCGAAGGTGCTTGAAGAATTCTGTATTAAAGGAGTTGCTGGGTTGATCCCCGAGACGGGTAATGACCAGTTGCTGGGTGGGTAGCACGTAGAGCCGCCGGTTGAGTTTGCCTTGGGCGGCGTACATGTCCTTGGGTGCGCCAAAAATTAAACGGCCCTGTTTCTTTTGCCCGTTTCCACGAGCGACAAAAGGTCCGCCATTGAGCCACCAGAGGTAG
>CBFHWX010000182.1:0-2642 GCA_965659445.1 Limisphaerales bacterium | reverse complement strand
GACCTAAGTCGAACACTGATTCCACCAGCGGCTCGCCAAAGTGCCGTAGCCAAACGTGATTCACCGCCACGCGCGCGCTAAGCGGATTCTTCGGCGAGGTGATCCAGCGCGCCAAAGCCGCCCGTCGTCCCGTACTGGTGGCAGGATACACGGTCGGATATTGGCTTTCTTTGTGCGCGGGCGTTTCCAGCGCCTTCTTGGCCGCGCGAAGCGGAGTAAATGTGCCCTTCCCCTGCTTTGCCGCGGCGAATTGCTTTTCGGCGTTGGCAATCTTCGCGCGCGCGGCATTGATTTTTTTCCCATCCGCAGCAAAGGCTTTCAATTCGTATTCACCCGCAGCCTTGGACGCCTCCGCCGCGCGCTTAGCGGCTAACTGCGATGCCTTTTGAAAAGCGGCTTTGTTGGCGCGCGCTTTCTCGGCGGCGAACATCGCCTCCAGCGAAGCCACCTTCGTCTCGGCGGCGGCAAGCTTGGCTTCGCTGATCTTCACTGAGCTGGCAGCCTTCAATTGCGGCGCCTTATTTTTGGACTCGACCAGATCAACATCCATTGGAAGCGAACGGATACTTATATCGTCAAATGCCACAGTAGCATCAAAGCCCGATAACTCCAGCCGCCCATCGGGTTTGCGGTCGGGCAATGTGTAGGCAATTTGAAACTTGTCGTTGAGCCAAACGTTCACCAGCCGATCACGAACCGCAAAGCGTATCGTATAAGGTTTTCCAATTTGTATAGGTTGAGCAACACGTCCGTCGGGCGGATAGGTGTGTTGGCCCCCGCGCATATAGGCCACGTGCAGCTTGGGTCCAGGCTCATGGGCGCTGGTGTACAAGTAGTTCATGTATTTACGGTCAAACGGGACATCAAATCGGAAGGTCACTGACCGGTAAAGTCTACCACCGGTGTGTGTGTAGCGGCAGGTCAGCTCGAAATCACGCGGCAGTTTCTGACGCAGCGCCAACCGTTCGGCATCACGCGTAGCGGTGGTCTGGTGTGCCGCGCCCTTCTCGAACTTCCAACCCTTGCCAATGACCTCCCACAATTCGTCGTTGCGTTTGCCAAAATCATCGTGAAAGGCAAACTGCGGCGCGGATTTAGGGGCCGACGACTTGGGCTTCGGTTGGTCTTTTGGCGCGTTGTCCGCTTTCTTCCGAGCTTCGGCCAATTCCTTCTGCGCCACCCCCACCGCAGCCCGGGCAGAGGCAAGGTGGGTAGTTCGCACATAGTCACGGGCGGCGGGGGCGTAGGCGAACACGGGCAATTGCACCGGTTTTATTTTAGGTGCGAAGCTGGACAGGACAGCGGGGACGCCGGCTTGCATGACGCGATTGGTATCGGGATTCTTCGGGTCACCCCGCAGATGCAAATAGGTTTTAATTTCGAGGTGATTGTCGAACACGCGCGGGAGACCCTCCTTTTCAAAATCGGTCACGCCCGGCACGGGGTCGAGGCGGACTTGGTGCGGTTCGAAGATAGCTCGAAAGCGATAGTAATCCTCGTGCGAGATGGGATCGTACTTGTGATCGTGGCACTTGGCGCAGTTGAGTGTGAGACCGATGAACGCCTTGCCGGTGTGCTCGATGGTGGCATCGAGCCAGGTGGTGCGGTTGAAGAGATAATAATTGCGCGCGAGAAAGCCAGTGGCCCGCAGAGCATTGGAATCCTCAGGCGTTAGCTCATCGGCCGCCATCATTTCCAGAATCATGCGGTCGTAGCCTTTATCTTCGTTCAACGATTCCACAATCCAATCGCGCCAATGCCAGATGTGTTTCTGACTGTTGCGCAACTGCGCACCGAGCCCATACCAATCGGTGTACCGCCAGATATCCATCCAATGCCGCGCCCAGCGTTCGCCGTGGTGCGGGCTCTTTAGGAGTTCATCGACAATCACCTCCCACGGGCGCGTGTCCATCAACTGCGCCTGTGTCGGGGGCAGGCCAATGAGGTCGAGATACAGTCGTCGCAATAAAATTGTCCGCTCTGCCTTTGATTGTGATTTTAAACCCAATTCGGCCCTTTTGTTCTCCAGCAATAAATCAATGGGATTGCTCGCGCCTTTCGGTAAAGGAAATTTTTCCGGAATTTGAAAAGCCCAGTGCTTCAGCGGATCCGATTCTTCCGTCTCATTTTCAGGAATCGGAGCCCCAGCTACGATCCATTCCCGAATAGCCGCAATCTCATTCGCCTTCAATGGCGCGCCCTCGGGAGGCATTCGCTCCTCCATGTCGTCAGAAGTAATGCGCGCGATGAGTTCGCTGTTGGTCGGCTTGCCGAGAACTACAATCGCATCACCCTTCGCCCCCTTACGAATATTGGCGGCGGTATCGACGCGCAGTCCGGCCTTTTGTTTCAGGGCACCGTGACACGCATAGCATCGGGCCTTGAGGACGGGCTTAATCTCGCGCAGATAATCAGCGGCATCAACCATCACAACGGCGTAAGCCCAGCAACAAAATGAGATGATGATCCGCCGACTCATGGTGCGTTGTAGTCTACAATCTCCCTTTTACACTGCAACGCAGTTTTCAGTTCTTTTTAAGGTCATTCTGGCGAACCTCACGCAGCTTGGCAGCCATCTGGGCTTTGAAGCGGGCGACGGTTTTTTGATGGACGGGATCCTTGGCGAGGCTGGTGTACTGATG
>CBFHWX010000181.1:0-2718 GCA_965659445.1 Limisphaerales bacterium | reverse complement strand
TATCGATGACATGTAGCAATGCATCGCATCCGCCAAACATCGTGCGCCCGTCGGTCAGAGCGGGTGAGCCGTTGATGTAATTCTCCGATTCATATTCCCAGATCTTTTTGCCGGTCTTTGCATCCAGACAGTAGAGAAAAAAATCATGGCTGCCGATCAGCACGTAAGTGCTCTTGCCATCGGGTGACTTCGTCCAGTTTGGCCCACCGACAATCTGGTCGCCCGTCTCAAACTTCCAGAGCTGCTTGCCCGTCTTGGCATCCAGCGCGTAAAGGAAGCCGTCCACGCCACCGAAATATATGCGCCCATCCAGATACATCGCCGGAGCCTCAATTGGATCCTTTATCTCAAAGACCCACGCCTGCTTGCCCGTGGCAAGATTGATGGCGTAGAACTTGCCGTTATCGGAGCCCAGATAGGCATGGCCGTTGCCGGTTACCGCCGAGGCCTTGATGAAATCTCCAACCTTGAACTTCCAGAGCAGGGCGAGTTTATCGGGCAATTGTCCCTGAGCCACGCCGGTTAGTCCGCGGTTGCCGCGAAAGATGGGCCAACCCGCCTTTTCACCTCCGTTTACCGAGGTAAAAAAAGCTAGGCTACAGGCCAACAGACCCAGACGTTTTAAGGCAACTAATTGCATAAACTTTTGACGCGGCAAAACCACGTCCATTTAGGGGAATATCCACCAAACCCAGCGTGAAATCAATCCGAAAAGTACGTGCACGTACTAATTTGAGGAAATCTGGTTATTTGTTCTACTTATTCAAAGACTTCCACGGGAAGGGTTAGGGACTTGGGCCTTATTTATTTACCAAGGCAGCACAGAAACGATGGCAATTACGACCGCCATAACCATTAGAGAAATAAATACGAAATCAACCGGCCCCGCTTTCATGGGGGGCATCACCGCCAAGGTCATCTTCGGTTTTTTGGGAATCATACCCATTCACCTCAAGACGGGATACGCTACTAATTGTTTCAGGATATTACGTAAAGAATTGTAAAGAAGAGCTGAATTCAGGGTCGCCATGTCAGCTAAGGACTTTCACGGGGAGGAATGAGGGTGGTTACTTCTTGGGGTTGCTGTGGATTCGGCACTTCGGCAACGCCTTCTTCAATTCGGCAATCTGTGCCTTGGTGAGGTCGGGGTTGTTTTCGAGATACAGATGCGTTAACTGCGTGAGGTTCTCCAGCCCCTTCACATCGGTCAGTTTATTGTAACTGAGAAACAGCGTCTCCAACTGCGTGAGCTTCTCTAGACCCTTCGGCACTTCGGTCAGTTGATTGATACTGAGAAACAGCGTCTTTAACTGCGTAAGCTTCTCCAGACCCGTCACATTGGTCAGTTTATTTCTACCGAGATTCAGAGTCGTTAACTGCGTGAGCTTCTCCAGTTCCTTCGGCACTTCGGTCAGTTGATTGCCATTGAGCCCTAGCTTCTCTAACTGCGTGAGCTTCTCCAGTTCCTTCACTTCGGTCAGTTTATTGCTGCCGAGGATCAGTCCCGTTAACTGCGTGAGCTTCTCCAGCCCCTTCACATCGGTCAGTTGATTGGCAGCGAGAGACAGATCCTTTAACTGCGTGAGCTTCACCAGTCCCTTCGGTACATCAGTCAGTTGTTTGAACTCGAGCCTCAACCCCGTCACCTTCTCCAAATCCGCCTTGGTGAGTTCGCCTGTGGGTTTCTTGGCAGCTTTGCGAATCGCAGCCTCAATGATCTTAGCCGATTCCTCCTTGGTTAAAGGCTTCTTATCCGCCGCCAAGACGGATTGGCCCATCACCACCGCACATATCAAGAGGAGTTGCTTCATTTGCTGGTTACTTTCCTCGGAAGCTGAAGAGGTGTTTCTCTCCGCGGATCAGTAGTGAACCATTGACCGGCACCGGGCTGGCAATGATGCGCTCGCCCATGTCATTTTCTGTGAGCAGCTTGAAGCCACCCTTGATATTGGCAACAAAGAGCATTCCATCTTCACGTGCTGAATAAATTTTGTCATCGGCAATCGTGGGGGAAGAATAATAACTGGCCCGATCCTTTGGGAAAGCGTCTTTCCAAAGGATTGCTCCATCCTTCGGATTCACACACAATACCTCACCGCGATCACGGACCAGATACACCTTGCCACCATGTGCAGCAGGTGAGGGGACGAAGGTGCCTTTGCCTTCAAGAGTCCACTTGCGGTGAGTTGCAGTGACGTCACCTTCGCCACCCAGTTCAATGCCTGCCAAGCGCGCCCCACGTCCGTAAGGGATCACTGCCCTGTCATTGATAATCACAAAGGAGGAAACCACAACCCAGTTGTTCTTGGAGTCGGGATTAAAACCGGCGCACGACCAAAGGGTATTTCCATTAGCCGCATCGTGCGCAGTGAAGCGTTCGGCACCCCACACAAGGATGGCTTCCCGGCCGTTTTGTTCGGTGACAATCGGCGTGGCATAGCTGTGATCACCCTCACGGGGTGTCTTGAAATTTCGCTCTAATTTCCAGGCGACTTTTCCCGTGCCTTTCTCAAAAGCCACAAGCCATGAATTGCCGTTACGCATCAGTGCCATAACGATGTGTTTCTTTGTGAGCACCGGTGAGGTGCCAAAATCCCAGAAGAGCGAGTCTCGTCCGTAACTCATCAGGTTTTCTTTCCAGAGCAGTTTGCCATCCGGTGATAGTGCAGCGAGGTTACCGCTCTTGAAATAGGCGAAAACTACTTCGCCATCAGTGAT
>CBFHWX010000180.1:0-2724 GCA_965659445.1 Limisphaerales bacterium | reverse complement strand
CGTGCATGATTTGGATAAACCTCACTCCGCGCTCGACAAATCGCCGCGCCGCAAGCAGTTGCTGACCAAAGGGCTTCGTTTCTTTTTGGTCGAATCCGTAAAGCTTCTTGGTCGCTTCGGTTTCCGCTTCAAAATTCACAACGCCCGGCACGGAGGTTTGCATTCGGTAGGCCAGTTCGTAGGACTTGATGCGTGCTTCAAGCGCGGCGTCGTTCGGATAATTTTTCTGGCTGAGGCGATTCAGTCGGTTGACCAATCCAAAACCAAGCAGTTGCTCGGCGCTGGTGATGTCGCCCTCGGGACGGGCGTAGTCGAGCGGGTTCTTGGGATCAATCTTCAGCTTCACTTCGTCATAAGCTGGACCAAGATAATGCCCGTCGCTCCGGTCAAAATAACGCGGCCCCATGCCGATGAATTGCGGTAGGTTTTCATTCAACGTGCCGAGGCCGTAATTCACCCACGCGCCAATCGTCGGCACGCGCGGATCGAGCATGTGCCGGCCAGAATGAAACTGTACCTGCGCGCCGTGGTTGTCATCGGTGGTCCACATTGAGCGGATCACTGCAATATCATCAATGCAGCCACCGATGTGCGGAAACCAATCGCTTACCTCGATGCCGCTCTGGCCGTATTTCTTAAAGCCGACCTGCAACGGATATAGCTTGGTGCGCTGCTGTCCATTGGCATCGTTCACCACAACCACGCGCACTTTTTTCAGTAATTTTGGATCCTGCACATATTTGAAACGTGTCTCGCCTATCGATTTCCCCGCGAACGTGTTGAGCTTCGGCTTCGGATCAAAACTCTCCATATGGCTCACGCCGCCACGCATAAAAAGCCAGATCACACTCTTCGCCTTCGGCGCAAAATGTGGCAAGCCCCCCGCTCCGTGTAGCATTGACGAAAGCGCCAAGCCGCCGAAACCCAACCCCGAGCGGCCCAGAAACAATCTGCGATTCATACCCATCATTTATCTGACTGAAACAAAGTCGTTATGATTCAGCAAGGCATGAACCAACCCTCGCCGCGCACGCTCTTTTGGATTTTCCTTTTTTGCCTTAGCGGCTGCTGCTTCAAGTTCGACCAGTGTTTTCACGCATTCCTGCCGCTCAATCGAGTCCGGCTTGCGCCCCAGCAGAATTTCAAACGCCGACTCCACAAATTTCACTCCGTCGATTTTATTCGCAATCAACTCCGACATCTCAATCGCCAATTTACTGTTCGAGAGTGCCAGCGCCTGTTGCGGCACGATGCTTTCGCTGCGTCGATAGCATTGGAGATGGTCGGCGTCGTTAAACATTTTCAGCAACTTGTCCTGCTGATCACGCGAGTGCTTGAAGTAAAGACTTCGCCGGCGAACGGCATCGGAGGGGTTGATGGATGGCCCGCCCATTTTTGTGTCCAGCACCCCGGCCAGATGCAGCAGACTGTCACGTACCACTTGCGCCTCCATCCGGCGTGTGTTCATGCGCCAGTAAAAATGATTATTGGGATCAGCAGCCAAGGTCTTGGGGTCCGCGCCGGCAGTGGTGGACCTAAGCCGGTACGCACGAGAGGTGACGATGAGCCGGTGCAGATGCCGAAAGCTCCAGTCAGATTCCATGAACTCCGCCGCCAAAGTGTCGAGTAACTCCACCTGCACGGGTCGCTTAGCTCGAAGGCCAAAGTCGAACACTGATTCCACCAGCGGCTCGCCAAAGTGGCGCAGCCACACATGGTTCACCGCAACACGCGCGGTGAGCGGGTTCTCTTTCGAAACAATCCACCGCGCTAATGCCAGTCGGCGGCCAGTGCTAGTTTCGGGATACGTAGTGGGATACTGTGCCTCCTTATGCGCCGGCGTTTCCAACGCCTTCTTCGCCACGCGCAGGGCGGTGTAAGTGCCCTGCCCCTTGGCCACCGCGGCAAGTTTCTTTTCAGCATTGGCAATCTTCACTCGCGCGGCCTTAGCCTTTTTGGCATCCTTAGCAAACGCCTTCATCTCGAATTCGCCCGCAGCCTTCATGGCCTCGGCCTGGCGACGGGCAGCGAGCAGAGTGGTTTTTTTAAAAGCATCTGCGTTGCCGCGCGCTTTTTCAGCGGCGAACACCGCCTGCAGCGAAGACTCCGAAGACTCGGCGGCGGCGAGCTTGGCCTCGCTGATTTCCACTGAGCTGGCAGCTTTCACTTCCGGCGCTCTATTTTTGGACTCGGCCAGTTTCACGTCCGCCGGCAGCGCGCGGATACTAACGTCGTCAAACGCCACAGTCGCATCGAAACCCGACAGCTCCAGCCGCCCTCCCGGCTTGCGGTCAGGTAATGTGTAGGCGATTTGAAATTGTCCATTGAGCCAAACATTCACCAATCGGTCGCGCACGACCAAACGTAGGGTGTACGGCTTTCCGATCGCAATCGGCTGCACCACAAGGCCATCAGGTGGATAGGTGCTGGCGCCATCGCGCGTATACGCCACGTGCAGCTTCGGACCCGGCGGGTGAGCACTGGTGTAAACGTAATTGGCGTACTTGCGATCGGCCGTCACGTCGAAGCGAAAGGTCACCGACTTGTACGTACTGCCACCGGTGTGGGTGTATTTGCAGATCAGTTCAAAATCGCGCGGCATCTTGGGCCGCAACACCAGCCGCTCAGTCTCGCGCGTGGCGGTTGTCTGGTGAACCGCCCCGTCCTTGAACTTCCACCCCTTGCCAACCACTTCCCAAAGTTCAGCGTTTAGTTTTCTGAAAT
>CBFHWX010000179.1:0-2749 GCA_965659445.1 Limisphaerales bacterium | reverse complement strand
AATGATGGTCGCTATGTTGCGATTAATGACCGGTTAGTAGTGACTACTCCTGCTGAAGGTCGGCGGGTCCAGCAACTCTGGACCACGCGTGAGTTTCCCAAGAACTTTATTTTGAAACTTGAGTTTCGCGCTACACCCAATGCCGATAGCGGCGTCTTTATTCGCCGCCCACAACTCCAGTGCCGGGATTACGTACTGGCCGGGCCGTGGAAGGATTTAAAGAAATACAAGCCACAGGAGTGGAATGAAATCGTGGCGATCGTTAAGGATGGAGTGGCCCACTGCACATGCAACGGCGAAGTGCTTAATGCAGAGTTCAAGGTTCCAGCCAGTGGTCCCATCGGCTTGGAAGGTGACCGCGGCCAGATGGAATACCGCCGCATACGGGTGAAGGAATTGGAATAGATTCGAATCGCATCATAGGCTTTTCCGTCCGATTATCGACGCACGAAAATGAGATTCATTCTTGTAGCAGCGGTTTGGGGGATCTTTGGAGGGCTGGCTTGGGCCGAAGTACCACAGGCTAATCTTGAGCAGTTTCGCAAGGAAGTGGAGCCGGTGTTGAAGCGGGTGTGTGTGGAGTGTCATGGGTCAAAGAAGCAGAAAGGAAAATTTCGCATTGATACTTTGGACCCTGATCTACTGAAGGGTAAGGATGTCAGTTGGTGGTTGGAGGTGTTCGACGTGATTGGAAATGGCGAGATGCCGCCAGAGGATTCAAAGGTGCAGTTGGGGGATGCGGAGAAGGCGCAGATTGTCGATTGGTTGTCAGGAGAGATTCAGGTTGCGTCTCAGGTGCGGCGAAGTGAGCAGGGCCACACTTCTTTCCGACGCATGACGCGCTACGAGTACAAGTACGCGATGCAAGATTTGCTTGGGTTGCCGCATGACTTCTCGCGCGACTTGCCGCCGGAGACCGCCTCAGAGGATGGCTTCAAGAATAGCTCTGAAATGTTGCAAATGACTTCCGTTCAGTTTGCACAATACCGAGCACAGGCACGCCGTGCGCTGGAACTGGCCACCGTGCGAGGTGAGCGGCCTGCACCGGTTTATTACGCGATCACGATGAAAGCTGCCTCAGCTAAAGTCGATGCCACCTATGCGGCTTTTGTGGAAAAGACAAAGAAGCAGATCGAAAATGGTGTTGTCACGCCGGATGATGCCAAGAAAAAGGAAGCTAACAAGTACGGGCCAAAACCAGGCAGTACGCACTTCAAGAATTTGATTACTGGCCATGCCGTCAGGACACAATGGAGTTATGGTGGTGCGAAGTATGCGTGGAAGCCTGCGGCCGAGCGTCAGGAGATACCTGCGGTTTTATCAGATGTTGTGATTATACCGGCCAATCAGAAATTCATTATCGATGTAGGCAACGGATTGCCGGACTCGGGCACCATGCGCGTGCGTATTCGAGCCGCGCGTGTATCGGACGAAGGAAATCACCGGCCGACCTTGCGGCTGCATTTCGGCAATCAAGCGAGCAATGACTCGCGGGTGTCGGTGGATGTCGGAGGCCGCGATATCACGATCGACGCGCCACAGGGTAAACCGCGCTTTTATTATTGGGACGTGCCACTTACCGAAATTCCGCGCAACGCTTTCCGAGCAACACATAAGCTGGGTCAATTGCCCAACCCCGCGGAGTTTCTCGATCTACGCAATACCTCCAGTACGCCGGTTGCGTTGGCAATTGATTACGTCGAGATAATTGCTCCGATGCTTGACCAATGGCCGCCTCAATCACACACACGTATTTTTCACGAGCGCAAGAAGGTCGATGAAAAAACCTACGCACGTGAAGTGCTCGAGCGTTTCATGAGTCGTGCCTGGCGACGGCCGGTGAGTGATGCTGAGTTGAACCAAAAACTGGGGCTATATGACAAACTGCGTCCGCAATGCGCTGACTTCGAGGAAGCAATGGTTGAGGTGCTGGCATCAGTATTGGCTTCGCCGAAATTCCTGTACCTCGTTCGGGCTGGCGAGAAGGGCGAGGGTGGTCAGCGCATCTCAGGTTCCGAATTGGCCAGTCGGCTGTCATTTTTCCTTTGGAGCAGCCTGCCTGATGCGGAACTGATGCACCTAGCCAAGCAGGGAAAACTTTCTGATGCCAAGGTGTTGGGTCAACAAGCCAAACGGCTGCTGGATCATCCCAAGGCAGCGCGGTTTGCGCGGCATTACACACGTCAATGGCTGGGGATGGACCAGTTGGATTATGTAAAGATTGACTCCAAGGCTTACGGTAAAGTTGACCCGTTATTGATGGAGGCGATGAAGCAGGAACCGGTGGCGCTTTTTGCCGAGATGCTGCAGCTCAACCGGCCGGTTATGGATTTTCTACACTCAGACTACGCGCTGGTGAACGACCGGCTCGCGCGGCATTACGGCCTGCCCGAAGTGTTCGGCGATCAACTGCGCAAAGTGAAGTTGCCGGATGAAATCAAGCGCGGCGGTCTGCTCACGCAGGGGGGCTTGCTGGCAATGAACTCGAATGGCAAGGATTCCAATCCGCTCAAACGCGGCATTTGGCTGCTGGAAAATTTGCTGCATGATCCACCACCGGCCCCACCACCGGCCGTGCCGGAGATTGATCTGGCCGATCCGGAGATTCTCAAGCTTACGCTCAAGCAGCGCATGGAGGATCACCGTAGCGACCCAGCGTGTTACTCGTGTCACTCCAAGATCGATCCGTGGGGCATCGCATTTGAGAACTTCGACGCCCTCGGCCAGTGGCGCGATAAGATCGGCGGTA
>CBFHWX010000178.1:0-2802 GCA_965659445.1 Limisphaerales bacterium | reverse complement strand
AAGTGTTCAAGCACTTCAAGACCTGGCCCATCTGTAAATACTCCGGGGCGCTGGGCCCCAAGCTCAAGGAAGGTGATGGGCAAGCGCCAGAGGGGTTTTATTTTGTGCCGCGATCGCGAATGAACCCGCGCAGCCGGTTTCATCTTTCGTTCAATCTCGGTTATCCCAACGCCTACGACCGCGCCCACAAGCGAACCGGCAGTGCATTGATGGTGCATGGCAACTGCGTGAGTATCGGCTGCTATGCCATGACCGATGAGCTTATTGAGGAGATTTATTCCCTTTGTGATGCCGCACTAATGAACGGTCAGGGTTTTTTCAGGGTGCACGCCTTTCCTTTTCGCATGACTGAGGTAAACATGAAACGCCATGGTGTTTCCAAGTGGATTAACGAATGGGAAAATGTCAAAGGAGGCTACGATTGGTTTGAGAAAGTTAAACGTCCGCCCAACGTGACTTTGAGTGGAAAGCAGTACCTGTTCAGTAAAACGGATTAACTTGCTAGCTCTCTGTCAGCGTGCTCGCCGAGCAGCAAGCCAGCCCCATGCTGCACCTATGACCAGTCCCATTGTGTGTGCGGTGTTGGCGATGTTGCCGACGAGGCCGGTGAAACAGATTGCAAACCAAATCAACAGTATCGTTATGGTGCTCTGATCCAATTGAAGGCCGAAACTGGGATCGCGTCCGCCTCGAATCCAGATGTACCCGAAGAGAGCGTAATTCACGCCGGACATACCGCCAAAGCTCGGACTGCCTTCCACGATGTATTGTCCGATATTGCTCAGAGCTGCAGTTAACAATATGAAGAGCGCGAACTTGAATGATCCGAGGCGTCCCTCCAGGCCACCGCCCAAGAAGTGCAGCCAATAAAGATTGAAGATCACGTGCATGAACCCGAAGTGAAGGAATATGGGGGTGATGACTCTCCATATGTGTCCGGATTTGGCCTCCGGCAAGCCGGGCATCCAACGGATCATGCCCCCATCTACTGCGTACTCTGTAATTGTCCACTGAGCAGTTGCCTCCTGGGCGGTTCCGACTTTTGTGAAAAAGGCAGCCAACACACACAAGCCGATCATAAAAAATGTGAGGAAGGGCGTTGCTCCCGCGTCTTGCCAGGACAACTGTGTACGCACGTCTATTTGGCGTTTGGCGGTGCGTTCGTTATCCTTGGCTTCCTGCTCGCGCAGCTTTCCGGCTTCCTTGGCGCCTTTGGCATAGCGTTGGTTGTCTGAATCTTTGTGAAATGCGGACAGTTCTTCCTCGGCTTTTGTGATCTGCTCGTCGTCGTGAATCCAGACCGTCCATGTGCCTTCATCCTCATCCACGTCGTTAGTGATGCCATTGGCGTAGAGGTAGTCACCAAAACGTTTGGCGTCTTCTTCATTGGGGATTTCACCTATGGAGCGCATCGAAAATAAAGAAAGGAATCCGATTCACACAATAACTGAATTCGCAACAGGATGATGAATATTGGGAGGGCGCCCACGTCGGGATCAGAGCGGAATTTGGCCTGTAAGTCAGGCTTTTTCGTGATGGCTAGGTTTGCAGTATGAGCAAAAGATAGTCGATCGTGAGTCTCAGCGATTTCGCTCCGTAGACCCAGATCCGCAATCAAATTGTTTTGCCTGAATTCGTCAATCCTCCATCAGGTTATATGAATTCTTTGACGTGAACTGTTGGAGTGTGAAGAAGTGATCGGATTTTGAGTCGTTTTACAGTAGCGCGCGAGTGAGAAAGACGTAGAATAGGAGAGTGAACCGGGGCACTGTGATGTGTTTCCCGTCCAATACCGTACGGGCCCGTTGACGGTCCGGAGGCATTTCTATTTTTAAGACAGACTATTATGAAGCCAACAACACGTATGTTCTCCCTCTCGATAATAATCCTGCTGGGCTGTGTGGCCCGCGGTATAGACATCGGGTTCATTGAAAAATTCGTACTTGCGAAGGATCGGAAAGAGGCGCTGAAGCTCCTCATCCCGGGCACGACCGACTACTACTATTACCACTCTCTGGACGCGCAGTTGGGCGGCGACCGGGCGGCGGTAAAGAAGCACCTAGCCCTGTGGGTCAAGCGGCATGGACGCACAGCGCGGGTGAGGGAAATCCAAGATCGTCAAGCTTTGCTGGATTATGGAGTCAACCCGGAAGCGACACTGGCGCATCTGCGGCGCGAGCTGGGCCTGTCCTTTAGCCACAGCCGGATTATTGAAGGGCAGAAGCCCAAGCACCCGACGGCGCTGGACCAGAAGCTCATCAGCTTCGGCTCATATTTGGCGCGCGCGTTTCGTTCGGGCGACCTCTCAGGTGTGGAGGATCGAGGGCTGGAAAAATTGGGGCACGACAACCTGAATGCTACGCGGTTGCGCCATCTGGTCTCAAGGTTGCAGCGGCCGGATGTGTCGGATTTGCCGCAGCTTATCATCAAGGATTTGCGAAACAAACACAGTCGTGGATTTGGCTCGCATAACATTCACCGGCAGTTGACCAAAGTACAAATGGATGAGCTTTTGCAGCTGGATCCGGGCCTCATCAATAACTCGAATTTCATTAACACTTACCTGATCAAGCTTGCGCCTTCAGCGGACACCGACACACGATTTAACCTCGTTGAACGCGGTAAACACCTTAACCGCATTCATCAGTTTGCCGGGCGATTGGCTGCCGCACACAATTCCCTGAAAGCGAACGCAATCTACAATCTGCTGCGTTTCCAGCAGAGCCAGGGACAGTACGACCGCGAATTATTCATGGAGTACCTGAAGCTGCCGAGGCCGGTGATCTATATCAACCCGAAGTA
>CBFHWX010000177.1:0-2872 GCA_965659445.1 Limisphaerales bacterium | reverse complement strand
GGATCAGCATTCTAATTTAAAGGCGAAGCATTCCGAGCTGGCCATGCAAGTGGACCGCCCCGTTGCCGGTTTACTGAAGGATCTAAAATCACGCGGAATGCTCGATGAAACGCTCGTTGTGTTCGCCACCGAATTCGGTCGCACACCGGGCTCGCAAGGCAGCAACGGTCGCGATCATCACCCCTACGGCTTCAGCGTGTGGATGGCCGGCGGTGGCCTCAAGGGCGGCCTCGCCCACGGCACCACTGACGAGATTGGTTTTCATACTGAGGAAAACCCCCACTATGTCACCGACGTGCACGCTACACTCCTGCACCAACTCGGTCTCGAGCCCGAACGCATGGAATTGCCCGCCCACAAGCGGCTGGAGATGGACTTCGGACATGCCATCAAAGACATCATCGCCTGACGAATAAGGCGGATGAGTGAATCGCTCAAACCAACCTGGACACGTTACAAGGTGCTCGCGTGGTTAGGTGGCGCAGCGACCATCGCATATATCTGCCGCAACAGCATTGGTGTGGCAGAGAAGGAGATTCGCGCCGACCTTGGGCTGGATGCCTTTCAAATGGGGCTCGTGATGGGCGCATTCCAAATTTCGTACGCGCTGCTGCAGATTCCCACCGGCCACTTCACTGATCGCCACGGCGCGCGCAAAAGCCTGCCGCTCTTCTCGGTGATCTGGTCGCTGGCTACCGCGGCGATGGCGGCGGTAAGCAGCCTTTGGCTGCTACTGGTGGCAAGACTGGCCAACGGCGTGGGGCAGGCCGGCTTGTTTCCGGGCAGCACGAACACGTTTGCGAAATGGATTCCCGAGCGCGAACGCGCGCTGGTCAACGGTAGTCTCGCCAGTTTCATGACGCTCGGCACCATTATCGGTACGGGAGCGGGCGGCTACCTCGCAAGCCGATGGGGTTGGCAGTGGATGTTTGCGATCTTCAGCCTGCCGGGCATGTTGTGGGCGGCCGGGTTTTGGTGGTGGTTTCGAGATCGCCCCTTGGATCACCCATCGGTCAACAATGCCGAAGCCGAGCTCATTGGCGACAACACTCCGGCAACCGGTATGGCGGATGATGGCGAGCAACGCAACTGGTTCGACGTACTGCGTAGCCCGGCTACGCGCTGGATTTGCGGACAGCAGTTTTTTCGCGCGGCAGGTCAGATGTTTTTCATGACGTGGTTTCCCACCTTCCTGCGCGAGCGGTACGAAATGGATATTGTGGAGGCAGGTTTCTCAACCATGCTCACACAAATCCCACTACTCGTTGGCAGCCTTGTGGGTGGCGGTATCGTTGATGCCATTTTCCGGCGCACGGGAAGCCGCACGGCCTCGCGCAAGGGGGTGTCCATTGTGTCGATGTTGGTGTGCACCGCGCTAGTGGCGGGGGCGTATTTCGTGCAGGATGCGCGGCTGGCCATCACCCTCATCGGCATCGGCGCATTCTTCATCGGCACCGCCGGGCCAGCAGGTTATACGATTGCCATCGACATGGGCGGCCGCCATGTGGCAACGCTGTTTTCCACCATGAACATGTTTGGCAATCTTGGCGCGCTGGCGTTTCCTATCGTTGTCGGGGCCATCATCAATGAAACTGCTAACTGGAATCATGTGCTGTTTCTTTTTGGTGCGCTGTACCTCGCCTCCGCATTCTGCTGGTGGCGATTGAATCCGGACGGTACCGTCTTCGACCAAATCAAACCCAAAAATAATGCCGAGGCACGTTGACACTCCACAAAGTTGCTGTTGCTTTGCCCTCGCATACGGTGACATTACGCCGTCTGCAGACATTTATCATCGCATGTGGGGTGCGGCAAAACACGATCGCGCTACTGGCATCCACCAGTCGTTGCGCGCTACTGTAACACTGTTCGTACCTTTGGAGGGAGATGAACAGCAATTCCTCATTGCCCTTGACCACTGCGTAATGGGGAGGCAGGAAATGGATAACTTGCTAAACGCCGTTAGCGAGGGCGCTGATATTGCCCGAGAGGAGTTGATAGTCACCTTCTCCCACACGCATGCTGCTGGGTTAATGGGGCTTGAACGGAGTAGTCTGCCTGGGGGTGATCTTATTGAGCCATACCTCTTATCGGTTTCCGACTGTATAATCGACTTGGTAAAGGAAGTGCGTGCGGATTTGAAATCTGCGACAATAGTCTACGGCACGGGCAAGTGTAGCCTTGCTGCACACCGTGATTATTGGGATGAGGAAAATCAGATTTGGGCCTGTGGTTATGCGCCGGACACGCCAGTTGATGAAACAGTGGTTGTGGCTAATGTCAATGCAGATGACGGCACGCTTCTTGCCACGCTAGTTAATTACGCCTGTCATCCCACTACTCTTGGATGGGACAACACACTCATCAGCCCGGACTACCCTGGTGCGATGCGGGAGATTATCGAGAAAACCACCGAGGCACCTTGCCTATTTCTGCAGGGTGCGAGTGGAGAACTTGGCCCCGTTGAAGGATATGTTGGAGATATTGAAGTGGCGGAGCGCAATGGTCGTCAGCTTGCCTACGCTGCCCTCAGTGCCCTTGAGGCGTTACCGGCACCCAATACTCGCTTCCAGTACAATGGCCCTGTCACTTCCGGTGCGACCCTGGGTGAATGGAAACACGCAAGCCTTCCTAAAGCTGATCGTGAGGCAAATGCTCTTTGGCAGTTAAACCGGCAAATAATCCCGCTCCCCATTCGGCCCGGCACGCCAACAATAAAAGAGGTTGAGGTTGAGCTGGTTGAGTGGGAACAAGAGGACACACCTGATGCCCGTGCCATGGCTGAGCGCAAGCATCGCTTGCTTCATCGCTTAAATCAAATGCCTCTCGGCGATAATTTTGAATTGGAGGCCATTGTGCTCCGGATCGGGGG
>CBFHWX010000176.1:0-3037 GCA_965659445.1 Limisphaerales bacterium | reverse complement strand
GACGTTTACCTTCCAATCCTGCTTAAGTTGCTTGGGCCATTTTTTGGGCGGTTCAAAATAGGAGACCCAGCCATTGCGATTGGGCCCCAGCCATCCTGGCCAAGCGACCTCTGCCAGGCTTCTCGATGAGGTTGAAATGAAACCGATAACAACTGCAAAAAGTAGTGTAAGTCGCATTATTGTAAGAATACGGCTTGAAATTAGGTGAACCCTTTGCTTCCGACGAGTCCGAAAAAGCACCAGTATCATCAAGGTCAAATTGACTCCTCCGCAAACTCGGCGGCAAGACGGGTGAAGAATTGAAAGCTGAAGGCGCCAAGTAACGCTACTTCGCCTCACCCTCCCAAAGCGGCTTCAGATCCTCATCATCTAGCGCCATAAGCTTGAGCTGCTTGGCATCCCCAAGCTCGTACGACTTGTCCAGATACTCTTGAGCGACATCCAGTTGACCCAGTTGGGCGGAGTAGCACGCCAAGTTGTATTGAATCGTACTATCGGCTGGAAACAGCTTGGCGGCTTCCAGCAATAGCGCTTTGGCAACCACCGCTTGCGACCAAGCTTCGTTGAAAGAACCTCGCAGTTGGAATTCGCACCTTTCTCCGCTTGACTGTGCCACTCCCTGAGGTGTTTGTATTGATCAAAGAATTTCCGACCAAGATCAATTCGTGATCAGTTTCCCTGCAATCGTTGCTTGTAATGTAAACGCTGGACACCCCAAGGCTCCTCATACACGATTACCCAAATGCGATGTGCAATCGCAATTGTTTTTGCAGCAACCACTCTTGCCTCGGCCGCTCCGGTTAGTTTTAGCCGTGATATCCGGTCTATTCTTTCCAATAGCTGTTACCAATGCCACGGGCCGGATTCCAAGCAGCGTAAGGCCGGGTTGAGGCTTGATGAGGAGCGTGATTCCCGGGTGGAACTCAAATCTGGAGCAAGGGCTGTCGTGCCTGGCAACTTGGAGGAAAGCGAACTCGTTCATCGGATCACCACCAATGATGAAGACGATCGCATGCCCCCGCTTGATTTCAAAAAACAACTTTCAAAGAAGCAGATTGACCTGTTGCGCCAGTGGGTCAGGGAGGGTGGTGATTACGAGAAACACTGGTCGTATATCCCTCCCAAAGCTGCCAATCTGCCCAGAGTCAAACAAACCAGTTGGCCGCATAACGCCATCGACCATTTTGTTTTAAAACGGTTGGAGGACGAAGGCCTGAAACCATCGCCTGAGGTGGACAAGGCCACGTTGTTGCTGCGGGTCACCTTTGACCTCACCGGACTGCGCCCCTCGCTCGCTGAATTGAATGCATTCCTTGCCGACGATTCCCCCGATGCCTACCAGAAGGTGGTTGACCGCCTGCTTGCTTCACCTCGCTACGGCGAACACCTAGGACGATACTGGCTTGATGCTGCGCGCTACGCCGATACCAACGGTTACCAGTATGACACCCACCGAGACATGTGGCCTTGGCGCGACTGGGTAATCAATGCCTACAACCGCAACTTGCCCTTTGACCAATTCACCATCGAGCAACTCGCCGGTGATCTGCTGCCCAATGCCACGCTTGACCAGAAAATTGCCACTGGCTTCAACCGCAACCATCCCATCACCATCGAGGGTGGTGTGATCGATGAGGAATACCGCACTGAGTATGTCATCGACCGCGTCACCACCACCGCGCAGGTCTGGATGGGCCTGAGTTTCATTTGCGCTCGCTGTCACGACCACAAGTACGACCCCATCCCGCAAAAGGAGTTTTATCAGTTTTTCGCCTTCTTCAACCAAGTCCCCGAGAAAGGCAACAGCGGTTTTAGCCCAAAAATTAAGGTGCCTCCCCCCGGCCTTGCACACGTGCAAACCAAATTGGCGGCAGTTCAGGAAAAACTGGATGCTCAGGAAACTTTAATCGCTGCTGCACAAACCGAGTGGGAAAAAAAACTGAAGATCAATCCCTCCACACCGGTTTGGTCTGTCATCAAACCCACGAAAATAACTGGCGGAGAGGGTACTACCTTCACCCCGTTGCCTGACCTGTCCACGCTGGCAGGAGGCAAGTCGCCGGTTAATGAAATCTACGACATCCTTTTGCACACTAAAGAAACGGGCATCACTGCCATCCGACTCGAATGCCTGAAACACGAATCCCTGCCACACGGTGGCGCGGGGCGAGCGTTTAATTCTAATTTCGTTCTCAGTGAGTTTGAACTGGAAATATCTAGCCCTGACAAAGAACAGAAACCTGAACGCATCAAGTTTCGACAGGCCGTTGCTGATTATTCCCAAAACAACTTCAACATCGCCGCATCTATTGACGGGAATAAGGGCACCGGTTGGGCCGTGGATGGGCCCACCAAAAAGGAAAATCGCATCGCGATGTATTTAGCAGAAAAACCCTTCGGCCATGGGACCGGCGCGAACATGCGAATCCGCATGCATTTCAACTACCCCAACATTGTTCACGCTATCGGCCGTTTTCGCTTTGCCATCAGCACTGACCCAATGCCCAAACTGAAGCTTGGCGAAAGCCTTCCAGATGTGGCCGCACTGCCAACGGCCAAACGCACGCCGCAACAGAAAAAGCGCCTCCGTCGGCTTTTTCTCTCAACTGACGCACCACCAAAGATCAAAGAGCCTTATGTGCATTTGCAGAAATTACAGGCCGAGATAAAGCGTCTTCAGACGCAGAGCATCAGCACCATGGTGATGCAGGATATGCCCAATCCCCGCAAAACCCACCTACTCTTCCGTGGTAAATACGACAAGAAGCGCGAAGAGGTGACCGCTGGCACGCCTGCATTCCTTCCGTACATGCCTAATGAAGCGCCGATGAACCGACTCGGCTTGGCTCGCTGGCTGGTCAGCAAAAAACATCCGCTTACCGCACGCGTGGCCGTAAATCGCGAATGGCAACGGTTGTTCGGCATTGGCATCGTAAAAACCACGGAGGAATTCGGTGCGCAGGGTGACTGGCCCAGCTATCCCAAACTGCTCGATTGGCTCGCCGTGCATTTCATGAACAGTGGCTGGGACACAAAG
>CBFHWX010000175.1:0-3048 GCA_965659445.1 Limisphaerales bacterium | reverse complement strand
CGTGGTCAGGGCCAGATCAAGCAGGGACGTTTCATTCAGGCCAAGAGCGGCACGCTCAACTCCAACCTCTGGCTCACACTGGCCAACCTCATGGGCTTGGAGATCAAGTCCTATGCTGACAGTCACGGAGTGATGTCTGATCTCTGGACGTGACCAATATGTTTTCGAGAAGGCTCACCTATGGGAGTTCTCTGCTCCTCGCGCTTGTATTGTTGCCCACGACATACGCTGCCGATGACTTCCAACAAAAGCTTCGGCCCCTCTTTGCGCACCATTGCGTGAAGTGTCACGGTGGCGAAAAGGTCAAAGGCAAGGTAAACCTCAAGGAAATCACCAGCGCCAAACAATTTCTAGGCAAGCCCGCACTCATCAAGGAACTCATTGAGGTAATCGACGCGGCCGATATGCCGCCTGAGGATGAACCACAGCTCAAGCCCGCCGATCGTGTCGAACTGCTTGCCACCCTAAAGGTCATGCTGCGTACCGCCACCACGGGCCACGCTGCCCGCCGCAATCCTCCTCGCCGACTAAACCGTTTCCAGTACAACTACACCGTTCGCGACCTGTTCCATTTGAATCGTGATGTGTTCGGGCTATCGGAAAAGCTGATGACGCGCCAGACGATTTATCTCAATGCCCCCAAGATGCCAGACCGCATTAACGCACGTTCATTGGCCATCAATCCCACCGGTGGGATGAGCGAGGTAAGGCCCTTCCCACAGGACTTGCGGGCGTCACATGGGTTCGACAATCAGGCAAATCAACTGACCCTTTCCCCGTTGTTGCTCGATGCCTTCCTGCGCCTGAGTGTCTCCATTGTAGAAAGCCCCGACTTTAATGAAAAAACTGTTGGCATCTGGAAAACTTTTTTTGAGGCCCCCGCCGAAAATATCGATTTGCAGACCGAGACACGGCAGCGCATAGCTGACTTTCTGCAACGCGCCTTCCGTGGCCCCGTTGAGAAGGCCACTGTCGATCGCTACACCGCCTATGCCTTAGGCAAACTCAAGCAGGAGATGCCCTATCCCGATGTGATGAAAAAGGTCGCCTCGGCCGCACTCTCTTCGCCGAAGTTTCTCTTTCATTACCACTCTGCTGATCCCATGCAGCGTAACTTTGCGCTCGCCTCCAACCTCTCTTTTTTCCTCTGGGCCAGCAGTCCGGATACCGATCTGCTTAAGCTCGCTAAAAACGGTGAATTGGCCAAGCCCGCTGTAATGGGCAAAACCATCGAACGCATGCTTAGTGATCCCAAGATCGAGCGGTTTCTGGACACCTTTCCATCGCAATGGATGCAATTGGAAAATCTCCTCGCTGCCACTCCTGACCCGAAAAAGCATCGATTCTTTACCCTGGATAAAAATCATCCGGCCAGCCTCCAGATGCTCTGTGAGCCGCTACTGCTCTTTGACACGGTGTTTGTTGAGGATCGTCCCCTCATTGAATTGATCAAGCCCGCCTTCAGTTACCAAAGTGATTTTTTGAAAGACTGGTACACATCTGACCTCAAGCCAACTCTGCCTGACGTGTCCAAGATAGTGGAGGAAAACCGCCAAATTGATGAGCGGCGCAATGGCTTGCAGGTGTTGATCAAGAATGCAGAGACTGACTTAGATAAATTAATTACGCCGGTGAAGGAAAAGCTTCTTGCTGAACGGAACAAAAATACCGGCCAAAAGAAACCCGTGAACCTGATGCCCTATGCAGCTTGGGAGTTCGAAGGCGACCTTAAGAGCTCCGCCGGCAATTTCCCACTTAAGGCCAAGGGCAAGGTAAGTTTCAAGGATGGCATGGTGGTATTAAAACGCTCTTTCCTGCAAAGCGCCAACCTACCCATTGACCTCAAGGCAAAGTCCATCGAGGTTTGGTGTCAGTTGCCCAATGTCGACCAGCGAGGGGGAGGTGTGATGGGCATTCAAGGACCCGGCGATTTCTTTGACACCATTGTGCTGGGTGAACGCAAAGGGCGTCACTGGATCTCCGGGAGCAACGGCCACAGTCGCACCCTTGACTTTCCTGATTCCACGCAGGAAACCGCCGTCAATCAATTGCTTCATCTGGTCATAGTATACAAGGCCGATGGAACTACCACCATGTACCGCAACGGCAAACCCTACGGCAAACCCTACCGTCGTGGCTCGGCTACGTTTCCCAAAAACCAAACCTCCGTTATCTTCGGCCTCCGGCACCTGCCCCCTGGCGGAAACAAATATCTAAACGTAAGCATCGATAAAGCACGGTTATACAACCGAGCCCTCACACCAGAGGAAGTCGCCGCCTCGGCTTCCGGGCAAAACCTGTTTGTCTCCGAAGCCGATGCCCTGCAGGCCATGGACGACGTACAGAAGAAGAAATTCTCCACTCTGAATGATACGCTGAGCAAAGCCAATAATGCCCTTAAATCACTTCCAAAGAAAAAAGATATCGGAAAGATTCAACAAGGTGCGCGCCAACGGTATGACAATGAGATGCGAAACAAGGCTCGTAGCACCACCTTCAACCGTGTCCCTGTCGAAAATCCTCGCTACGGCGGTATCATTACCAACGCCGCTACTCTCACCATGAATAACGGCACCAAGCGCACCCATCCCATCGCCCGCGGTGCATGGATGATCGAGGTCATTTTCAACGATCCACCGCCCCCGCCACCCAACGATGTACCGCCCCTCAATGAGGATGCCGCAGACAAAAAACTCACTATCCGTGAAAAATTTGCCAAGCACCGTGAGAATCCCGACTGCGCAGGCTGTCACTCAAGATTGGACCCTCTCGGCTTTGCACTGGAGAACTTCGATATCACCGGCCGTTGGCGAGACAAGTATCCCAATGGCCGAAATGTGGACGCCAGCGGCACCCTTCTGCGCAAGTACCCCTTCAACGACATTGTGAAGTTCAAGGAATCCCTTGTGAAGGAAGACCGACGCTTTGCCAAAGCCTTTACTTCCCATTTGTTGCGCTTCGCTCTGGCCAGGGAACTCAGCCCTGCCGACTCTCTGACTATCGACGACATTGTCAATCGTACAGCAAAAGAGGATTTCAAGCTTAAAT
>CBFHWX010000174.1:316-3145 GCA_965659445.1 Limisphaerales bacterium | reverse complement strand
CACTTTGGTGCGACCATTGGCCTGCATACCGGTTCCGATACCTTTAAGCGGCCCAGTATTGGTTCATGGGTAAGCTATGGGCTGGGAACCTATAATGCCAACCTCCCATCCTTCATGGTGATCTCACCGGGCTTACCCTATGCGGGTGGGCAGGTTTGGGGTTCAGATTTTCTGCCCGTGCTACATCAGGGGACGCGCATTATTCCCGGCCCTGAACCCATTGCTAATATGCACCGGCGTAAACTGACCGCTGCAAAGCAGCGTGAGGAACTGGGCTTGCTGAAATTCTTTAATCGTAAGCATCTTAAGGGCCGCGAAAGTGATTCCAACCTGCGTGCGCGCATTAAGTCCTTTGAAACAGCTGCAGGAATGCAGACCGCTGCTCCTGAAGCCTTTGATCTCTCCAAGGAAAGTGAATCAACTCACAAGCTTTACGGCTTAAAGCGTGGTGATACAAAAAGCTTTGGCTGGCAGTGCATGGTGGCCCGGCGCCTGATTGAGCGCGGAGTGCGGTTTGTTGAGTTGATTGATGGCGATACGCGTATTGATTACAACTGGGATGCCCATGCGAACATGACCAATTACGACCGGTTGGCCCGCAATGTGGATCAGCCGATTGCCGGGTTGCTTAAGGATCTTAAGGATCGTGGTATGATGGAGGATACACTTCTTGTTTTTGCCACTGAATTTGGTCGGGGACCTTTCCAGCCTACGCCCGGCGTGAACGGACGTGGGCACCATTCAAGGGTGTACAGTTCTTGGCTTGCCGGTGCTGGAATTAAGGGTGGCATGGTCCATGGTCAAAGTGATGAACTGGGCGACAATGTCGCCAAGGACGTAGTTACCGTTCACGATTTTCAGGCAACGATCCTGCATCTTCTGGGAATTGATCACGAGCGTCTGACCTACCGCCATGCCGGTCGTAATTTCCGACTTACCGATGTACACGGCAACGTGGTGAAGCAAATTCTGGCGTAGAATCCGTGTAATGGTTCTCCATGGCCTTCGAGTTGGGCATGAAGACCAACAAATTCGGTGACAGTATGGGGATGCAGAAGGGTTTTCTCGCGTAGACTCGACAAACCGGCTGGGTTGGTTCGTAATTCCCAAGACATGACCACCTTACGAATATTGGCGGTAGCCATGGTGTGCAGCACCGGCTTCAACGCTTTTCCCGCAGCCAAACCCAAGACCGATTATCGCGATGAAAACATGATTACGCACGGGCCGATCCTGGGCCGGCTCAGCAGCACGGGCGTGGGTGTATGGGCGCGCACATTGCGAACGGGGGAGTTTGTGGTGATGTATGGTACGGATCCAAAACGACTGGATCAGATTACTGGGCCGGTGAAGACGCAGTTGGCGCGCGATAACACGGGTTGGGTTCATTTAAAGGGTTTAAAATCGAATGCGAAGTACTATTACGAGCTGGGAATCCAGGGCTCACGCGGTCGGTCAGGGCGCAGGGGGTCGTTCCGCACACTGCCGGATACCAGAAATTATGTGGATCCGAAACTCAATCCGCGCGGGCTCTTCAATTTTAAGTTTGAGTTTGCCTGCGGCAACAACCAGAACCCGAAACACAGCAGCGGACCGACGTTACCAACGTTTCGCACGATGCTGCGCGAAATTGCTGATGACATTAACTTTGCCATTCTCAATGGCGACTGGCTGTACGAGGTGCGCCGTGGCTATACGCCGGAGCAGTGGCTCAATCAGGTGAACGTGCCGAAGGGCCAACTGCCGCCAGTGGTGAAGGTTGCTCCCGCGATCACAGGCGTGTGGGAGAACTACAAATTTTTTATGGACCAGGGTATGCCCCTGCAACAGTGGCACCGCAATGTGCCGTCTTTTTTCACTTATGACGATCATGAGTGTCTCAACGATATCTGGGGCGC
This sequence comes from Limisphaerales bacterium, assembly GCA_965659445.1. Classification (GTDB taxonomy): domain Bacteria; phylum Verrucomicrobiota; class Verrucomicrobiia; order Limisphaerales; family UBA1100; genus UBA1100. The sequence goes on along the minus strand of CBFHWX010000174.1, from coordinate 1,247 downwards.
GGGTTCTCCAGGTCTGCGAGATCGGCGCGCGGTCTTTCGCGATATTGGGGTGCAGGCCTGGTATGATTATCTTGGCTGGGCAAATCCCGTGAGCTTCAAGTCCAACATCCATTTTAGCACCGGAAAAATGAAAGCCCGAAGCAATGTGCTCATCGATAAAAGTGCTGATTTCACCAAGCTGAATCTCAAAGACCACAACAATCTGCATGTTCATTGGGGCACCAAGAGCGCCGGCGTGAATGACACAGCGCTGGATGATCTGAATGATGGTGTGCCGAATGCTCAGGTGTATCGAATTGAAAAGGTGCTTGGACCGCACCAGCTGCGCGTGTGGCCGGAGGCCAAGGCTGATGGTGCGGTTAATTATTCCATTGGCAAACGGTCGTACTACAAGATGCGCGTCAGCAACTGTGATTTTTTTGTGTGTGACACGCGCGGACAACGTCAAATGCATGACACCAAGGATCCCTTCAAGAAAGTTTCAATGTTGGGGCAGGTGCAGCGCGACTGGTTGATCAATGGCGTGAAGAATTCTGAGGCCGACTTTATCTTCGTAGTGTCTAGCGTGAACTTTATGGTGCCGCATGTCGGCGGCGGTGCGGTGCGAACTTCGAACAAGGACGATGCCTGGACGGTCTTCTATGATGAGCGCGAGAAACTCATCAACACTTTCGATGAGCTTAAGCGGCCGGTGTTCATTTTGACCGGTGACTTGCACAATAGCTTTGCGATCAAGATTACAGATAATGTGTTTGAGTTTGCCTCAGGACCGCACAACTCTAATAACCACTGGGCCAGTGACGAAGGGGGACGCCCGGCGAATGGCAAGTTCAAGTACGGCCCGCGCGAAGTAGATATCCTGTGGTCGACCTTTTTTCTGACCGACGTGCCGCGCACAGAGTTGAAGCATCCCGGCTACTGCGTGGTGCAG
>CBFHWX010000174.1:0-306 GCA_965659445.1 Limisphaerales bacterium | reverse complement strand
ATGTGTTCAACAATCCAAAAGTATTCGGTCGAGCGGGCCAGCCCAATCAGGAACGCTGGGTGGCCTTCCCGCGTCCGCAGGTGGTCTTCCAATACTACGACGGTCTGACCGGTAAGCTAAGGTATGCCCAAGCTATTCGAACTAAGGAGAGGCCAATAAAAAATAACTGAAGGGAACCTCATGAACTTATTACGTGTCTATATTTCGGTTCTTTTCTGTACAATTGTAGTCACCTCCAAGGCGTATGATCCGGACCGTTTCGAGCGTGAGGTGCTAGTAACGAGTAGTCGCGACGCAATCCAGTTC
>CBFHWX010000173.1:0-3228 GCA_965659445.1 Limisphaerales bacterium | reverse complement strand
ATCGCGTAAAACCGCTCATCGAGGCTGGTGAAGTGGTTGTGGTGACAGGTGACTTCAACGAGCCATCACATCAAGACTGGACGCAAGCCGCAGCTGAGCGAGGCATGGATCGGTGGGTGAAGAACACAAGCGGTCGACCGCTGCGATTCAAGGTTGCATGGGGAGGGTCGGTGGCGGTGGAGAAGGTCGGATTGCGTGATGCGTAGCGAACACGGTTTCCGGACGAGATCAAGAAGCCCGGCAACACATGGACACCGCCATATCCTGATGGGCTTCCCGGACGCCAACCTTACCACCATCAGGTGCTCGACCGTATTGATCGCATCCACTTCACCGGCACCCACCTTCGCGTGCTGGATGCAGCCGTCGTAGGCGAGGACAAGGGCACTTGTGAAATTGCACACAGCGGCCCGTGGGTTTCCGACCATCGCGCGGTCGTCGCGACATTCGAGTTTACACGCGACGCCAAAAAATTGAGCCACCCAAAAAACAACCGGAACAAGGCGAAGGGAGCCAAGGACTGAGACTTTTTTGAAACGAAGCATGACCGAGCACAACGCTTTCGGCAAATGGCACCAGCCCTGACCAAGCAATTCAACCGGCGCGATGCAAACAAGGACGCAAAACTCACGCTTGAAGAACTGAAGAAAACAAAATGAAGAAATTATTTATTACTCTATTTGCCCTATTATTTGCTCCGGTGTTTGTGATGCATGCTGCTGAGGATAAAAATGAATGGACACGTTTCCGTGGTCCCAATGGCTCGGGCATTAGTGAGGCCCGGACGATTCCCACCAAATGGACTGCCAAGGAGTACAACTGGACCGTAAAACTGCCCGGTAATGGCAGTAGCTCGCCGGTGGTTTGGAAGGAGAACTTATTTGTTACCTGCAATGATCGGAAGAAATCTATTCGTTCGATCGTGTGTGTGAATGCAACCGATGGAAAAATCCATTGGCGCCGAGATTTTCCTTACACCAGTTACCGTATGCATCGGGACAACGACTTCGCTTCGGCGACGCCTGCCGTGGATGCTGATGGGGTGGTAGTGGTCTGGTCGATGCCTAAACGACTACTTATGCTGGCACTGGATCTTGAGGGCAAGGAATTGTGGCGCCGGGATCTAGGACCATACGTTGGAATTCATGGTTCAGCCAGTTCTCCGATTATTGCCAAAGGTTTGGTCATACTGGCCAATGACCAGATGCATCCGCAGGTAATGAAGCGGCATCTGCCAAAGGGTGCTTCAATGGTTCCCGGGAAAAGTTTTTTGATCGCCGTCGATCGCATGAGCGGGAAAACCCACTGGAAAATTGATCGCCGTACGGTGCTGGCCGGATACAGCACACCCTGCGTTAGGCAAACCGGTAGCGACACGTTCGAATTGGTCTTTTCAGGAACGGCTCATGGAATGACGGGCGTGGATTTGGCTACAGGCAAGGTTAACTGGGAGATTAAGGACATCCTGAGTAGTCGCGTGGTGGGCTCGCCGCAACTTTATCAGGATCTGGTATTTGGCAGTTATGGCTCGGGCTTGTCGGCGCAGCGGTTCGTGGCAGTACGGGCCCCGCGAAAGAGTGGCGTGAAAGAACCGAAGGTGGCCTATAACGTGTATCAATCACCGCCGCTGGTGCCCAGTTGCCTTGTCAAGGATGACCTTCTGTTTCTCTGGACCGACAATGGCATTGTCAGCTGTCTCGATGCGGCCAGCGGCAAACGCCATTGGCGCGAAAGGGTTGGCGGCAGTTATTACTGCTCCCCGGTGTGGATTGACGGCCGGTTGTATTGCACCAGCAAGACGGGCGAAGTGGTGGTTATCGCCGCTAACAAAACCTTCAAGCTATTGGCTAAGAATCCCCTTGGAGAAAAGTGCTTTGCTATTCCCGCTATTGCCAATGGAGTAATGTATCAACGCACACAGACAAGGCTGCTCTCTCTGGGTGGAAAGAAAATGAAGCAGTGATGAAGAGGCGATACATTTTGCTGCTGTTTGTCCTTGGGGTTGGAGTGACTCTTTGGTCGAAGGAAAAACCCAACATTGTTTTGATCTATGCCGATGACTTTGGTGAAAGCTCGAACCTTGCGGCAAAGAATCCCAAGCAGGTCGGGATGATGAAGGCTTTACTGGAGAAACGGATCGTTCAAGGTCGCAGCACGCCGGGGCCGAAACAAAAGAACGACGTCAAGGTTGTGCGCTATCCAAAATAATGATGTGAAAATAAGAAAACTGAAGCAAACAAAAGACCAATGAAAACCATATACCTCCTCCCATTCTCAATCCTCACGGTAACGTCGCTCTTTGCCCAGAACGTCGCGCCTACTCACAAGCATGTCTCCTACGGTTCCCACAAGGACATGAAGCTCAATTTCTGGAAGATTGAGGCGAAGGAACCCACGCCCCTACTCGTCCACATCCATGGAGGCGGGTGGCTGGGCGGCAAGAAAAATGAAGCCATCTCGCCCAACACACTTAAGCAGGGGTACAGCTATTGCTCCATTGATTACCGGCTAGCCGGTACGCAACTCCTCCCTGCCGCCGTTCATGATGCTGCCCGGGCCATTCAGTTCCTGCGCACCAAGGCCAAGGAATGGAACTTCGACCCATCCCGCATCGCGGTGACCGGCGGTTCGGCCGGGGCGGCCTCCAGCCTCTGGCTCGCCTATCACGACGATCTGGCCGATCCCAAGAGTAAAGACCCCGTCTTGCGCCAATCTTCCCGTGTATGTGGTGCCATTGGCATGGGCGGGCAAACCACACTCGACCCGTTCCTCTTGGAAAAAGAGATCGGCTTGGCCGCCATCAAGCATCCCATGATCTGGAAGACCGTGGGGGCCAAAAGCCACGAGCACCTGAAGAAGAATTGGGACAAGTACAAGGCTCTTTCAACTGAGTGTTCGCCCATCACTCACGTTACCAAGGATGATCCGCCGGTTTGGATACGATATGGAAAACCCGCACCAATACCCGTGATCAAGGGCGATGGCATCCATCACGCCGGCTTTGGTCGCCTACTCAAGAAAAAGTGCGAAGAGGTTGGCATTAAGTGCCACCTAAATGTTGCTGGACACGAGCAATCGAAAATCAACAACAGCGAATTCCTAAAGCGAGTCTTTGCAAAGTAGAGGATTTCTCAAGCGCTTCAATTAACCGGTCATTGCCAGCGTCTGCCTTGGAGGGTATCCTCGTGGTCATGAGCTCCCTGTTCCGCGCCTTTGTTTTTCTTTGTG
>CBFHWX010000172.1:0-3276 GCA_965659445.1 Limisphaerales bacterium | reverse complement strand
CGCCACGCGACGGAGGCAGAGGTATCGCTGAGCCAGGAGTTTTTGAAGGCGGTGATTGATAAGGCCGAGAAGGGCCGGGTCGAGGCCTGGACACAGATGGTGCAATCGTTGTTTTCGACTATCGATTTTCGCTACGTCTACTAACACATCAGGAGTACGATCATATGAACCCATTCAATCAATCCATTTCTCGACGAGGAGCGCTCCAGCAGGCCGCCTGCGGTTTTGGAAGCCTGGCGTTGGCCGGTTTGTGTGCTGACTCGGTTCGGGCGGCGAATCCGATCGCGGCCAAGAGTACTCATCACCGCCCAAGGGCGAAACGGATCATATTCCTGTTTATGCAGGGCGGACCGAGTCATGTCGACACATACGACTATAAAACGGCGTTATACAAAAATGACGGCAAGAGAATGCCGTTCGACGACGCTCGCACGATTGCCAAAACAGGCAAACGCGCCACTTCCGAGCTCGTAATGAAACCGAGGTGGAAGTACAAACAATACGGAGACTCGGGACGTCAGACTTCTGAATTGTTTAGTGAGACAGCGAAACATTCGGACGACCTCACCTTCATTCACTCGATGCATTCCGAGGGGGTCGCGCACGGACCGGCAGTTCTGTTCCTGCATTGTGGTTCAACCAGTTTTATCCGACCATCATTAGGGTCCTGGATCAACTATGGTCTGGGTTCTGAGAATGAAAATTTGCCGGGCTTCATTTCCTTAGGTCCGAAATCCAGCTCTGGCGGTGCTCGTAATTACGGTAGTGCTTTTCTTCCAGCAGCATATCAAGGCACAGCCATTGGCAAGGATGGGAAGATCGACAAAAACGCGGCAATTCAGAATCTGAGCAACACTGATTTGTCGAAAAACGAACAACTACAACAACTCCAGTTCCTGCAACGTCTCAACGCTGAGCAATTGAAGAGCGCAAACCAAGACTCTGAATTAGAAGCGCTCATCGGTTCCTACGAGTTGGCATGGCGGATGCAGAACAATGCTCCCGGTGTGCTCGACCTAAGCAAGGAGACCCCTGAAACGCTGGCGATGTATGGTATCGGAGAGAAGGCGACTGATGATTTCGGGCGCCAGTGCCTAATGGCACGCCGACTGTGTGAAAACGGCGTTCGCTTTGTTCAGGTTACCTCTGGTGCAACGGGTGGGATTGGCAGTTGGGACCAGCATTCGAGATTGTCCGAACACGCAACCCAGGCAAAGGCGGTCGACAGACCGATCGCAGGGCTGCTGCAGGATCTGAAGCAGCGAGGGCTTTTGGAAGACACTATTGTCTGGTGGAGCGGTGAATTCGGCCGCACCCCCTACGCTCAAAATCCCACCAAAAAGAAAGAGTCTGGGCGCGATCATAATGCCAAGGGGTTCACGACCTGGCTGGCTGGCGGTGGCGTCAAGCCCGGCCTCGCCTATGGCGCAACCGACGAGTTCGGCCATAAGGCGGTGGAGGACAAGGTCCACATGCACGATCTCCACGCCACCTTGCTTCACCTACTGGGACTCGATCACGAGCGACTGACCTATCGCTATGCCGGGCGCGACTTCCGCCTGACTGATGTCCACGGCAACGTGGTGAATGAAATCCTGGCCTAACTTAGAAGCCTTGCTTCGGTAGCCTTCGCGCGGCAATATTTGCCCATGCGTTTTCCTCTTTTACTGGCAGGACTGATTCTGTCTTTCACCCTCTCTGCAGCGGATAAGAAACCCAATATCCTGATGATCGCCATCGACGATCAGAATGATTGGATTGGTTATCTGGGCGGTCATCCCATGATTAAGACCCCCAATATCGATCGACTGGCCGCTGAAGGACTGACCTTCACCCGCGGATACGTTACCACCGCGATCTGCAGTCCTTCGCTGGCCACGATGCTTACCGGTTTGTACCCGCATCAACATGGCATCACCGGCAATGATCCCGTCCGCGGGCAAAAGCGCGCCGATTGGATTGAGCCGTTTTTCAAAAAGTCACAGCTGCCCAAACAGCTTGCCGATGCCGGTTACCTGACCTTACACACAGGCAAATACTGGATGGGCCATCCGAACCGTGTTGGATTCACCGATGACATGGGCTTCACCGGCCGCCACGGTGGGCAAGCTTTGTCCATAGGCCGCAAGTCTATGAAACCGATTTACGATTTCATCGATAAGGCCCAGCAACAGAAGAAACCGTTCTTTGTTTGGTACGCCCCTTTCCTGCCGCATACTCCGCACAATCCACCGGAGCGGTTGTTCAAGAAATATGCCGAGGTCAAAAACCAAAAAAAGGCCAAGTATCTGGCGATGATCGAGTGGCTCGACGAGACCTGCGGCGAACTGATGGGGCAACTCAAGAAAAAGGGCGTGGCCGACAACACGCTGGTGCTTTACCTAGCCGATAACGGCTGGAATGAATACGGTAAGGCGCACCCCTATGAAAACGGCGTGCGCACCCCGTTCATCGCGCATTGGCCCAGTAAAATCAAACCGCGCAAGGATGATCATAATCTGGCCTCCAATATCGACATGGTGCCGACAATCCTCTCCGCAGCCGGCGTGAAGCCACCGGTGTCATTGCCTGGCATCAACCTGCTTGACGAACAAGCGGTGGCCAATCGCGATACATTGTTCCTGTCCAACTTCGCTCACGACATGGCTTCTGCCACCGAACCGGAAAAGAGCCTCTGGACACGATCCTGCATTCGCGGCAAATGGAAGCTCGTTGCTTGGATCAAGAACCCGCCGAAAATCCGTCCCTGGGCCGGGGGCCATCGCAAAAAAACAGGAGCGAACTTGGAACTATTCGATCTCCTTGCTGATCCGCACGAAGCCAAGAACCTAGCCCAAGCCCACCCCGAAGTCGTCAAGGATCTCCTGATCCGGATCAACGACTGGTGGAAGGTGGATTAACTGCCGCGGCGATTACAAACCGTTTAAAGTTCCACCCGCGTGCCATCCTGCTTGGATGACTCAATACAGGCCATCATAACCTGCTGAGTCTTGAGGGCGATTTCACTCCACTTTGGATCAGGGGTGCCACCTAAGACCAAGTCACCAAAGTTACGAAAGAGACCCATCTCCTGCGAGGAGGGATGACTGCCTCCATATTCGTGGACAGCCACGGTGCGATCGTGTTGCTCCATATTGAAGTCGCATACGTGCTGATTACTCTCGGTATTACTGACAGTGTACTTCACTTCTGATCCATAGAATGGCACCACAAAATCATCGAGCCTTACGGTGCCATCAGTCCCGCAAATGTGCGCCCACTGCTGGTTGCCTGTCA
>CBFHWX010000171.1:0-3298 GCA_965659445.1 Limisphaerales bacterium | reverse complement strand
GCTTTGCAGTCCGGGTTCCAGGCGGAGCATCTTGAGACATATCATGAGCTAAAGAAAAAGCTGGAAAATCATTGGCCGGTGGTCTGGCTGACCTTGCGAGAACACAACCGAAAATGGGTTGGGGAGGGGGCTCATTTACGCCAACTGGTGGACGCTGTGGCGGCAAAATATCCTAAGGCGGCCTTTATCTTGGATGGTTTGCCCGATGTTCGGGGTTCGGCAGATGAAATTATGGCCTCCAATGCGCGGGTGATTGATTTCACGGGCTCCGAATTCACGGAGGCCCAAGCCTGTTTCCGTTTGGCGGATGCTTATGTGATGCCTTACAGTAATTCCTGCACGCTGCACATGGTGGATCCGCGGCCAGGCGTGGTACACGGCCTCAAAGGCTGGATTCCAGATGAACCCTTCGAGCCGGCGGTTACCGAAAAACCAGTAATGGCCAGAGTTGTCCATGGCGTGAAACGTGAGACAGGCAATGAAAGTTATGATGCCTGGGTGACCACGTGCGACTATGAACTGGATCCGGAACCGGTGATCTCCTCCTTACTTGAGGTTTTGACCGAATTGCCTGATTCCCACGAAACAAGAGAATCCTACTCTAACCATTAAAACGGGGATCGACCCCTAGATCCACAATGCGGGAGAGCCGGAGTTCGCCTCTCCATAGCTTACCCATTTTCTCCTCGGATTAACGGTGTCCCACAATCGGTAAAATAGGCTCGTAGCCATCAGCATCGGGGTCAATCATGAGCACCTTAAATTCCCATGCCTTACCAGGTTCAATTGATTGGACGTACGCGGAGACATCGGCTTCCGGAATGACACTGTTAGCTTTATCTTTGAGCTTAAATTTCACCTTCACGGCGAGATACGTATATTGAGAAACATTTTTCACTGTGCCATGGATCCACCACGTGCCGTTATTTTTGTCCGCTTTTTTAGTATGGTCCTGCAATACGAGGTCGGGATCTTTGGTCACGGTAGCCGATGGCGCATTGGTGCCACCGGGGTTGGGATCCTCATGGCTCAGCCCCAGTTTGACCAGCACGGCATGGCGGGAATGCTCGCGCAGGCCGAAGGGTTTGCCCGTGGTGGTCCACTGCAACCCCAACACCAAAAGCTCGAAAGCCAACACGATACCGGCTGTAACGCGAAAAATCATGGTGGTATTCCAGTTGCGAATAGTAGACCGACGATCGCCGCATTCCACACAGACCATGTCTCCCGGCATCATGGCGGCTCCGCAACCCTCACAGACAAAAGGATCGGGCTCATCTTTAGCTGCCGCACCTGCTGATTGCAGTGTGTTTTGTGGCCGGGCATCGGCCAATGGATCATCCGGAGCCGGTACAACTTCGCTGCTGGCAAGCGGCATGGCCGAGGCTCGACCGTGACTGCCCATGGCGGGTGGCGCAAGTGCGGCCGCCGTGGAAGGGATCGACGGATTCGCAGCAGCTTCTGGTTGCTGAAGCAAGGTGCCCTTGCCGCAATGCGGACACGCCACCTCTACCCCCTCGTAGTCCGCAGGATATTCCAGATGCTCATCACAATTTTGGCAGGAACATTTGTATACGCCGGGTTCTGACATCCGAAAGCAATTGAAACGTCAGGTTAACCGTTGTAGCAAGGCTGAAGTCACTAGAAATCCTTGCCCGCAATTGACCACTCGGTCACACTGCACCCCCTTCGGAGGGGTGGCTGAGTGGTTGAAGGCACACGCTTGGAAAGCGTGCGTAGGCAAAAACCTACCGCGGGTTCGAATCCCGCCCCCTCCGCCAGTTAGCCTTTCGATTTCTTCACAAAAGATGATGGAGGAGCAACCTTTGACCCATTAGCCTTAACTTTACCGCTATCACGACCATTTTCGCGGCGAACCCCGAAATTCAAGATGAGGCATAGTCGATTGAAAACCATCGCCACCCATCCGACCATGAAAATTGTAATCGGCGGAACTGACCCACACCCGCCACCACCACCACCAGTGTATTGGGATAAGGTAGCTGTATCACTGGTTACCGTACCGTAAGCGTTTTCGATGACCACATGATAATCGCCTTTGTCCGATTCCTGAAAATCCGAAATCGTGAGGGTGACGGTGCCTGATCCGATTGCCGTACCATCCTTATACCATTGGTACGTTAGTGATGGGCCGGTGGCTGTGACGGAAAGAGTAACCGATTCACCGTAAGCCTTGGAGGTATTGGCCGGTTGCACAGTAATCGCCGGCGGTCGCGCGTCTACAATAGACACATTCACCAAGCTATCGGCCCCACTCCCGGTTTGCGAATTGACCGTGATCTTCCAACGTGAACCCGAAACAGTGAAGGACTCTCCCTTATCCAACCCCGCATCTGAAACACTTGATGTAGCGGAGTTCATATCCAATAGCTTCAAGGCCTTATTCACGTGGGAATCATTACTCATATAAATAAGCACTCCATCATCTAATGTCGCTTTTGAGGGATATCGCGAACGAAACTCAATCCAGTAATCTAAATCAGTGTTGGTTCCCAGTGAAATGCCCGCCGGAATTTTAATGGCATAGGTACGGCCCGAAACTTGCGTTTGATCCATCGCATATAAATCCGTCGTCGTGTCAGCCGTTACAGTGGTGATGGAGCTATCGGGCAGCCAATCCATTGAATTCTTAAAGCTAGAGTTCACATGAAGCTTGTCATAGGAGTGGGTCCAAACATCTCCCATGACATCAAATTCATGACCATATTCGATATGACTACCGCTTGTATCATCTGGAGTGGAAGTAGCCGAATCCCACGCATTGGCGTGTCTTAACCCCAAATTATGCCCAAGCTCATGAATGTAGAGGCGGGCATCTTGGTCCAGCTCTGACCCACTAGAGGAACCGTCAATCCAGCTAAACTTGGCACCTACCTGCCCATATCCAGCGTATCCAGACATCCAGTTGTGGTTTAATACGATAGCTACAAAATCATAGTCATCAGAATTGTAACTTGCAGTGCTGGCCTTGGCGACAGCGTGATCTTTCAATAGATCCCTGCCAGCGGAGGAGTCCTCATAATGAGTAGAATTATTATCCATTAACTGAAGCGGGACCGTGACCACAGTTGGTAAAGTAAAAATCCCGTAAGAGGTCGCACTAAAATAGCTCTGAATGTCACTTATACGACTGTCACGTACGGCAGTAGTTGACCAGGGCGATCCGGTTTTGTCAGAGAATTCCACTGGGATTAAAAGTAATTTCCGAGCGCCTGTATTTGCGTATGCCCGACCAATTGCTCCGGCCACAGGAGGCCCACCACTACCGGCTGCCGCA
>CBFHWX010000170.1:0-3318 GCA_965659445.1 Limisphaerales bacterium | reverse complement strand
GCAGCCAACTGGAAGTTGATCGTTCAGAATTATTCCGAATGTTATCACTGCCCCATTATTCATCCGGCACTGGAGAAACTGAGCCACTACCGAGACACCGGCAATGACCTGGAGGAAGGCCCCTTTCTTGGGGGTCCCATGCGGATTGGTAAAGAGGGAGGTGGCCTGAGTGCCGATGGAACGCGAGCTGCGCCGCCCTTGCCGGGTGTGCAGGGAGAGGATTTGCAGCGGGCCTATTACTATCTTTTGTTTCCGACGCTTCTGGTAAGCCTGCAGCCGGACTTTGTGCTGATGCATCACTTGCAGCGAGTGGCTCCGGATCAAACGCGAATTGTATGCCAATGGCTCTATCATCCTGATGCCATCAGAACCGAAGGATTTGATCCAAATCCCACGGTGGACCTGTGGGATGAAATTAACCGGCAGGATTGGCACGTGAGTGAATTAACCCAGCGGGGGGTTGCTTCAAGCGCCTACCGGCCGGGGCCATACTCCGCATTGGAAAGTATGCCGGCCGCGTTTGACCGGCACTATCTCAAGGCGATGGGGTGATCACTCACTTTCCTGCAGCTTGAGCCACATCTTCATGGTGCGTGAAACCTGATCGGCGGCATCCTGCTGCACAAAATGGCCGGCCCCTGGGATAGTCACCAACGTCAAATCCTTTTCGAGCCATTTCCACGTGTCATTGAGTGCGCCGGGGAGCAGGGCGGTGTCATCCAGCCCGTGAAACATCAGTACCGGCATTTTAATCTTTGTGACAGGTGACTTGTCCTCCTGATATGGCTGCCGCGGGTAGTTCCGCTTGTAATAATTCAACATCGCCTCGAAGTCCGAGCGCTCAAAGGCTTCGATATATTGTGTGCGGGCTTTGGGATCTTTCACCCAGCGAGATAGTCCCTTTGCTGTGAGTGCTAGATGTGCACCGGGTAATTGAAATGCACGCGCGTAGGCACTGTTCTTTTGTTGCTGCGGGTTATTGGCCAGTTCCCGCGCTAAGCCCCGCATGTGTGGCAGGTTCAGAATAATAAGCTTCTCGCAAACTTGCGGTGCGGCCATGGCGACGCCCCACGCGACTGCTCCACCCCAGTCGTGGCCCACGATAGTGGCCTTCTCTTGCTTAAAATGCTTCACCACTGCCAGTACATCGGCGATCAGGAGCTTCAGGTCGTACTGCTCCACGCCCTTGGGCTTATCGCTTTTGTTGTATCCGCGCATATCGATGGCTACCACTTGATGATCTTGCGCCAACGCCTCCATCTGGTGCCGCCATGTGTACCAGTAATCTGGAAACCCATGGATCATTACCACGAGAGGCCCTTTGCCGAGGGTTGCGTAATGAATCTTCACACCGTTGCTATCGGCAAAGCCATGTTTCACTCGCTTATTCAAATCAGCGGCATCGGTAAAAAATATCGAAAGAGATAAGGCAAACACTGAGGCAGGGATTCTGTTCATGTCGCTTTTCAATACACCACTCCCAGTCTTTGGCAAAGCCATTCGATATGGCTACATCGGGAGCAATCAGCCTCCGTCGAAAGGGACTTGCGCAAAACCAGCTGCCTGCCACAATTCCATCATCGTTTGACAATCAAACTGGTAACCAAGGCAACCCTTATGAACCGTATTACTCGTCGCTCATTTCTCAAGACCTCCGCAGCTGCCTCGGCGTTGGCGGTAAATTTTGTTCCCTCACGTGTTTTTGGTGCGAACGATCGCGTTCGCATTGGCGTGGCCGGCATTAACGGCCGCGGCGGCAGCCACATCGGGGCTTTCACCGGCATGAAGAATGTGGAGATCGCCTACTTAATTGATCCAGACAGCCGTCTCTTTGAGGGGCGCGCCCGTGGCATCGAGAAGAAACAAGGCAAGCGGCCTGAGTGTGTGCAGGATGTGCGCAAGGCGCTAGAGGACAAGGATCTCGATGCGGTATCGGTAGCCACCTGCAACCATTGGCATTCGCTCATTGGCATCTGGGCCTGTCAAGCCGGCAAGGATGCCTATATCGAGAAGCCTATTTCGCACAACGTCTACGAAGGTCGCAAGCTGGTTGAGGCTGCTGAAAAATACAACCGCATTGTGCAGCACGGTACGCAGCAGCGCAGCAGTGGTGGCCGCGCCAATGAGATACTAGCGGTGCAGTCGGGTAAATTCGGTAAGCTATTGGTTAGCAAAGGTTACTGCTGCAAGCCGCGCTGGAGTATTGGTACGAAGAAGACGGGCACTCCGCCAAACGGATTGGATTTCAACATGTGGCTTGGGCCGGCGCCGGAGCAGCCCTACCATGGCAATCTGGTGCATTATAATTGGCACTGGTTCTGGGACACTGGCAACGGCGACATCGGCAACCAGGGCGTACACGAGATGGATGTGGCGCGCTGGGCCATCAAGGACGCGACCCTGCCAAAGAACGTGTGGAGTATCGGCGGACGGTTTGGATACAAAGATCAGGGGGAGACAGCCAATACGCAAATGTCGGTATGTGAGTATGACGATGCCATCCTGCTATTTGAAACGCGCGGTTTAGTTGGCAAGCACAATATCCCGCGCGCTGTGCGCAACGAGTATTACACCACCGAGGGTATGATCACCGGCGGCAAGTTCCACCCGAAGAATGGTGGCAAGGCTGAGGGCATTGGAAATCACGGAGGCAAGGTGCAGCCGGGCGGGCCGTTTGGTAACTTCATCGACTGTGTGCGCAGCCGAAAACGCGAGAACCTCAATGCTGATGTGCTCGAGGGTCATTATTCTTCTGCGCTATGCCACTTGGGCAACATCAGCTACCGCATGGGCACGCCTGAGGCATTTGACCTGAAGTCGAAAAAGTTTCATAAAAATCAGCAGGTGAGTGACGGCTTTGAGGCGCTGAACGACAACCTGCGCGGCATTGGCTTGGACCTGAAGGATGTGACCTATCAGGTTGGCAAATCGCTGGAATTTGACCCGAAGACCGAGAGGTTTACCGATGAGGGCGCAAACTCAATGTTATCACGCGCCTATCGCAAGCCCTTTGTGGTGCCGGACAAGGTCTAGTTTTTCGAAGTAAATTCCAATGGCTCAAGTCCCGCGGTTATTCCACCGTGTGGGCGGCTGGTATATTCCGACTGCGCCACCAGAGCCAGAGTGTTTGCGCTAGGCCGCCCAGCGTCATTGCGCACACTGCCGCATTCAGGCCGGGTATGTTCTGATTTTTAACGGCAAAAAACAGGAAGCCAAACAGTGTGACGATGTAAAACACCACCGCCTCCGTGACTGGCGAGTTGCGTTTGTGGTGGATGAGCAGGCCTTCAAAATAACAACACCACGTGGTGACTGCCG
>CBFHWX010000169.1:0-3426 GCA_965659445.1 Limisphaerales bacterium | reverse complement strand
ACTCGCGCACATCAATGACGGTCAATATGGCAACGCCAAAAGTTGGATCGCTGCCGACAATACCGGTTGGGTGCAGATCGAGCTACCCAAGGCCGCGCGCATCGACCGAATCGAGTGGGCACGTGACCGGCAGGGCAAGTACAGCGACCGCGTGCCCATCGGCTACTACATTGAGGCCGGTCTGGAGGTGGGCAAATGGAAACGTATCGCCAGCTCGGAGGACCGCCAGCCGTTCAAAGGCAACGAAACGGCTAAGCCGGTTTATGCGTTCGATAAATTACCGAAGAACGAAGCCGAGCGCGGACGAAAGCTGGTGGCTGAAATGGAATCCGCCGAGCAGCAACTCAAGAATTTTCAGAATAGCACCAAGGCTTACGTAGGTACTTTCACCCAACCGGGCACAACTCGGTTATTTTATCGAGGTGACCCTGAATCGCCACGAGAAGAAGTAGAACCAGGGGCATTAACCAAATTTGTTTCATTAACAATTGATACGAAGACGCCAGAGCAAAAACGTAGACTGGCACTGGCCGACTGGATCGTGAGTGATACCAATCCGCTGGCGCGGCGTGTAATTGTCAACCGTATCTGGCAACATCACTTCGGCACCGGGCTCGTGGACACCCCAAATGATTTTGGCCGCAACGGTGTAGCGCCCACGCATCCGGAGTTACTTGATTGGCTTGCCTCCACGCATGTGTCCGGAGGTTGGTCGCTCAAGAAACTGCACCGACACATACTGCTGACCCAAACTTGGCAACAAAGTAGCCGGCCCCAAGTGGCGGCATTGAAAATTGATTCCACCAGCCAACTACTTTGGCGCTTTCCCCCTCGCCGCCTAGAGGCTGAAGCCATCCGCGATGCGATGCTGCAGATAAGCGGTGTACTCGACCTGAAAATGGGCGGCCCGGGCTTCAGCGGATTTGAAGTGCAAATGGAAAATGTACGCCACTTTTTCCCGAAGAAAAATTACGGGACCGCCGACTGGCGCCGGATGATCTACATGACCAAAGTGCGACAAGAACAAGAGAGCGTATTCGGTGCCTTCGACTGTCCCGACGCTAGCCAAGGCGTCCCCAAGCGTAACCGTTCCACCACGCCACTACAAGCGTTGAACCTGCTCAACAGCTCCTTCGTGATGCAACAAGCCGGCCTATTCGCTAAGCGACTGAGAAAGGAAGTTGGTGAAGTGCCCGCCGCCCAAGCCGCCCGCGCCTTCGAGCTATGCTTTGGCCGTGCCCCGGACACGGCCGAGTTAAAGGACTCGACCGCTTTCATCCAAACCGAAGGCCTCGCGCAATTCACCCGCGCCATGCTCAACGCCAACGAATTTGTATTCATACCATGAACCCGCTCCTCAATCGCCGCCACTTTTTGCAGCAGACCAGTCAAGGGCTGGGTGGGATTGCTTTAGCAAGTCTGCTAGCTCGCGAGGGACTACTGGGAGCGGACAGCCGCATCAAACCAAACATTGATCCTGAGAAGCCGTTTGCGGCTCGCAACTCCCATTTCAAGGCCAAGGCAAACAAGGTGCTGGTGATCTTCTGCTCGGGCGCCTGTAGCCAATTGGACACATTTGACTACAAACCCGAACTCATCAAGCGACACGGCCAACCATTACCGGGAGCCGAAAAGCTAAAGACATTTCAAGGTGACCAAGGCAACCTCACCAAGAGTCCGTGGGAATTCAAACCGCGCGGCAAGTCTGGCAAGATGATATCTGAACTGGTGCCACATCTCGGAGAGTTGGCCGATGAGATGTGCTTCATCCACTCACTCACCGGCAAAACGAATACACATGGACCGGGTGAGAATTTCATGTCCACCGGCTATACGCTGGACGGTTTCCCAAGTATGGGCGCGTGGGCGACATGGGCATTGGGCTCAGCAAACGAGGAACTGCCGGCTTATGTGGCCATCCCCGATCCTCGCGGCACCCCGCAAAGCAGCGTCAATAACTGGGGCCCCGGCTTTCTTCCGGCGGCATTCCAAGGCACTGACTTCAACGCCAACAAACCGCTGCGCAACCTCGCACGGCCTGCAGGAATGAGCGCGAAACAGGACAAGGCCACGCGCGGTTTTATTCAACGACTCAATAAACGTCATCTGGAAAAATTCCCAGGCGACACTGAGCTGGCCGCACGCATCTCCAGCTACGAGTTGGCCGCGCGCATGCAGCTGAGTGTGCCGGAGGTAAGCGATCTCTCCACAGAGAAAGCCTCCACCCTAAAAATGTACGGCGCGGATGATGTCACCAATCCGATAAAGGCTGGATTCGCAAAAAATTGTATCCTTGCACGGCGCCTTTTGGAAAAAGGCGTTCGCTTCGTGCAGCTTTTCAACGGTGCCTACCAAACCGGTGGGGAAGGTGTAAGCAACTGGGACGGGCACAAGACACTTCAAAAGCAATACTCCAAGCACGGCCCCGTGCTCGACCAACCTGCAGCCGCGCTCCTGCGTGACCTCAAACAGCGTGGACTGCTAGAGGATACCCTTGTCGTGTGGTGCACCGAGTTTGGCAGGATGCCAACCTTCCAGAAAGGCGCGAGTGGGCGTGATCACAACCCCGATGGTTTCACCGGCTGGCTCGCCGGTGCCGGCGTGAAACGAGGTCACACATATGGAAAGACCGATACCTTCGGCTGGAAGGCGGAGCAAAACGTCGCCACCGTGTACGACTTCCACGCCACCATCCTTCATCTTCTCGGCCTAGATCACAAGCGCCTGAGCTACTACCACAATGGTTTTGAGCGTCGGCTCACCGACGTCCATGGGCACGTCATTCAAGAGGTGCTGGCCTAATGGGCTGGCAGGTTCTACGATTCTCCTCATGCAAAACACTGTGTCCATTTTAGGACTTACCCTTTGTTTACTATTTCTCAGCTCTGATTCCATTTTTGCACAGAAACAAAAAACCACCCTTACCACTTTCACCTACAAAAAGGTCGACGATTTGGAAATCAAACTAGATGCGCATCGATTGGCGGATAAAAAAGTTCGGCCGCTGGCCGTTTGGATTCATGGCGGGGCACTGATCAATGGTGGTCGTTCAGGCATCGGGCCGGGGCGGCAATTGGTACAGGCGGGGTTTGTGGTCGTGTCCATTGATTACCGACTGGCTCCGGAAACCAAGTTGCCGAAGATCATTTCAGATATTGAGGACGCTTTTAAATGGATTCGTAAACACGGCCGTGAAAAATTTCAGGCAGACACTTCCAAGATTGCAGTCTTGGGCGGCTCAGCCGGCGGACATCTCACTTTCACCACCGGCTTTCGCGTGAAGCCGCCGCCCACGGTGCTGGTGGCTTATTGGGGCTACGGCGACCTCATCGGTCCGTGGCTCAGTCAACCCAGCCCGCACTCACGGCATCAAAGCCAAACCCTAACGCCGGCCGAAATGAAAGCCGTGGAAGCTGGTCCGCCGGT
>CBFHWX010000168.1:0-3448 GCA_965659445.1 Limisphaerales bacterium | reverse complement strand
ATTTAATCGAACAGAAATATGAAACCGGCCAAGCCGTGCCCGTGACCGGCGGACAGGTCATGCTTAACTAAAGGATAATTTATGGAACAAGAAATCCCCAAAACCCAGTGTGCCATCCAGCTGGTTGGCCCTGACAAATTGGAACTCAACACGCAAAAAGAGGTGTACACTCCCGGCCCGCACGAGATGATAGGCAAGATTGATGCGGTGGGTTTGTGTTTCTCAGATCTCAAGCTCCTCAAGCAGTTTGATGGGCATGTGCGCAAAAGCGAGGTCATCTCGGGGATCGAACCCTCCATTCTGGAGGAATTTCGCAGTTACAAACCCGGCAACAACCCCACTGTGCCCGGCCATGAAGTATTCTGTACCATCGTTTCCTCTGGGGATGAGGTTTCGCGTCACAAACCCGGTGAGAAAGTTTTGGTCCAGACCGATTATCGGTGGCTAAAGACCGCCGATTCCAATTCTGCCTTCGGCTACAATATCGAAGGAGGACTGCAGGAATATGTCCTGATGGATGAACGGGTGATCGTGGATCCGAATCTGGATGAGAGTTTCCTTCTCCCGGTTGAAAAGGACATGAGCTCCTCCTCGATTGCCCTGGTTGAGCCATGGGCCTGTGTGGAGTGCTCCTATGTTACCGAGGAACGAAACACCATTTTGGCCGGGAGTCGGTTACTGGTAGTCGCCGACTCAGGTCGAGCGGTTGAAGGCCTTGAAGAATCCTTTTCACCTGAGGGCGGTCCCGGTTCCATCACCACCTGTTGTGCTGATCAAAGCCAAGAGGAATCCCTTGCAGGCCACGGTGTTGAGCCCAAGGCAGCCGATTCGCCTGCGGGGCTTGCCGATGAGGCCTATGATGACATCGTCTATTTTGGTTCAACCAAGGAAACCATCGAGGTGCTCAATGACAAACTGGCGGCCAATGGCATTATCAATATCGTTCTGGGCGGTGAGACCATTGGTGAGGATGTATCGGTGGGTGTGGGCCGGACCCACTACGGAATGACCCGCTGGATTGGAACCACCGGCACTCATGCAGCTGAGAGCTACAGGAATATCCCCGCAACCGGCGAAGCCCGCTCTGGAGACACTGCCCTCATCGTCGGAGCGGCCGGACCCATGGGCCAGATGCACACCATTCGGTTGGTTTCCTCAGGCATAGAAAATCTTTCAGTGATCGGGACCGACTTTGATGATAACCGGCTCGCCTCACTGGGTGAAAAGGTAAACTCACTGGCTGAGGAACGCGGTGTGTCCCTCTCACTGGTTAATCCGCAGGAGACACCACTCACCGATAAATTCAGTTACTTTGCCATCATGGCCCCGGTGGGCGCAGTGGTGGCCCAGGCGGTCAAGGACAGCGCTGAAGGGGCCTTGATCAATATATTTGCCGGCATTCCCGCCAGTGTGAAACAGGAGATTGATCTGGACACCTACATTGCCAACCGCTGTTTCATGTTCGGTACCAGCGGCTCGCGTTTGTCGGACATGAAAGTCGTCCTGGAAAAGGTTTTGTCGGGTCAACTCAATACTGACCGCTCGGTGGATGCAGTCAGTGGCATGGCTGGAGCCATTGATGGAATACGCGCGGTTGAAGCGCGGAGCTTGGCCGGCAAAATTATTGTGTACCCGCAATTAAAAGAACTGCCTCTTACCCCACTCTCTGAACTGGCTGGGAAATATCCCACCGTGGCAGAAAAACTGGACGCAGGCATCTGGACCAAGGAAGCGGAAAAGGAACTTCTTAAAGTGGCTGCTGCATAAACTATTGGAGACTTAAAACCACTTCTGATTCAAGATTATTGCTGCTACAATCAAAACCTCTGCTTTCCCCCTGGGTCGCAACGGTCAATTTGCCAGACTCAAGCTCTGCGATGCTTCCTTTTGGTGATTGCGGTGGTGATGATTGAGCGGTGTGGGAAGAAGGATGACACGATTAGGCCATGTCATTAATGAGGTGACACTAAATGAATAGCACCGGTTTCAAATTCGACAACACCTACCTTCACCTGCCAAAGGTGTTTTATACAAAACTCCTGCCCGCGCCGGTGCCCAAGCCGGAAATGGTTATCTTAAATACGCCGCTTGCCACTGATCTGGGTTTGAATTTTTCCGACATAAGCAGGGACGAACAAGCTGCGCTGTTTGCCGGCAACCAAATGCCGGAGGGAGCAGAGCCGTTTGCTCAGGCTTATGCCGGACATCAATTTGGTCACTTTACCATGCTGGGTGATGGGCGCGCGATTGTCTGGGGGGAGCATATCACTCCGGCAGGTCAGCGCTTTGACCTTCAATTCAAGGGTTCCGGCCCCACGCCATACTCACGGGGTGGAGACGGACGCGCTGCAATAGGGCCGATGCTGCGTGAATATATCCTCAGCGAAGCCATGCATGCACTCAATATCCCCACTACCCGCAGTCTTGCGGTGGTGACTAACGGGGAGCAGGTGTATCGTGAAACTCCCTTGCCGGGAGCAATCCTTTCACGGGTTGCCAGCTCCCACATTCGTGTCGGCACGTTTCAATACGCCGCATTGCAACAAGACAGGGAAACAATCCAAGCCCTCCTTGATTACACCATCAAACGGCACCTTCCGCATATTGAGGAGAACCAAAATAAGCCCCTTTCGCTGCTTAAAGCTGTCATTGAAAAACAGGCAGAGCTGATAACCCACTGGATGCGTGTGGGCTTCATCCACGGCGTCATGAACACGGACAACATGGCCTTGTCCGGTGAGACGATTGATTATGGCCCATGCGCTTTTATGGATGCCTACGCTTCAGGGACGGTATTTAGCTCCATTGACCACATGGGACGCTATGCCTACGCCAACCAGCCGGCTATCGCACAATGGAATCTGGCACGCCTTGCCGAGACCCTGCTGCCCCTGCTGGATGCCGACTCCGAAAAGGCAAAAGAGATAGCCGAGGAAGCTATCAATGGGTTTGGCGCAGTGTATAAGGCAAAATCGCTCTCCATGTTGCGTGCCAAAGTTGGCCTGTTCGGGGAGCATGCAGAAGATGAAAATCTAATTACTGATCTGCTTGACTGGATGCAAAGACAAGAAGCGGACTACACCAACACCTTCCTAGATTTGACGAATGAAGCACCGCCGAAGGGCGAGCCCTATGACGGCGACACCTTCAAAGAATGGCATGCTCGCTGGCAGGCACGGCTCGCTAAAAACAAGGAACCACTAGAATCCTCTTTGTCTTTGATGCGTTCTAACAACCCGGCTGTAATCCCACGTAATCATAAAGTGGAACAGGTTTTGGATGCTGCTACAAACGGCGATCTGCAACCACTGAAAGATCTCCTAGCCGCGTTGCTGGAACCCTATAAAAACCGCTCAGATCTCAAGCCCTACCAATCCCCACCCAAGCCAGAGGAAAAAGTTTGCCAAACATTTTGCGGAACATAGCCATTAATTTAAGCAACCAATTT
>CBFHWX010000167.1:0-3461 GCA_965659445.1 Limisphaerales bacterium | reverse complement strand
ACTGTGGAGGCCGCCGGCGATGGTGTAATCATTGCGCAGGGTGGCAACATGGGAGGATTTGCTCTCTATCTGCAAGGTGGCCATTTGCAGTTTGTTACACGCATTGATCGCGAACTCACCATTGCTCGCGATGAAGAACCTTTCCCGCTGAATCAGCCTGTAAAAATCATGGCTGAACTTCGCCGTGACCTAAGCCTTGTGCTCACCATTGATGGCCGTGAAGCGGCCAAAATCGAATCACCCGGCATGCTTCTGCGTCGTCCGGCCGAAGGTTTGAGTGTTGGATTCGATCAACGGCCTTCCCTTGTGGGCCAGTATCGTAACGACCATCACTTTCAAGGTGACCTCAAAGATATGCAGTTACGCGTAATGGGCATGGGACTTGTGTACACCGCGAAACTGAATGTTACGGAACCTGGGAATTACACATTCAACTATTCTGCTGACACTACCACGCGGCTCGAGATCAATGGCCGCCTTGTTAAACCAGGCGGAAAATTAAGGCTAACACGAGGTGAGCATCAATTGCGCCTTGTGTATGCGCAATTGAACACCGTCAAGAATAATGAAGCAAAGGAACGCCTCATTCTCGAATGGTCTGGTCCGGGCATTGCTAGACAGACAATGACTGTCGTTTCTCATCCGCAAGTTTCTACTTGGCAACCGGCCGATACCGCCATCCCTTCCGAAGGAATCATGACGACTGACGGGTCTTTTCTAGCACAGCCTGTCAAGTCAATTGACCGTGAGTATATTCAATACGGTGACACAAAATTGGATCGCAAAATTGTAGGCACTATATTCCTTCGACCCCTTTCCATCTTTGAAACCCGCGTGCTCACTGACAAGCCGGCTGGGGTGCTGCTCATGGACGGAACCTTCACCAAAGGCAAACTTCTCCGGCTTGACGAGGATACCATTACCATTAGCTCCATTTTGTTTGGCCTGAAGAAGCTTACGCGTGGAAGAGACGCCGTGGCCGTGGTGATCAACTCCGCACCTAATCCCAGACCGAGATATTCCTTCCGCCTTCGTGATGGATCCATCTTGTTCGCTCCCAAATATAAGATTCAGAAAGACAATCTTCATTTGATGGACACACCGTTTCAGAATCACCCCATTCCGATTTCCGCATTGGCGGAACTTTCGCATGGCGTCCTGCCTAATCACGTGCAACGTGCCGAGACGTTTTGGCATCTCCATTCCGAACTAGGTCAGCAATTCCTTGGTGAGCGCACGCGCAAATCGATGGCCGTGGTCAGGCAATACCGCGAAGCACAGTTCAAGCTGGCCGGGGCGGACAAAATATACGCTAAAGCAATACGCGCCTTGCCGGCTGCTGAAAATATGGAAGCCGAAGCCATTGCCGTTCGTGATCTTGCCAAGCCAAAACTCGATGCTCCAAAAGCGTTCGCCAAGGAGAAGACACAGGTCTACGCACAGGCAAATAGTGCTTTGGCTGATGCCACGCGAAAAATGGAAACTGATTGCTCCAAAACCAGTCAGGCGTTTTTGAATCTGCAAAACATAGTGCAATCCCGCCAGATGCCCGCGCTGCGCCGTGTTGCCGAAGCGCAACTGGAGATTTTACGCCTCAAAGACAATGAGCGTAAACGCGCTGAATCCAAGCGTTCCACTGCTGTAAAGGAGTTGGCCGCTGCAAATCGGGACGTCGAAAAACTGAAAACTACATTGGAACTGGCTATAGGTACCGGCCTGCAATCCGATCAGGCTCAAGTCACCGCGCAGGATCATGAAGCTCAAGCTTGGCGCGAATTATTCCTTGCCAAGCAGGCCTTAGAGAAGGCTCAGAAAATTTTCAATGTGGTGGAGCAAAAATATCAGGAAAAGAAATTTTCGGCTGACACGCTTCGAGCCGAAATTAACCGTGCCAAGCGGGATTCGGATATGGCCAAGGGGCAAATCGGCATTTTGGAGCCATCGTTACAGAGCACTTTTCGCCGATAATTTCCGCTGCCGAAGGTATTTGGCAGTTTGCAATTTACTTGAATAGTAGTAGAGTCAATTCGGTGCCTGCATTGGGCATTACTTTATTTTAGAGATACGTCAATGAAACAAATCTGGACAATCATCCTGGGATTGGCACTTCTGCCTTTGTGGCTCAATGCCGCCAATTCAGCCTCCATCAAAGCCAAACGTAGTGTTAACCTGTCCCATCAAAAGAAAGGTCAACAACGTATTGGTGAGAGCATCCGCCGTGTGCGGAGTCAGCTCGATTCGGTGGTTGGTGAGTATGCCCGTAATGGTCTTGAAGGTGATGATGTTGACGCGCTCATACGCTTTCGTGGCATGCTCGACAAACTGACCGAGTCGGAGATCAGCAAGATCGTTAAGCAACTTGAAAGCTCTACCCTCTTAAAGGAAAACAAAGCCAACGATAGCGTGATTGGTGCTTTTGACGGGCAGAAGGGTGTGATCGCGCAGCTCAACATCATTTATCTGGAATGGCAAACAGAACAGATTTTCCGCGAACTCTCTGATCGCTTCATGAAACTATCCTCCGTCCAACAGAGGAATTATCGCTACGCGGTGCAGACAGCTAAGGATCACAACCAAATTATTCCCACCAATCCTTCCGAGGAATTCAAAATAGACATCCGCGTACAGGAACTTGATCAGAATGGTATTGGGGATGAGTCCGCCACACTTGTGAAGAAGCTCGAGCAGCTCGATAAGAAGCTTAGCAAATACATCGAGCCCCGCCCGAGCATGGCGCTGCGTTTGGTGAAAGCTGACTTGAAACCTGCCCTCACAGGTGCGGTGGAAGATATTACGGAATACAACCTTACCGACGCTGCTACCAAGGAACGCAGCAGTTACATTGCCATGATTAACATCGCCCGTGTTCTTGCACCCAAGCGCGATGATGAGGAGATCATCCGTCAGGCTCTGCGTGATGTGGAAGAGGCTATCGGTGATCAGGAGGAACTGCTGGAAGATACCACCGCGCTGGAGAATTCCGAAAATGCTGACCCTAATGAACTCAGCCTGGATCAGGCCGATCTTGTGGATCGCACCGATTTTATCCGGCAGGATATTTCAGATCTAGTCCCCACTGCTGCGCAGGAACTCAGTTCTTCGACGGACAGCCAGCAGGAAGCCCGAGCCGCGTTAAGTGACAGTTCCGCCAGCCCCAGCGACCAATCTTCAGAAGCAGCCTCTCAACAGGAATCTGCCCTCGAGGATTTTGCTGAAGCAAAGTCTGCCCTCGAAGAAGCTCTTGAAGCCTTTGCTGAATCCGGCGAAGGCGAAGGCGAGGGCGAAGGCGAGGGCGAGGGCGAAGGCGAGGGCGAGGGCGAGGGCGAGGGCGAGGGCGAGGGCGAGGGACAAGGACAAGGACAAGGACAAGGACAAGGACAAGGACAAGGACAAGGACAGCCCGGCCCCAAAGGCAATGGAAATAAAGGTAACTGGAATGGTGCCGGTGGGCGTGGTCGATT
>CBFHWX010000166.1:0-3547 GCA_965659445.1 Limisphaerales bacterium | reverse complement strand
CGGGTGCCGTGCGATTGTTGCAAGGCCGCCTTTCAAGGCCTTGGGTGTGATGGAGGTAATGTTGTCTATGAACCGTGAGGATTTAAACACGGTTAGCTTTGTTGTCATGTCACGTCCTACGGAGATAAGGTGTTCACCCTTTGTGTCGTACACAGTGTCAAACACCCAATCGGTGTGAGCGCCCTGGTAGAAAATCTGCTCGCCAGTCTTGGCGTTTATGGCGCGCACGGTGTTGTCAGCGCAACCGAATGCGATAGCCTGACCGTCGGGCGACCAGCTGGCACCGTATACGGTGTCAAATGTCACCGGGTGCGACAGTGCGAGTTTTTGCTGTGCCACATCCCAAACCTGTACTTCACCCATGCGCGCGGGGTTGCCACCGGTGACGGCCAGCCATTTACCGTCCGGTGAGAAACGTACGGATTCGATTCTTTCGCTTAAGCCAATCAGTCGCGCGGCAAGGCCTGACCCATCTGCTTTGTGCAACAGTACCTCGTGGTAACCAGCCACCGCCAACAGCGACCCATCTGGCGAGTAGTCGAGAGACGTGATGACCGGGGGCAGTGTGTATATGGGCGGGTGATTGGCATCTACTAAATTTTTTGCGTTGGCGGGCGTGTCATCCTTGGCTCCCTCGGTGATCCATTTTTTGATGAGCTCAATCTCGTCGGAGTGCAACGGGCTTTTGCCTTTGGGCATTTCGGTCTCGCCATTCTTATCCGGCGTGATCAGCAGCAGCAGTGTGCTCTTGGAAGGTTTACCCGGAACCACTGCCAGACCCTCATCATCGCCACCGGCAAGCAAACCCTTGAAATCGGTCATCACATACCCGCCCTTGGCCTTGGCCGGTTGGTGGCATCCCTGACAATGCGCCTGTAGGATCGGGCGGATTTGTTTGTAAAAACTCACCTCGCCATTTGGTGCGGGTGGCTCTACGGCAGAGGCGGAAAAAGTCAGGGAAGCGGCCGCGATAGCCAGGAAGTAATTGCATGAAACACGCATTTGCATAGGCGATAAATTTTAAGTTAATCACAGATTCGAGGCAAACCGAATCGGCACTGAATTGGATGCATTTTACAGCAATAAATTCGCACTATTTTGTACTATTTTTGAGAATGAGAACCGGCACAGGATTGTTTTTCCATTTCTCGGAAAACTGAGGGGGAATTACAACCTCGCCTTGGGCCAGATTATAAGCGCCCAAGGCAATATCGATATCGCCATCTTTGTCAATGTCACCCGTATCCATGGTCAGCCAGCGCCCACCTCGTGTGGCGGGGAGAGTGTGGGCTGTAAACTCCAGCGGCTTGTCCTGCTGTAGGTAAACGAAACCTGTGTCAGGCGAGTGATCGTATCGGCCAAAAAATGCAATTGAGGCAATGTCGAGGTCACCGTCGCCATCAAAGTCTTCGGCTATTGCGCGGTAGGCGCCATATTGAGGGAAGAAGAAGGCCTCTTTAAAATTGTTTTTCCCGTCGTTCAAATGCAACCGTACTCCATTGTACGGTTTTGATGGGTAATTGCTCAGTTCGCCGTTGTCGCCATTAGTGATCAGTAAATCGGGGTGGCTGTCCTTATTAAAATCAACCACCTCGATATGCGAATGGCCCCAGGCGGGTTGGCGCATGAGGATCATGCGGTGTTCGAATTCTCCAGGGCCAGTGCTGAGAAATAGGTGAACGGCTTCGCGTGCTTGGCCGGTTAGCGTAACAAGGTCTGGTATTCCATCATCATTAAAATGCCCACTTGCGAAGTTCAGCGCACCGGGTAGGTTCAGCAATGTATGCCGCTTATAACCTTGTTCCGTTTTCTCCAACCAAAATACACTTCCGAGCCAGTTGCCGTGCTCAGTCACGGCAAGATCTTCACGCCCATCTTGGTTGAGATCCAGTGGAAGAACATCGGTGGGTCGATGTAAAATACCAGCCAGTGATTCTATTTTGTCACCCTTGAAACGCACAAGTGCGCCCTGAGGATAGAATGCGGGCATAAAGGTACCAATCAGAGGTGCCAGAAACCCGTCTTTTGCGGGGACGATTGTAGCAGCTGAGGACTCTAGCATTATTGTATTTGGCATCCATTGGTATTCACTGTCGAGTCGATACAAAATATCCGAGGTATTGTGCATCACCCAAAGTCCACCCTCTTGGTGATTGACTCGCACGGTCATAACCGCAGCGTCAAATTTCCTTTCAGGCTTGAATGGTTCGAATAAATTCAGATCGATGGATAACGGGGAGTGTTTGGGTGCACGCAATTCCTTGGGGGCGGTTTTCAGGTAGTAAACAACCAAGTCATTCCAGTCAGTTTCAGTCAGGAGCGGATCTGTGGGAATAATCCCTGCGGCCATAACTCGTTCGAAACCATTGGTATTGGATTCTTTGAGGCGTTTGCCGGGTGTTTCCAGCCCTAGCCAAAGTGCCATTTCAGGAAGAATATGCCCCCAAGACTCTACATCGAGAATATCAGGTTCTGGGCGGATATGACATGTTGCGCAAACCCTCTTGGAAACAGATTCACCGTGAGATATTTGCTTTTTGCCTTCTTCGCCCTCCAAAGCAACCCATAATATCCGAGAAGGCTCGGAATCGTGTTGGGTGGTTGTGGTGGTTGGCTCTTCCAGTGGAGCGGCAAGCGCAATGATGCTGTCCCATGAAATACCTATCACTACCCCCACCATCGCAAGAGCGGAGAATACTATTATCGATTTTTCGAGTTTAGAATTACTCACAGGTTTATTGTACCATTGTTATGATTAGGCTCCAGTTCAATCACTGATGGCTCGTTGGATAGTAGTGAATTGACGGCATTCTTTGCAGGTGCAGCAGTCACTAAAGTTGTCTGAAGGATTAAAATGCATGGGCAGGTAACTTGGTTGTTTCGAAAAGCTATCCCATCGTCATGTGATTTGGCACGATCATTTGGATGCAAGCCATCTCCACAGCATTTTGCTTACATTAGTTAGCCAAAGATTTTATTTGGTGCGGTTTTTCAGAATGAGGACCGGCGTGGGATTATTTTTCCATTGCTCGATCATCTGCGGGGGAATGCCCCTTGGGGCTGGTCCATGATTGTACGAGCCCAGGGCGATATCAATGTCACCATCCCTGTCGATGTCACCGGCATCCATAGTGAGCCAACGACCACTGCGTGAGGCTGGGAGAGTGTGGGCGGTAAATTCCAGCGGTTTGTCCTGTTGCAGATAAACGAAGCCAGTGTCTGGCGAGAGGCCATACTTACCAAAGAAAGCAATGGAGGCAATGTCGAGGTCGCCGTCGCCATCAAAATCCTTGGCCACCGCGCGGTAGGCACCATATTGGGGGAAGAAAAAGGCCTCATTAAAATTATTTTTACCGTCGTTCAAATGCAGCCGAACCCCGTTGTAAGGTTTCGGCGGAAAATTATCGATTTCACCGTTGTCGCCGTTGGTGATCAGCAAATCAGGATAGCCGTCCTTGTTGAAATCCATTACCTCAATATGCGAATGGCCCCAGGCCGGCTGGCGCATAAGGATCATGCGGTGATCGAACTTGCCGGGACCGGTGCT
>CBFHWX010000165.1:0-3572 GCA_965659445.1 Limisphaerales bacterium | reverse complement strand
ATGCGCGAGACGCTGTCGATGGTGTTGATCTCGCCACAGTTCCTCTACCACACTGTGGCAGACGGCGAGGTGACAACGCGCCCGTACGAGCTGGCCTCGCGGTTATCGTATTTCCTTTGGGGCAGTATGCCGGACGCCGAATTGGTAAAATTGGCCGCGGAAGGGAGTATGGAGAATCCCGAGGTGCTGGAGCAGCAGACGCGCCGTCTGCTGGCTGATGAACGCTCCAGAGATTTCGTCCGCAACTTCACCATGCAGTGGCTGAGCCTCGCCAAGATGAAGACCGTGCCGATCAATCAGCAACTTTTCCCGCGCTTTCTCTATTACGTATCAGCAGGAGAGCGCAGGGGTACGGAGCAACCGTACCGGCCAACTATCCGCGACTACATGCTGGAAGAGACGACCGGCTTTGTTGCCGAGCTTATCCGCCGCAATGCTGGCATTGCTAATGTGGTGGATTCTGATTTCGCATGGCTGAACCAGCCCTTGGCCGCGCACTACGGCGTGCCGGGAGTTGAAGGAAACAACTTTCGTGCCGTGCCATTGAAGCCGGAACATAGGCTCGGCGGCCTGCTCACGCACGGGTCGATGCTGATCGGCAACGGCACGGGCTCAGCGCCGCATCCGATTTACCGAGCAGTGTGGTTGCGCGAAGCCATCCTCGGAGATGACGTCGCCGATCCACCCGCCGACGTGCCGGCGCTTTCTGACACAGCTGGTGAGTCCGCCGAGAAGGCGCTCACCATCAAAGGTCTCCTCGCCAAGCATCGGCAAAAGGAAAGCTGCAACGACTGCCACGCCCGGCTCGATCCCTGGGGCATTCCCTTTGAGCACTACAACGCCATCGGCAAGTACCAGCCGCTTGTTCCGAAGGAAGGCGCGCGGGTCAACGGTTTCAATCTGCAAACCCACGGCGACCTTGACGGCTACGCGGCTTATCTCAAAACCATCAATACCGAAAAGGTCGAGGCCAACGCCCGTGTGCCGAATGGTAGGGAAGTTAGCGGTATGGAAGAGTTGAAAGCGTACTTGCTGGAGCACCGCCAGGAGGAAGTCGCCGAAAACATTTTGCGTCGACTGCTCACTTATGGCATCGGT
The DNA here is from genome assembly GCA_965659445.1 of Limisphaerales bacterium. Taxonomy (GTDB): domain Bacteria; phylum Verrucomicrobiota; class Verrucomicrobiia; order Limisphaerales; family UBA1100; genus UBA1100. The sequence goes on along the minus strand of CBFHWX010000165.1, from coordinate 2,474 downwards.
CGGGAACTGGCCACTCGCGACCGGTTTGCGGTGGACGAACTACTTAAACAGTCCGCTATCAACGAACACCGTCTGCTCGACATGATCATCACCATCTGTCAGAGTACTTTGTTCATGGGAACAACGGATAAATCAACCGACACACCATGAAACCCAAAAGCTGGCATTTGAATCGACGTGAAATGCTCAAGGGCGGTGGCATCGCGCTAGCCTTACCATTTCTGAACGGTATGAGTTGGGCAGCACCTTCCAAGTCGATGCCGAAGCGTATGTTGGTGAGTTATTTTTCCTACGGCGCGTATATGCCCAATGGTCCGGCCGGCATTCCCAACCCGAACAAGCCACATCACGATTGGAGTTGGTGGCCGTGTCGGGATGCAGGCCCGATGACCTTTAACCAATCTGCCAAGCCATTTGAGTCCCTCAAGGATTACGTGAGCTACTACCGCGGGCTGGATCACGCTGGTGGTTGGGCCTTGGGCGGGCACAGTTCGGGCGATGTCTTCGCTACAGGCGCGGACATGGTGGGCACTCAAAAGACCAACAGTATTTCCATCGACCAGGTCGCTGCCAATACTCACGGGCACAAGACGCGTTTCGCCTCCATGGTGCTCGGTACCGAGGGCGGCACGGGTTCCTACGGGCGAAGCAAGACGCTTTCCCATCGTGGGCCGGGTCGACCCATTCCCTCCATGAACAAGCCGCAGGAGATTTTCAACCGGCTGTTCAACCCCTACGCCGGCAAAGGCGTCGATCAGGTGCGCGCCGGGCTTAAGCGCGAGGCCAGCATTTTGGATCTGTTAATGGACCAAAGCCGCAGTCTCAAGGGCCGCCTCGGTCACGAAGATCAGGGCAAGGTGGAGGAGTATCTGGAATCCATCCGAGCGCTGGAGCAACGTGTCGAGCGCACCAGCAAATGGACGCACGAGCCGCTGCCAAAGATCGACACCAAGGGCCTGAACCTCGACGCCTCGCACAAGGATCCGAGGGAATATATCCGTTGCATGTACGATCTCGTGTATCTGGCGTTCCAGACTGATACCACCCGCTTCGCTTCTTTGATGCTGGAGAGTGAAAATTCCTCACAGAGTGAGCTCTGGAATTATGCCACTTACGTGCTCGGTTACAAGGGAGCCACGCACGACATCGCCCACAAGCGCCCGGCAGATTACTCCGGCCAATGGGATCGCTGGCGGGCCGAGCAGCACGCCTATTTCCTGCAACGCCTTAAGGACACACCTGAGGCTGAGAGCAATATGCTCGACCGTACCGTGGTGCTCTGGGGCTCGGCCCATCCGCACGCTTCACACAGCACAAAGAACTATCCCATCCACCTCGCTGGCGGCAACAATCTCGGCCTTAAGCACGGCTACCTGCATTCCTTCGAGGGTGGTAAGAAAGTGCCGTTGGCCAACCTCTTCGTCTCAATGCTCCATGCCGTGGATGTGCCGGTGAAAGCCTTCGCTGACAGCACTGGCCCCATGCCCGAAGCACTCGCGTGAGGATGCGGAGCCTCGGCGTCATTGCGATTTTCTTCGCGTTTGTTATGGGCGGAAACCTTGCGGCGGCGGAAAACGCCTTGCCGCGCGTGCTTATTCTCGGCGACCAAATTTACCAACAGCTTGTCTCGGAACTGCAAAAGGAACTCAAGGGCAAGGTGGAAATTCATTATCCTCGCATGGAGCCCGGGGTGGTCTGGAATTCCAACACCGCGCTGAAACTGCTCGACCGCCAGCTCGGTGACGGTCGATGGGATCTCATCCATTTCAACTGTGGGCTCGGCGACCTGATTTACCGCGCCCCCGGCGTGAAAGCCTTTCGTGTGATGCCGCGCCATGCGGGAGGCATCCGCACCACCTCGCCCCAGCAATACGAAAAGAATCTCTACACGCTCGTCACCCGCCTCAAGGCAGCCGGTGCCAAACTCGTCTGGGGCAGCACAACACCCATCCGCCATTCCTCCACCAACGTTTTCGAGAAGGGCACGGAGATCGAGTACAACGCCCTAGCTGCCAAGGTCATGGCCAAACACGGCATCCCCACCAACGACATGTACACCTTCGTCAAGGGCCTGATCGACATGAACAAGCCCGCCGGTCATGGTGCCGACCCCTTCTTCTTCGACCGCAAACCCATCCATCCGCCGCTGCGTGAGATTCTCCGCAAAGACCTTGGCGTGGTGCCTGTTAACTTGCCCAAACCATGAAACCATACCTGTTTTCTCTTCTGGCCCTGTTGGGCTTTTCGTTTTCATTGTCGGCCAAGCCGCTGAAGGTTTACCTGCTGGTCGGCCAATCAAACATGCAGGGGCACGCAGCAGAGCGAACGTTGAAGCACCTGGGAATGGACCCAAAGACAGCACCGTTGTTGAAGGCGATCCGGAATGCTGACGGCACAGCCAAGACACATGATCAAATCTGGATTTCGTCGATGGACACCTCGGAGGAACCCGGCGTGAAGGAAGGGAAACTCAC
>CBFHWX010000164.1:0-3576 GCA_965659445.1 Limisphaerales bacterium | reverse complement strand
GGCATGGGCGGAGGTATGGGCGGCATGGGCGGAGGTATGGGCGGCATGGGCGGAGGTATGGGCGGCATGGGCGGAGGTATGGGCGGCATGGGCGGAGGCATGGGCGGAGGCATGGGTGGTATGGGCGGAGGCATGGGACAGCCGATGTTCCGTTACTCCTCGATGCGTTATGGCGGCACCGCAAGGCAGGCCGGCATGTCTAGGGCAGGTATGACCAGGTCACGCCCCACCATGAATGTTCGGTCTCAGCCTTCGTTAATGATGCTGAGAAGAACACTCCGGGCTAAACAGCAAATCATGTTCAATTGGAACTGATCGTCCCCGTTTAGAAGAATTTTCACCTGCCTTTGCGGCGGGTTTTTTAGTGGCGACGCAAAATAAGGCGATGTTCCTGACGTTGGGTCTGCCTATATTCCAACGGTGGAAAATCGGTAAGGGTCGGACTTTCGGTTTCGTCGAGAATTTGCGCAGCCTTTTCCTGAAGCGCCGTCCAGCGTTCACAATCCAATGCCGGGGAATGGGTGATGCGCCTAAGTAAACTGCGCCATTCAATAATCACCCGGTCGATATCACCTTCCTCGGCGACTTCCGCAACCCAATGTTGCTTACGGGCGGGATTCCGATGGATATCAGCCACTACGGAATCCGCACCATAACCGTATTCCGGTGGCGTGCCGGCATCAAGATAGCCGAGCGCACTGTTCATACCGTAAGCATTGCGGCACACCCAAGCGAGGCGACCTTCCCAGCGGTCATCATCGCCATGAAAACGAAACCCGCCCCGCAGATTGGCGATATCATAAATAAAATCCTCGATTGGATAGTCATCGTCTTCGATCGCAGCGGCAATGGCCAAACCATCACCGCCGGTAAAAAAGCTGACAATCACTCCACGCCGCGTCGGTGCCCCGTCAGGTTCGATGAACCCAAACTTGCGCCAGAGATGAACCACACCGCGAGCGCGTGAAAGTTTGCGACAAACCGGCACGAGATCACAAGCTGTGCAATCTGTCGGCATCACTTCACGCGCACGCGGTTTCCATAATGCGACACCGTAACGATCGACCGGCACCCGTTTCATTTGCTCCTCAAGGCTGAAATGGGCGGTCACTTTGCCGCGTTGATTGCGGTAATGAAGAATGGGAGTACCCCGCTCGGCCATTTTACGCTGAAGCATTGGTCCAAATTTTTTCTCCCACAAGCTACGGGTCATGGCTTTGCCTCGCCAATTGATAGCTCTCCGTACCCAGCGTTGGGGGATCAGTCTTCCTTTATCGTTTTTTTCGGCCACGGTGGAGATCCTACCGTACACTGGCTCGGGCACATTGCGATCGATGATGCTCAACACACCGGGGCCCTGTTTTCCCAAAGCCTCAGGCACGCTGAGTAACGGGCGCAATTCCTGCACATCGCCTTCCTGAGCGTGCTCGGACATCACGCGGATATCGCGATAGACCACTTCTTCGTGGCGTGGATTGGTTTCCCATTCACCGCGGCTGTTGAGAATTTCCTTTTCCTTTTTTCGCACCTGGCGGGCACGTTCAGCGTCACTACTCAAGCCGCACGGCGTATCGGGATTTTCCAGTGCGCTTTCCACACCGAGTGTGATGGGGTGCGTGGTGAAGAGACGGCTTTGCACACGGATGGCCTCGGCGAACGGCTCTCGCCCATCTTCAATGGCGGCATGCATGATTCCGAGCAGTGCACCCCAGTCAACCAAACCGCTCCGGGCTAGTTGGCAGGGGAAACCGTCGCGCAGACGCACTTCATTGGCACCCACCAGAACATATCCAACATCATCCAATCCACGTCGACCGGCTCGGCCAAACATTTGCAGGATTTCATCACCACGGAGAGGATACTCCCTGCCGGCGCGTTTATAGGAATCGGCTGCCAACGCAACACTACGCAGGGAAAAATTGATGCCGGCGGCGAGACCCATGGTCGCCACCACCACGCGCAACTGGCCAGCCTTGGCGAGGGGCTCAATCACTCCAGCACGCGCGCCATAGCTAAGACCGCTATGATGATACGCCACACGATTGTGCAGCATCCTAGCCAAATGATCACCCACGAGATGTTTCTGTTCATCGGTGAGTTGCAGCGGATCTTGATTAGGCAAATGCATCGCAATTTGGCGCGCCAGTTTCTCGGTGTTGGCTCGGCGTGGGGCAAAAAGCAAAATGGGCCCCAGGTCATCCGCCAACGCCTTGGCTATGAACTTTGGCCAGTAACCTTTGATATCGCGGGGCAAACGAAACCGCGTGGTTTCAGGATATGTTTCCTCCAATGGCACTGGTCGCACTTCATACTTCACCAGCACGGCATCCCGGCCCAGCCGGCGCAGCCATTTGACAACATGATTTGGATTGGCCACGCTCCCGCTGAACAAAAGTAATTGCGTCCGAGACGGGGCAAGGGCAAGGGCAAGCTCGTAATTCAATCCACGGTCCTGGTCCCCAATCATCTGATATTCATCCACCACCAGCAAATCTGGCCCGTCACCATGAATGAGGCGGCTCTTTTGCGTTTCCAAAGTTGCGGTGAGAATGGACGCCTCGAGATTTTCTGAGAGATCGCCGGTGGAGATGCCGACCTGCCATCCACGCGCGCGCCATTCGGCGAGCTTGTCATTAGCCAATGCACGAGTGGGCACAGTGTAAACCGCCTTGCCCTTGGGTTTTCCAGAATTAGCCCAGAGTTCGAAGATCAACGTCTTGCCCGCACCTGTCGGGGCGTGCACCACCACGTCTTTGCCCTCGCGCAAGGCACCCACGGCCTGCTGCTGCCACAGGTCCGGGACGATCACCGAATCAAGTACAGTAAAGGGGTCGGCATCTGGAGAATGACGAGGCACGGAGAGAAGGTATGCCCCAAGATAATTTTTGCCGAAACAAACTTGTTTACTTGCAAACTCCTCGACTAAACCGACACCTCATGCGCCGGAGTGGCAGAATTGGTAGCCGCGGTGGATTCCAAATTCTATTTCCACGTTTAATCATGTCCGATGATGCCTATTTTGTCAGAGGATACACATAATACGTCGACAGGTGTGTGTATATTATAAACTTACCGAGTTGCCGAAGGGTCTGGAAAAAACTCACGCAGTTAAGAACGCTATGGCCCAACTACAATTTCGACCTCACCAAGGCTCAAATGGCTGAACTGCAGAAGGTGTTGCCGAAGTTCAAAATCTTCCACGACCTAACTTTACTTCTCGCCGTGAAAGTCCTCTTGGATTAATGTGTCGGTCGCGATATGGACTTGCATCGCCGGCGAAACGCTATAGGTAAGCGCTTCCCACAACGATAAAGGATATCCAATGGCTTCTACACCAAGTAAAGATCACAGGCGCAGAGAGCGCGAACAAAAGAAAGCGGATAAGCGCAGGGCTCGCGAAGAGGCGAAGGCCGAAAAACTGGCTGCTGAGAAGGCGGCTGCCGAGCTCGCTGCCGAGGAAGCTGCCAAACAGGCCGCGGCCGAGCGGGAAGCACAACTCGAAGCAGAGTTTGAGGCGGAGTTTGAGGCGGAGCTCCAAGCCGAAATCGATGCGGAGAAAAAGGGAGCAAATTAAAC
>CBFHWX010000163.1:0-3606 GCA_965659445.1 Limisphaerales bacterium | reverse complement strand
CCATGACTTTTTCTCCGTCATGGAAATACACATTATGTTCATCGGATGTGAGCGTGAGCGGTGCGACCTTGTTATTATGGCCCCAAGATCGCTTGCCGGTTATGGCGTCATACGCCTTGACGTTGCGCTTCTTTTCGTTCCAGGCAAAATCCCGACGCACTCGCGCCTGATCGCCGGTGTTATGAAACGGCAAAAACGAATTAAGCTCCCATTCCTCCGTGCTTTCCAAAACAAAAACCTGCCCCCCATCCACGATGATTTCCTCCGCGCCCTTACTGCCGGGCAGTTCGTGAATGAGTTCGCCCGTGGTGGCATCGAGCACGCTCACCGGTTCATCGACGCCGAGCGTGATGTAAACTCGGTCCTTCACTGCCACGAGCCGCCGTGCCAGTTGCGTCGGGCCGCTCTTCAACGGCCACAAATGGCTGTGCCATTTTTTCATCGGCTTCTTCCAAAGGATCACGCCGTTGAACGCGTCACGCGCCACCAGCGTCCAGCGAGAAGGCAACTGGATGGATACCCGAGAGCCTTCGTCCATCACATAAATCACACGGCCATTGGCCGACACCAGTGCGCTCATGCTCGCCATACGATCGTGATGGCGAGACCAACGCGGACTACCGAGCCACTGTAAATGCCGCGGCGGACCCACCACTGTGTCATGCGCCACGGCATTGCCTCCGGCGTCGTGAAGGAAATGCGTCCAGTCATCAATCTCTTTCGGACGCGGCTTCACCGTGGTCTTCCATTTCCCGTCCTGCTTCAAGTAGGCCACTCCCTTCGGTGCAAGAACGCGCGTCACCTCAGTCATCGGCACATCACCTAACTTCTCAGCTACCAGCAAATTTACCATCCCATCAATGTACGGCAGCCGGTTTCCGGCGAGACGGTCTATGGATACTGGCCCATAGACACCCGCCTTTCGCACCGTGGCGCGCGCCTTGGAGACATTGACAGAATCTGTATCCAACCCGTGAACCTGAAAGCGGCTGTTAGGTCGCAGCGTCAGGGTGAGCGTGCCATCACCACAGCCCAAGTGAACAACAAAACCGCCTTTGATTTTGAGCGTTTGGGGAATGTTATCCGTCGGCCCCGCGTGGGTCGTGGAAATGAAAACAAATGAGAAACAGGCCAGCGCCAGCCCCAAGAGGGAACGAAGGGTTTGCATGGGGAAATTATGAAGGAGTTGAGCTGAGATACAAGTCTCACATCATGCTTTGCATCAACGCCGCACCGAGCTGATGATGCCATAGAGGATAGTTTTAGAAATTCGCAACCGATTGGCTTTGGCCTACGACCGTATTCCTGAGAGTACCTTGACTCACCGCAGGCGCAATATTCCAGTGCGGTGGGGGTGCACCTTGGGTCGCGCCCCGTGCTGGATCTACAATACCCAACTATTTGTTTTTCTTTCGTGGCACACGTCTAACTCCGGAGAGGGGCGGGCGCTCCTTGTTGTTCTTCATGTGCTCGAGTAAATATTTTTTGGTGATACCGGTTTGATTCATGAGCTTGTTGAGTTGTTCCTCGGTGGCAGCAATAGTGGTGCGTTGGTCGGGATCACTGGCAGCGTTGTGCATTTCGTGTGGATCATTTTTCAGGTCGTAAAACTCAATTGCATCGGTATCCGGAAAATGGATGAGCTTGTAGCGCTGGGTCCGAATTCCCCAATGCATCGGCGCACGCGCATAGTACGCGTAGAAAATGCCGGTGCGCCAGTCGCCAGGATTCTCTCCGCGCAGTAAGGGGCGCAGGCTCACTCCCTGCATGGCGGCAGGGATTTTAACACCGGCGTAGTCCAGCATGGTAGGTCCGAAGTCGATGTTCATTCCGAGGCGATCGTTGACGGTGCCGGCTTTCACTTCCTTGGGGTAGCGCACGATAAACGGCATCTTGAGGGACTCCTCAAGAATGAGGCGTTTGTCGTGCATGTTGTGTTGGCCGAGCCAGTAGCCTTGGTCACTGGTGTAAATGATAAGGGTGTTGTCCTTGATGCCCTCAGCGTCGAGATACTCAAGCACGCGCTTCACATTGTCGTCGATGGCGGCCACGCAACGGAGAAATTTATGGATCATGTGCTGGTAGGCGAGGGAACGGCGTTCCTTCGGATCGTTGCTCTTACTCGGCAGCGCATTTTCGTATTTTAAATAGTAAGGCTTTGGTGATTTGGGGTCGTACATCGACGAGTAATGCATCCCTTTGAGCCGTGGACTGGATTTATCGACATTCTCGTGCAGGCTGTCTGGCTCGGGTATCTTGCGTCCGGCGTGCAGTTTGGCCCAGCGCTCAGGATATTCGAAGGACTCATGGGGACCCTTGAAGTGCAGGCTCAGGTAAAACGGCTTGTCCTTGGCGCGCCCTTTCAGCCACTTGAGCGCACTATCGGTATAACGATCGGCGTAATAGCCTTCGTATTTCTCGGTGGTGCCATCTGGGCGATGCAGTGTAGGGTTAAAATATTTTCCCTGCCCCTTGGTCACCGCATAATCGCTTGCGCCACGCGGAAACTGCTGCATATGCCATTTGCCGGTAACACAGGTCTGGTAGCCAGCTTTTGTCAGCTCGCGAATGTAACTGGGTGCGTCCTCCTTGAGCCGACAGTTGAGGTTCAGAGCACTAGTCACGTGGCTGTACTGGCCGGAGATAATGCTCGCGCGACTTGGTGAACAAATGGAGTTATTGCAACAAACATTGGTAAACCGCATTCCTTCAGCAGCCAACCGATCCAGTGTGGGTGTATGCACGTAATCCTTTAACCAGGAGCCATAGGCGCCAATCGCCTCGGACGCGTGGTCATCGCTCATCATGAACAAGATGTTCGGCTGCTTTGCCGCCCGCAGCGGAATAGCCAAAAGGAGTGTTGCTGCAAAAATACCGAAGAAAAGTCGACCTTGTATATTGAACATGTGGAACCTATTATCCGTCAATTGATTGAGGCCAACGCTAAGGCAACTGGCACAACGGTAAAAGGACATTATGACAACGAAGATTCTTACTCTTATGGCTGGATTTCTCACTGGACTCCTCGGTGCTGCTGATTTGAAGGTTGGCGACGCAGCTCCAGACTTCGCATTGACTGGCAGCGATGGCAAAACATACAAGCTATCCGATTATAAGGGTAAAAAGGCCGTAGTAATCGCTTGGTTTCCTAAGGCATTTACCGGGGGCTGAACGGCTCAGTGCAAGTCGTTCCGTGCGAACGGCAAAGAACTTAAAAAATTCAATGTAGCTTACTTTACCGCCAGCTGTGATCCATCCGATGGAGCACGGGGCAATATCAGTTTTGCCAAGTCTCTCGATCTGGATTATCCCATCCTGAGTGATCCAACTAAAAAGACGGCTAAAGCTTATGGTGTGGTAACGCTTACTCGACCGTTCCCGCATCGCTGGACGTTCTACATCGGTAAGGACGGCAAGATCCTGAAGGTAGACAAAAAAGTGCGTGCAGGTGCCGATGGTGCCAATTGTGCCAAAGCGCTCAAGGAACTGGGTGTCGAAAAGAAGTAAGCCACTTCACCATTTACGAAGAAAAGGCCCGCTAACCAGCGGGCCTTTTTGTTGTGCATGTTACGGATTAGATCACTTCTCCAAAATCACAATGTCCTT
>CBFHWX010000162.1:0-3696 GCA_965659445.1 Limisphaerales bacterium | reverse complement strand
CGGGCAGACACTGCCAACCTTCGCACCGGTGGCAAAAGTCACTTTCCCGGTTGACTGGGCCACTCGGACGAGTTCGTCCACCAGCGCTCCCATGCCGCCGACCGGGACCCGCCATTCCCCCGTTCCCCGGCCGATAATGTGATAAAGAAAGCAGCGGTTTTGAAGGAGGGAGGGATCCTGCGGGTACGTCGACAGGCCAATCTTGCCATCTGTAAACACCAGACCGCGAACCAGGTCACTAGAAATCAACCGTTCGATCACCTCACCCAGTGGTTCCTCGACCAGGGCCTGCCATGCCCTTTCCTTGTCGCGATCCAGTCGACTGCGCATTTCTTCACGACTCACCAGCGGCTCTGTCAGGCTCGGCCAAATGACCGAGGCCAATTGCTCCTGCATTTCTTGAAGCTCCAAAAAACCCCGGTAATCACGCTCGTCCCCAGTCAATGCGAGGAAGGCTTCCCGATTGCCATCGGGAGCATCGTTGAGGAGCAGCAATTCGCGCAGCTTCCCGTCGTCGAACGCAGGCGTCCACGACGCCGTACTGCGCGATTTCAGCAGGAGATTCAGATCAAGGTCCTCAACGATCTTTTCCGGAAATAGGCTGATCAGATAGGAATAGACTGAGAGCTTGGCATCCATCCCTTCGAAGACGCGGGCTGAGCGCGTCGCCCCCCCAATCTCTGCGTTTTGCTCCAAGACCAGAACAGAGAGTCCCGACTTCGCCAGATAACACGCCGCCACCAACCCATTGTGCCCACCCCCGATAACGGTGACATCGTATCTAGGTCCAATATCACACATATACTAGAATACTAGATTCATTTCATTCTCCACAACTTCGATAAAAATCCAGAAGTAATGCCATTGTGTTCGTAATTCACTTGAAGGGCGCGTTGCAAATTATCGTCAATTGGAATAGATTCGGGCTGTCAGGACAGAGTCGGATAGCTCCGATCCAACCACAAGGTTGAAATGATAAAACTGATTGGCAACAAACAAACGGAATTTTGCGACGGCTCTACGCGTCGCTCGTTCCTACAAGCCGGATTCCTTGGTCTTGGTGGCCTCACTCTGCCGCAGTTACTCAAGGCGCGTGAGGAAACCAGCTCTGCGGCAAAGAAAACCAGCGTCATTTATATCGAGCTGACGGGTGGCCCTACACAATTTGAAACCTACGACCCCAAGCCAGAGGCCCCCGCCGAATACCGGGGCCCCTTCGGTACTGTAAAGACATGTCTACCTGGCGTGCACTTCAGTGAACTGATGATGGAGCAGGCCAAGATTGCTGATAAGCTGGCGATCATTCGCTCAATCCATCATGATAGTTCCAGCCACGACACTTCCAGCCATCTCACGCAAACGGGCTACTATAAGATTGGCCGCAAGGGTGGTAAGAACAGTTTCCCCGCCATCGCCTCCACCACTGCCAAGATCAAGGGTGCCAACGCCTCCGGAGTCCCACCGTATATCTCCATCGCCCGCGCCATGCGCAACGGCCGCTCCGGGTTCCTGGGAAATGCCTATGACCCCTTTGTGGCGGAGGGCGACCCCAACAAAGATAGCTTTAAGGTCGGCAATCTCAATCTTCTGCCTGAACTGGAACTTGAGCGAGTCAATGACCGCAAGGGTTTACTCACTGCGTTTGACGACAGCCGTCGCTTGGTCGACAACACTCGTACCTCCGAGGCAATTGGCAAGTTCAATGGGCGAGCCTTCGACCTGCTCACCGGCGACAGAGCCCGAAAAGCATTTGATATTAGTCAGGAAAAGAACGAAACGCGTGAGAAATATGGTCGCAACAGCACAGGCCAATCCCTGCTGCTCGCCCGCCGCCTTGTCGAGGCTGGTGTCAGCTATGTCACCGTAACAGTTGGCAGTTGGGATGACCACAGTAATATTTCTGACCGCATGAAATCCAAGGGACCGGACTACGACAAAGGCCTCGCCACCCTTATCAGTGACCTTTACGAGCGGGGACTTAATCACGACGTACTCGTCGTGGCCATGGGTGAATTCGGCCGGACCCCGCGAATGAACAAGACCGCTGGCCGCGACCACTGGGGGCGACTGATGAGTGTGCTAATGGCCGGGGGCAATCTCCGCATGGGCCAGATCATTGGTAGCAGCAACAACAAAGGTGAAGTTCCAAAGGATAACCCTTACCGGCCCGAGAACGTCATCGCGACGATGTACCAGCACCTTGGCATCAACCCCGGCACAACCATTTCTGACTTCACCGGGCGCCCACGCCATCTGCTGGAAAATCGCCGCGTGATCAAGGAACTGCTTTCCTGATCAGTAGCCCGCCGCCTGCCCATCTTTCCTCGATTCGGACGCGCCAAAGTAGACCTTATTCTTAGCGTCCCACATGATGGCCTGATAACCGCCATGACTACCTCCTTGCACTCTGAGCTTGTGCCCCATCTTTTTTAGCGCGGCGACGGACTTTGAGGGAAAGCCATTCTCAATGAGCACTTCACCACCGTCTGTCATGTGATCGCCTCGCGGCGAACTGCTGCCGAAGTGACGAATCCGCGGGGCATCACCGGCCTCCTGCAGGTTCATTCCAAAGTCGATCAGGTTCATCAGAATCTGCACGTGCCCCTGCGGCTGCATGTCGCCTCCCATCACGCCAAAACTCAGCCAAGGCTGGCCATTTTTTGTCACGAAGGCCGGGATGATTGTGTGAAAAGGGCGCTTGCCGGGCTCGTAAATATTAAAATGGCCTTTTTCAAAAGTGAACAGCGCGCCGCGGTTCTGCAGCGCGAAGCCAAGCTGGGGCGGTGTAAGCCCGCTGCCGAAACCGTAATAGTTGCTCTGGATTAGGCTCACCATGTTGCCCTCGGCATCGGCGGTGGTGAGGTAAATGGTGTCACCCTTGCTGATGCTTCCGGCGGGATAATTTTTCGACGCACGCTTGGGATCGATGAGCTTGCGGCGCTCGTCGGCATATTTTTGTGAAATGAGCTGCTTCGTCGGAAGTCGGTTGAAGGCGGGGTCGCTGTAAAACTTTGCGCGGTCCTCGAACACCAACTTCTTCGCCTCCACAAACGCATGCACATGGCCAGCGCTGCCGAAGCCCATCTTTTTCAAATCGTACGCATCGAGCAGGTTAAGCATCTGCAACGCCGCGATACCCTGGCCGTTGGGCGGTAGTTCCCAAACGGTGTGCCCGCGGTACGTCGTCGAAACCGGCGCGACCCATTCGGAGTGATGGTCTGTAAGGTCCGCAGCGGTCAAGAAGCCACCGTGCTCCTTTACGAACTGTGCGATTTGCTTCGCCACCGCGCCTTTGTAAAACGTCTCGCGTCCGCCTTCGGCAATCATTCGGTAAGTCCGGGCCAGCGCGGGGTTTTTAAAAACCATCCCCTTGAACGGCACGCGTCCACCGGGGGTGTACACCTCTGACCAACCGGGATATTTCTTGTACGCATTCACCGAGCCGGCCATGCCGCGGGCGATGATTTCAGTGAGAGGGAAACCCTGCTCGCCATAGTCTATGGCAGGCTGGAGGATTTGTTTCAAAGGCAGCTTGCCAAATTTTTCGTGCAATTCAATCCAGCCATCCACGCAACCCGGCACGGAAATAGACAGCGGCCCATGCGTGGGGATTTGTTTTAATTTCAGCTTTTTAAAGTGCCCTAATTTTAGGGATTTAGGTGAACGACCGCTGGCGTTGAGACCGTAGAGTTTTTT
>CBFHWX010000161.1:0-3698 GCA_965659445.1 Limisphaerales bacterium | reverse complement strand
AGGCGACCCGGTGATGTACGTTCGTCGGCCCGGCGGTATTGATCTGAGTCGGCAGCGAGATGTGGTTGATGCGGTTCAGTCGCTTAATGAATTGCAATCAGGTCTGCTGCAAGACCCGGAAATCGCTACGCGTATTTCACAGTACGAGATGGCTTTCCGTATGCAAACCAGCGTGCCGGATTTGATGGATGTCTCCAAGGAACCTGCTGAGGTACTCAACCTCTATGGCTGCAAACCCGGCGATGGGTCTTTCGCGAGCAATTGTCTTCTTGCCCGCCGCCTTGCCGAGCGCGGAGTGCGGTTTATCCAACTTTATCACCGAGGCTGGGATCACCACAACGGCCTCGTCAACTTCATGAAAAATCACTGCTGCCCGTCAGTAGACCAAGCCATTGCCGGTCTGATTACCGATCTCAAGCGGCGTGGTCTCTTCAAGGACACTCTTATAGTATGGGGCGGTGAATTTGGCCGAACCCCCATGGCTCAGCGCAGCAAAGGCGTGGTCGGGCGCGACCATCACATGAAAGGCTTTAGCCTCTGGCTGGCCGGTGGTGGCATCAAGGGAGGTGTCACACACGGAACGACCGACGAACTCGGCTACAACGCCGAACAGAATCGCACTCACGTGAACGACCTCCACGCCACACTCCTGCACCTCCTAGGCATCGACCATGAGCGCCTTACCTATCGTTTTCAAGGCCGTGATTTTCGCCTCACCGACGTGGCTGGAAAATTGATTAAGCCGATTTTGGCATAAGAGAAATTATTCTGTCGAGCCGCCCAAGGCATGCATCGCAATGCCGGCGGCGACGGAGGCGTTCAGTGAATTCACACGGCCGGATTGGGGGATGCCGATGATGTGGTCGGCCATGTTGAGAATGAATTGGCCGACGGATTTGTCTTCACCCCCGATCACGAGCATCAGTTTTTCCGGAGCAGTCTCGCGGACGACATCGAGTCTGGTGTCGCCATTCATGTCCAACGCAACAATTTGATAGCCTTCCTCAGCCGCCTTGCGTGCATATTGATTGGCTGATGCATCACGGGCGATCTGCATAAACTCAGTGGCTCCGGAGGAAACTTTCACCACCGAGGGATACACCTCCGGTACACCCCGGCTTGGCAGACACACGCCGTGGAAGCCAAATATCTCGGCACTGCGCAAAACTGCTCCGACATTATGAGGGTCTTCAATATTATCCAGCAACAACAGCCGTGGATTCGAAAATAGCTCATCCTTGGAGGTGTAGGGATACAGTGAGGTTTTCAGCACCACACCCTGATGTTCATGCGTTTTGGAAAGCTGAATGAGCCGGCCTTTTTCCACCCACTCGATCGGCACCTCGTGTTGTTCAAGCAGTTTCACCAGCTTTTGCATGCGCGGTTTGTTACGAGAAGATTGGTTCAGCCACGCACCATACACCTTGCGCCGCTTAGCGCGCAGCACCTCGAAGGCTGGGTTGAGCCCATAAATATATTCGCGTGTTGACTTGGCCATGGGCGGGGAGCGTAGGGCACGACGGAGGTTGGGGCACGAAAAAACCCCGCGGTAAACCGCGGGGCTTGTGAAAGCAATTCGAATTACTTCTTCTTTGCAACAATCTTTGTTGCGGTGAACTTGCCGTCTGCGACTTTGCCAGTGATGGTCACAGCTACACCCGAGCCAGGTTTGCAAATCTTGCCATGGGCAATGCCTTCACAACCTTTGCCCTTCACGAGTTTTCCTGCCAACAGGTAAGAAACTGCTTTGCCATCCTTACCCTTGATAGTGACGGCCGCGCTGCAACCAGCACCCTTAATTTTGGCAGTGCACTTGCCACAAACAATTTTCCCCTCAACAGGTTTCTCCCCAGCCAACGCTACGGAAGCGGTGAACACTAGGGCCAATGCGAATGTCGTAATATATTTCATAGCTATGTATTTGTTAACGCAACAAGTCCAAGTGCGTTAGTCCTTGGACACGGAGAATCTAGCTTATATTCGAGGTTTAGCAAGTTTTTCATGAAAAATAGAAATTTATTTTTGCCAGTAATCCCTTGCCAGTTGCTCACAAGATGTTTAAAACCCCGCCGGTTGTTAAAAAATGATATGAAATATCTTACTCTCAGCTTGATGGTTGCTGGCTTCGGCTTGGCGATGGTTCAAAATATCACCGCGGCCGACAAGATCACTCACGAGCAAATTGAGGAAGTGATGAAGAAAGGCTTCAAGGCCAAGCTTCATGAAGATCTTGCTGCTAATAAGGCAGTACTCGCAAAGTACGCTGCGTGGTTGGCTGCATACAAGCCGCCCCGGGGTGATGCGGAAAGCTGGAAAAAGAAGACGGGAGCTATCACGGCCGCTATCAAGGCCAATGATCAGGCTGCACTTGAAAAGGCCACTAATTGTAAGGCTTGTCACAACGTGCATAAAAAGAAAAAGTAAATGAACCATTTAAGTGCCGGCTGAGAGGCCGGCGTTTTTTTGTGCCTTGATGCATTGCCTTGTGAGCGTTTCCTGTCACAATTGTTCCATGCATAGGGCTGCTTTCCTTTGTTTTGGTTTTGCCGCGATCACGGGGTTCTCTGCTCCTCAAGTTTTGGAGAAACACGCGAAGGACATGGCCAAAGGCTTGGCTCTCTTTAAGAGTGACGTGCGAATGGTGCTCAAACAGAACTGTGTCAAGTGCCATGGCGGCGACAAGGTGCGTGGCGACTTGGATCTTTCCACGCGTGTAGGCCTACTCAAAGGAGGTGAGGAAGGCCCCGCAATTGTTCCAGGTAAAGCAGAGAGTAGTCTTCTTTACCAACTCATCACTCACGCCCATAAACCACACATGCCGGCGAAGGCAGATAAACTTCCCGCGACTTCCATCAAGAAGATTGCTGACTGGATTAATTTGGGGGCACCCTATGATAAGCCTCTAACCGCGAAATCGATTGCCGGTAAAGGCATGCAGGTGACCGATGACGATCGTAAGTTTTGGTCTTTTGTTCCGCTTAAGAAACCAGCTGCCCCCAAAATCAAGAACACGGATTGGGTGGCTAATGAGATAGACCGGTTTATCCTACGCAAACTGGAGGACAAAAAACTCCGACCCAATGAACCAGCTTCGAAGAGGGCTTTGATTCGGCGTCTGTATTTTGATCTGGTTGGTTTGCCGCCTTCGCCAGAGGAAGTAACTGCCTTTATCAAAGACAAGACACCCAATGCCTACGGCAAGCTGGTGGATCAGCTATTGGCCTCGAAGCATTACGGTGAACGATGGGGAAGACACTGGCTGGATGTGGCGCGTTTTGCCGAGAGTCATGGTTTTGAGCAGGATTACGACCGCAAGTTCGCCTTTCATTACCGTGATTTTGTAATCAAAGCACTCAATACCGATATGCCTTATGATCAATTTGTGAAATGGCAGATCGCCGGTGATGAATTCGAGCCGGATAACCCGTTGGCCATGAAGGCAACCGGTTTTTTGGGTGCGGGTGTTTTTCCAACACAATTGACTGAGAAGGAATTTGAATCCGCGCGCTATGATGAACTTGATGACATGGCAAATACCACCGGCACTGCTATGCTTGGGATGACTATTGGCTGTGCCCGTTGTCATGACCACAAGTTTGACCCCATCCCTACGCGTGATTATTACCGTTTTGTTAATACCTTCGCCATGACCATACGTAGCGAGATAGATCTTGAAGTTGATTCGGCGGCCACTGCCT
>CBFHWX010000160.1:0-3893 GCA_965659445.1 Limisphaerales bacterium | reverse complement strand
TTTTGCAGAAGAAATGGGATCCCCAGCCTATGATATCTGGTCCCAAAAGGTCCTGCACACAGGTGATGATTTTCGGATGGGTGAGGAGATCATAAACGCGGCCATATTTTAAATGAGCGGTGCTGATCGAATAGCTGTCGCCTCCTTCGGCAATGGTTTTTTCCAGAAGCTGATCAAAATAAGCACGGTGTTCGGTGATTTCGGTTTCATCAAAAATGGAAATGGGTTGGACGTATCCATTTTGGTTAAAGTGATCAACCTGTTCGGGCGCAAGTGTTGCCGGTTCTGTGACAGGGCTGGGATGGAAACGCAGATCGCGGGCGATGCCATCAAGGTCGGCCTGGTCTGGGGTGGTTTTGAAATTGGTCATTAATAGAACAATGCCCCCAGTTTGTATGATATATCCTTAGAAGATCATGCGATGATCTCTTTGACAACTCGTCCATGCACATCGGTGAGGCGGAAGTCGCGGCCATCGTAACGGTAGGTGAGCTTTTCATGGTTAAGGCCCAGCTGATGGAGAATTGTGGCGTGCAAATCGTGCATGTGCACTTTGCCCTCCACGGCGTGGTGGCCATACTCGTCGGTGTTGCCGTAGGCGAAACCGGGCTTGAAGCCGCCGCCGGCGAGGCACACGGTAAAACCATCGGGGTTATGGTCTCTCCCCGTGCCTTTATTCTGCGCGTAAGGTGTGCGGCCGAATTCACTGCCCCACCATACGATGGTATCATCCAGTAACCCGCGTTGCTTGAGATCCTGCAGGAGTGCGGCTACCGGTTTGTCAGACGCGCGCGCGTGCTCCATATGCTTGGGCATGTTGGAGTGTTGGTCCCAAGAAGGATTATTACTGTTGTCCGTGTAGTTGACCTGAATGTAACGCACGCCGGCTTCACTCAAGCGCCGGGCCATCAGACAGTAGCGACCGAAATTATCAGTCTCTTTGCTGCCGATGCCATAGAGCTTAAGCGTCTTTGGGTTTTCCTTGGACAAATCAAGGATACCTGGCGCGTTGTTTTGCATGCGCCAGGCGAGTTCGAAGGAGCCAATCACCGCATCGAGTTCATCATCACCCGGTCGGCGCTTAGCTTGCTCAGCGTTCAGTGCGCGCAATAGCTCAAATTGTTTCTGTTGCTCCTTCGGGTTCACGCCCGGCGCGGTAATGTTCTTGATGGTCGAATCCTTGGCTCGAATACCTGCACGGCCAATCGGTGTGCCTTGGTAGGACGACGGCAAAAAGGCGTTGCTATAGTTGCGCGGACCGCCATTGCCCATCGAGGGACCGATGCTGATAAAGCCCGGCAAGTTTTCATTCTCCGAGCCCAGTCCATAATTCACCCACGAGCCCATGCTCGGACGGATGAGGTTGATGGTACCTGAATGCATGAAGAGTGTGCTCGGCCCGTGTGCCACCCCTTCGGTGTGCATTCCTTTGAGGATGCAAAGATCGTCCGCATGCTTGGCCATATGCGGGAAGAGCTCGCTCACCGGCTGGCCACATTGGCCGTAGTTTTTAAACTTCCAAAGAGGTTTCTTGACCTTGTGCTCCACAATCTTACGCGTCTTGGCCAGCGTACGCGCATCATCGAAGCGCACCATCTTGCCATCATCATCGAAAAGCTTCTGTTTGTAATCAAACGAATCCACATGGCTCACGCCGCCAGCCATGAAGAGAAAAATCACTCGCTTTGCTTTCGGTGAATGATGCACCAGCTTTGGCATCAACGGACTGGCTGCAGCGGCCGCCCGATGCGCCATCGCGCCCATCGCCAGCCCACCGAAACCACAGGCCACTTCACGCAGTGCTTCGCGGCGAGTAAAATGTTGTTTGGTTAAATACCTCATTTATACCTATAAATTAAAGTGAGTCTAGCCACTTGGGAATATCTAGCAAGATTCTTTGCCGGAGGTGTGCTTTAGGATTTTTCAAAAATAATTGTGCGTTTCTTCTTGGAGGGATCGAGATAAACAGCGCAGGAATTGAGGTTCGCGTGGAGAACCACAGCAGATTTACCGGCCACAACCACTCGCCAACCAGCCTTGTATGGGTTGGTAAACAAGAGGACCACATTGTGTTCCAAAGGGGGGATTTCCAGAGTCGCGTGCTGGTCATCCAAGTCATGAATCTTGACGGGAGGCAATCTGTCTGTTTCCGCAGGACGTTGAGGTTTTGGGAGGGTTTCTTTCCGTAGGATCACTTTGATTTGCGGAGTGAAACTCTGGCTATACAAAACTTCTTGCGCTTTCTTGTCATCGCTGACGACCAACCAGTCAGCATATAGTTTGGCTCTTGGCAATGCGCCCTTGAACTCGACCAAGGCCATTGGTCCGTTAGGAGATGCCCTGAGCGTCAGATTAGAGCCTTTTTTCTCAGCTCCCATAGTTAATAGCACCTGAAACCGGCGTCGGACGGGATCCAACACCACGTTGGGCGCATTGATATATATAGGGCGATATTCTTGTGGATGCTGGGTTTTGACGATTTGACTGGCCTGGGCATTGCCGGATTGGCAAAGCAAGTAGCGAGTGCTGGTCAATTCCCAATAGCGCAGTATTGTCCGGACTTGCGTGGGGGCATTCTCCGAGGGGACCACATCAAAGTTGGCCGTCCGCATTTGCTCTATCAACCCTTGATCAATCAGGTTCTGCCCATAGCCAGTTTGGGCATTCATTAGCAATTGTTGCATGCGGTGGCTGGCAATGTGGTGTGTGGCGTTCAATAATTCAGAGTTGCTTCTGCTTTTCATTATGGAATCGCTACCGCGGAATGTGCTGAAGTGCTGAATCAGCTCCGGCGGCTGACTTTCCTTTGCCGTTTTCAAAACATTAGTCACCGCAGTCATGAATTCAGTGAGTTGCACAGGTGATTCGTATGTGTGCAAGTCCGAAAGAAACTGTGAGGCTATTCGAAAATTCTCCTCACTTTGAAACATGTCATGTTTCAGTTTTAGCGGAGGAACACATTCGTTAGCCACCAAAGTATCCAGGTTACCAAACGATTCCATCATCGCCATCCGATAATGACTGTTAGCGAGGGTTTGTTCGGAGAAACCCGAATCACCCCATTCGAACAAAGGAGGAGGGGCAGGCTCTTCTGCTAATTCACGAATTGCATCCCTTTGTGTCCAGATCACTATGGCTACAGTGGCGATTCCAAAAATGCCGACAATATATTTTTGTGAGCGTTCCGTCATGAAGAAGAGTGTTGTGAGAAAGCAGGTCGGAGGGGTTACTTTGTCACGTTGGAAGCGGATACTACATTCCCCAAATCAACAGTAAAGGTTGGCTGCCTTCGTCGGTCTTCGTCGGGGAATAAGATGGAAATAAATTCACGGATAAGACCTTTTTCAAACACATTGTTCATCGGCTGAATATATCAAGATTAACTGGGTAAAGATAGCTTTCGTTTGATTGAAACGGTCCGTATAATTCCGGCATGCATCGTGGTAGAGAAAGATTCCTTGCAATGGTTGGCTGGATGACTGCCCTGTCAGGAGCCGGTCAGGCTGTTCATATTACGCCGCTGCCGGTTCCCAATGCGGGTAAAGTAGGTTTTCAATTGCTTTCCACCAAGCCCACAGGCTTAACCCCAAAAAGCAAACACACTCCAAACAAAAATATACCTATAAGGGAAACTGGCCATTCTGGGTTGGCCGTGGGCGATGTGAATGGGGATGGCTTGCCTGACCTCTTTGTGTGCGGCATGGAAACGGCCAACGCGCTTTATCTCAACCAGGGCAATTGGAAATTTAAGGATGTGGCCGAGGAATCGGGGGTCGCCTGTAGTGGTTGGCGCTTGAGCGGCGCGGTGTTTGCCGATGTGGATGGTGACCACGACATGGACTTGGTGCTCACCTCCCTGATGGATGGTCGAAACTTCATGTTTCTCAATGACG
>CBFHWX010000159.1:0-3943 GCA_965659445.1 Limisphaerales bacterium | reverse complement strand
CGAGTTACACTCTTTGCGAATCCACCCAAGGTGAACTACCCAGTTTGCCTTACCGCCGCATCCACCGGGGAACTGTTTGTGGGCATTGACGAACAGGGTTCACTTGGCAAAGAGAAAGGGCGAGGGCGTGTAGTGCGTTGCATTGACACCGATGGCGATGGCAAGGCGGATCAAGTCAATACTTTCGCTAAAATGGATCACCCGCGCGGACTCATTTACGACCAAGGCAAGCTGTGGGTTCTGCATCCACCTTTACTCACCCTTTTTGAGGACACCGATGGCGACGGAGTATCCGACAAGGAGAAGATCCTTATTGAAGGCATTAGCACTGACTACGTTAACAAGCGCGGCGCGGACCATACGACCAACGGCATCCGCATGGGAATCGACGGCTGGATTTATATTGCCGTAGGTGACTTTGGCTTCACCAAAGCCGTGGGCGCTGATGGCCGCGTACTCAGCCGGCGAGGCGGCGGCATCGTACGTGTCCGACCTGACGGCACGGACATGGAAATATACTGCTGGGGTCTGCGTAACATCCTCGATGCCTGCATTGATCCTTACCTGAACATCTTCACGCGCGACAACACTAATGACGGTGGTGGTTGGAATGTCCGCTTCAGTCACATCATGCAAAGTGCTGAATACGGCTACCCTTCACTGTACAAGAATTTCCATGCCGAGCTTATGCCCACCCTTAAGGATTACGGTGGCGGTTCCGGCTGCGGCGGCATGTTCTATCATGACACCCGCTGGCCCAAACCCTACAACCACGCTGTGTATACCTGCGACTGGGGCCGCAGTGCAGTATTCCTGCACAACCCCCCGGCCAACGGCCCTACTTTCGATGCACATCAGGAAACCTTTCTCACCATCAGCCGCCCAACTGATATCGATGTAGATGGTAGTGGGCGCATGTACGTATCCAGCTGGCACGGAGGCAAATTCGCCTACAGCGGCCCAAATGTGGGTTATGTCGTCCAGTTGATCCCTGAGGGTTTTGAACCAAAACCCTTTCCAGACGTTACTAAGTTAAACGAGAATGATCTCTTCGACCTATTGGTTGGCCCAAGCCAGCAGCAAAATCTGCATGCGCAGTTTGAAATTCTGCGGCGCGGCTCCAGCGACCAGCGCACAGCCAAGCTCATGCAACTCGCCCAGGACAAAGGAACGCCGCTGGCGGGGCGGGTGGCTGCCATCTTTACCCTCAAGCAACTCAATGGAACCAAGTCACAGGAAGACCTGTTGAATCTCACTACCAATGACGAGGTTTCTGAATTTGTCCTGCGAGCCTTAACCGACCGTAAGGGTGAGTTAAAGGGCCTAAAGAAAGACGTTTTCGTAAGCGCTTTGAACAGCAAGAATCAACGCCTGCGCGCACAGGCACTAATCAGTCTGGGCCGCTTGGGAGACCCCAATGCCGCAGTTGCCATTCTCCCTCATGCAGCGGCCCCTAAGCTTGAGAAGCAACCAACCCACATGGAGGCCAATCCGGCTGCCGTGATGCCTCATCTGGCGACACGCGCCATAGTCGCCCTGAGACCAATAGACACTTTACTGGCCGCCCTCGATGGCACCCATGCAAAAATCGCGTTGAATGTTTTGAAATATATCCACGATGACAAAGTGGTCCAGACCCTGAATGCCCGCGCCGCGAAAACCCCCGATCCCGACACCCTCTCGACATTGGTAAGATTATACCACCGGGAAGGCCAATACACTCAAGGTTGGTGGGGCACCCGACCTGACACCACTGGACCCTACTTCGCCCGTGAGAAATGGAGTGGAAGTGATCAGATTGAAGCTGGTTTAAAAAACGCACTGGAAAAAGCGTCGAAGAGCACGGCGGAGGCGGTGAAGGCTCAACTGACAAGTCACAAGATCAGTATCAGGGGCCTCCCATCCGGCACGACTGTAGCAGGCAGTAATTCAGAAAATGCGCCCATTAAAATATCCGCAGCCAAAGGAGACCCCAAGAACTGGACCGCCACATTAGGTGAAAAAAAATCCATTGAACGCGCACTTAAAGCCAAGGGTAATATTTCTCGAGGCAAGGTACTCTTTACCAGCCAAGCCTGCATCGCCTGCCACACCACCGCCGATGGTCAGACGCCCAAAGGACCACATCTGGTGGATATTGGAAAACGCTATAAACCCACGGAGCTCCTGCAATCAATCCTCAACCCCAACGCCGTCGTCGCGCAGGGCTTTGATACCTACGCCTTTACCACAAAAAACAAAAAAACCCATGTTGGCTTCGTGACAAAAGAAAGTGCCGATTCCATTAATATGCGCACGGCCGTGGGTGTGGCGGTGGAAATTCCCGTAAAACAAATCGCTAAACGCGAGAAGATTGCCTACTCCTCCATGCCTCAGGGACTGGCCGCAGGACTTACTCCAGAGCAATTGGCCGATCTCTTAGCCTACCTGCAATCACTGAAATCAAAATAACCTCCATGAGAACCCTTATATCCATTGCCTGCTATCTCTGCGCTACCTTTGTTCTTCAAGCCATCGAGTTTGATAAGGATGTGGTCTACAAAAAAGTCGGCAAAAGAGAACTAAAACTAGACATCACGTATTCCAAAAGTGCAAAGATGCGACCCTTGGTCATGTGTATTCATGGCGGAGGGTGGATGGGTGGCCACCGTTCGTCCTACCACAGTCGGATGCGGAAATTGGCCGAAGAAGGATACGTCGCAGCTACACTAGAATACCGTTTTGCACCCAAGACAATCTGGCCGGGGCAAATGGAAGATATTCAAGCCGCACATCAATTTCTGGTTAAAAACGCAGAGCGGTTCGGCATTGATCCTGAACGTATTGCAGCGTGGGGTGAATCCGCCGGGGGTCATTTATCTCTGCTGCTTGGCATGATGCCCAAAGAGCAAAAGGAATCCCTGCGTCTTCGCGGCGTGGTAAATTATTTTGGACCAACGGAATTCCGCCAGACCGATCGAATCCAAGGTGCTGGCCGGTTCATGCTGATGGCTCTGATGGGCGGACGGTTGGATAACAAAAAGGAAATGCTAGCACAGGCTTCACCGATGTTTCACGTAGGCCGGACAGACCCGCCAGTCCTTACCCTGCATGGCACCAAGGACCAGTTGGTCCCCATAGAAGGATCTGAACTGTTGCATGAAAATATGATAAAAGCCCAAATTCCCGGCAGACTTTTCCCGATGGAGGGGGTCGGTCACGGCATGGGAGGAGACCGCAAAAAAGGGCAGGAACTTCTGCGTAATTTCTTTGAGGATTATCTCAGGGGTTCAGACATGGAATTATTGGCCTATGAAGATTTTGATAAGGGCGTACATAGATGGGAACCCACGGACTCAAAGGCTTGGAAAACTGTAAAAAAAGATGGTCGTACTTTTTACTCATTACACGGGAAAAGTGATTATAAGACCAAGGTTCGTTCACCATTCAACATCTCACTTCTCAAGGAAAGTGAAGTCGGTGATTTCGTTTTAGACGTAGACCTGCGTTCCACTATCAAAACCTATGGACACCAGGACCTGTGCCTCTTCTTCGGGCATCAAGATCCTGAACACTATTACTACGTGCACCTAGGCCGCAAAGCCGATGCCCATGCCAACTCAATTTTTCTGGTCAATAACTCTCCGCGTGTGAGTATTGCCAAGACTCGAACTGAAGGCACTGACTGGAGCCGAGGCTGGCACCGCGCGCGGGTAAAGCGAGAAGTGGCTTCAGGTAAGATTGAGGTATTCTTCGATGACATGCAGAAGCCGGTGATGACCACAGTCGACAAGACGTTCACCCATGGCCGTGTTGGAATCGGCAGCTTCGATGACACGGGTGACTTTGATGCCATCCGCCTTTGGGGAAAACGTTCCTCCAGTAAATAAAATGAAATACCTCGTTTACCTGTTGATCATCACCAGTTGGTTTTCTGCTCATGCGGCACAAACCGAGTTCCACC
>CBFHWX010000158.1:0-3998 GCA_965659445.1 Limisphaerales bacterium | reverse complement strand
CAAGTGAAGGATCCGGTGGCGATGTGTTTTGATGACGTGGGGCGGATGTTTGTGGTGGAAGGGCGCGGGTATCCGTTTCTACCGGCGAAGGATGGCAAAGGGGAAACGCCGCCCAAGCTGGGCACAGTGGCGTTGCTGGAGGATACCGATGGCGATGGGCAGTTTGAGAAGCGCACAACGTTTGCCGGGGGGTTCACTTTCCCCAATGGCGTGATGCCGTGGCACGGCGGCATCTTCCTGACGTGCGCGCCGGATATTTGGTTTCTCAAAGACACCACCGGCGATGGGCACGCGGATGTGCGGCGCGTGGTGCTCACCGGTTTCGGCACCAAGAGTAGCAGCGAACAACTCCGCGTGGCCAGTCCCACGCTTGGACCCGATGGCTGGGTGTACATCACCAGCGGGCTCACCGATGCCAACGTGACCAGCCCACTCCACCCCAAGCGCGCGGCCGTCACCGCCAAGCGGCAGGACGGGCGGTTTCATCCGGAGACGTTTATTTATGAACCTCTCGCCGGCACCGGACAGTTCGGCCAATGCTTTGATGCGCACGGCAACCGTTTTGTTTCCAGCAACCGCAACCCGCTCATGCACGTCGTCCTCGCTCCCGGGCTGCTCCGGCGCAACCCGCACTATCCCTTCACCGACACCGTGGAAAACGTCGTGCCTGTCGCTGCCAAGGTGTATCCGCTGAGCCCCGACACCACCGCCGCCAGCTACATCCCCAGCCTGATTAACAAGCAACACAGCGGCACTTACACCAGCGCCAGCGGCATTTGTATCCGCGGCAACAGCGCCTTCATTTGCGAGCCCGCGCAAAACCTCGTGCAACGCCATGTGCTCACCCCCGCCGGCGCCACCTTCACTGCCGCGCACCCCACCCCCGGCCGCGATTTCCTCGCCACGCCCGACCAGTGGTTCCGCCCCGTCCACACGACCGTGGGCCCCGACGGCGCGCTCTACATCTGCGACATGGTCCGCCAATACATCGACCACCCCCGCTACCTACCCGAAGACATCCGCGCCAAGCTCCCCTTCAAAGCCGGCACAAACCACGGCCGCATCTGGCGCGTTCAACTGAACACCCCCGCGCCGCCCAAACGCACCGCCAAGCAGTTGGCGGCAGCGGAGTTAACCTTGCGTTTAAGTCGGGCTGATTTCCCCAAGGTAGAATTGCCGACGGAGTTAATAAAACTCACAAAGGCATCTGATGCCCACAAGCGGTTCCAAGCTGCCTTGCAGTTGGGCGGTGTGCAACACAAGTCCAAGGTCATCGCGCTGGGAAGAGTGCTGGTTAACGGCGTAGACGACAAATGGACTCGCGCGACTGTTTTTAGTTCACTTGGCGAACAGTCCATTGAGCTGCTCGATGAACTGGCGAAGGACTCTAAGGTCCGACGCACCAACCTCGCCCACGCTCTAAATCCGCTGGGCGGCATCATTGCCCGCAGTCGCGGAAAAGCTGAAATCCTCAGCGTTATCGAACGGCACCTCGCTGCGGACTTTGGCTGGGGTCCCGAAGAGCAAATCGCTCTGCTTAAGGGCATCGCGGCGGATGTACGACGACGCCCGTTCATCGGGACGCAAAAGTCGGTGTTCGGCCTCGTAGCAGAACATCCTCCGGCCCGGTCGAATGTTGAAAAAATCTTCCGAGCAGCCCGCAACCGCGCAACGGGCAGACAGTCAAGCACCCTGCGCGCATCAGCCATCGAGTTACTGGCATACGCCACCTACAAAGAGGATGGGGCAACGCTTCTCGAGCTGTTGGCCCCAGCACAACCGCGGCAGGTGCAGCTAGCGGCAGCCCGATCACTGGGACAACTTAGCGACATGCGTATTGCATCAGCTCTGATGAAAAAATCTCGCTGGGACAGCTACGCCCCGGATTTGCGCGAGGCGGTCCTAGGTGTGGTGTTGGGCAGATCGATTTATCAGCCTGCGCTAATGACAGCATTGGAGGAGGGCACGATACCCGTGTACACTCTTTCTCCCGCACGGCGGCGTGCGTTAGAGCGCAACAAAACCATCGGCGAGCGAGCCAAGAAACTCTTTGCCAAACATACCGGGGGCGACCGGATGAAAGCCTACGAAGCCGCCAAGACCGTTTTGAAAATGAAAGCTGATGCCGCCAATGGCGCGAAGATGTTCACGCGCGCCTGTGCCCTCTGCCACACCCACAGCGGCCAAGGCCACGCCGTGGGACCGGACCTCACCGGTCTGCGCAATCAACCCGCCGCCACGCTGCTGATGCACATCATCGTGCCCAACCACGAAGTCCAAGGCGCCTATACGATGTACGAGGTGGATACCAAGGACAACCAAACCTTCGCCGGCCTCCTCGCTGCCGACACGCCCGACCAAATCACCCTCAAGCTCCCCCTCGGCCTCACCAAAACCATCCCCCGCAAAACCATCAAATCCCTGCGCGCCAGCCTCAAGTCTTTGATGCCCGATCAGTTGGAAAAGACAATGACGAAGCAGGAACTGGCTGATTTGCTGAAATTCCTGAAGCGCTAACGTGGTGCCTCCGACACTTATGACACCGGATTTAATTGCGGCCGACCGCCAAAGAGCGCATATTGCTCAGACGCTTTTCGCTATTTACACGGCAGAAGTGTCTTCACTAATGAAACTTGGGAAACGGATTTTACTGCCGCTGGCGGCCCTTGTAACCGCAGCACTCTCTGCGGCCGAGAAGAACATCGTCTTTGTCATCGCCGATGACCTCAGCCCCACGCTCGGATGTTATGGCGATATGACTGCCGTGACGCCCAACATCGACCGGCTCGCCGCCGACGGCACGCTCTTCCGCTACGCCTTCGCCACCACCGCCAGCTGCAGCGCCAGCCGCTCGGTCATTCTCACCGGCCTGCACAATCATCGCAACGGACATTACGGACACCTCCACAGCTTCCACAAATTCAGCAGCTTCCCTTGGGTGAAAACCCTCCCCGTGCTGCTTGCCAAAGCCGGGTACCGCACCGCCCGCGTCGGCAAACATCATAACGGGCCGGAAGACGTTTATTTCTTCGAAACCAAAATCAAGGCCAACAGCCGCAGTACCGTCGAGATGGCTGACAACTGCGAAGCTTTCATCAAGGCGGAGTCTGAAAAGCCATTCTTTTTGTACTACGCCACCAGCGACCCTCATCGCGGCGGCGGCAATGCCAATGAGCTGCCGCACAAGCCCAATCGATTCGGCAACAAGCCGAACAAAAGTGCGTACCCCGGCGTGAAGGAAATCTTTTATGACCCCGCAAAAGTCACCGTGCCGCCTTTCCTGCCGGACACCCCTGAGACGCGCGCTGAGCTCGCGCAGTATTACCAAAGCACTTCGCGCGTGGATCAGGGCCTCGGGCGGCTCATGGAAATTCTCAAGAAAAACGGCAAATGGGAAAACACGATTATCATTTTCACTAGCGATCACGGTATGGCCTTTGCTGGCGGCAAGACCACCGTGTATGAAGGCGGCCTACACGTGCCTTTCATCGTGCGCAATCCGTACCAAAAAGAACGAGGCAACACCAACAACGCGATGCTCTCCTTTGTGGACATCGTCCCCACGCTGCTCGACTTCGGCGGCGGCTACGACGCCAAGAACGGCGCCGCCAAACCTGAACTGGCGATTATGCCCGGCGGCCGCGGCAACAAGAAAGGTCAGTACAAATTTCATGGCCGCTCATTCCTGCCCATCCTCGCAGAGAAAAACCCAGAGGGCTGGGATCGCATCAACGCCAGCCACACCTTTCATGAAATTCAAATGTACTACCCCATGCGCGTCGTGCGTGACCGCAAGTACAAGCTCATCTGGAACATCGCGCACCCACTGCCGTATCCCTTCGCCAGTGACCTCTGGGCCGCGCCCAGTTGGCAAGCCCAATGGAAAAAAGGCCAAAGCGCCCCTTACGGAAAAAAGACCGTGCGCGAATACATCCAGCGCCCACAGTTTGAGCTCTTCGACATCAGCGCCGACCCCAACGAAGCCGTCAACCTCGCCA
>CBFHWX010000157.1:0-4035 GCA_965659445.1 Limisphaerales bacterium | reverse complement strand
TCAGTAATTTTATCCGCTGCACGATAACTGTGCATCGTACAATGCAACACAACCGCCGGCACACCTGAATCACGATGGGCAATTGCCATACCTTCCACAAACTCCTTGTCGCCAATCGCGCCAAAGCATTCGTTGTGCACAACCACATCGTATTTCTTGATCCAGTCCTTCTTGAGATAAACAGAGATCTTATGCGTCCGGCCTTTGCCGCCTTCGTGGACGATGTCCCAATCCACATTGGCACGCTTGCTAATGCCTTGGCTGATGATCAGCTTTTGCTTGGCGTAATCATGGCAACAACCGCCGGTGATCAGCAGCGCCTTCAGTGGCTCAGCAGCCTGAGTTGGAAGCACAAGGGCGACAGCGCACAAGAGAAGGGTTCGAATGAGTTTCATTTTCGGCATTATTTATGGAGGTGGTTGGCAGTGTACCACGCCACGCGGTTAGCAATTTCCGCGCCCGCATAGGAGCGCAGGTTTCCATTGAAATTGAACTGATACACCTTTTCTGCGGCCAGGGGCAGCGAAAGATGCGCGATGCGTCGATCCTTGGAGAGCTTCACAGCTGTCGGCTTCATCTTCTTCTGCTTACTCTTCGGCGAGCCATACTGCGGCCGATATTGATATTCATACTCAAGGATGTCGTAATTTGCGACATTCATACCGGCCTCAGCATCAACGGGCAAAGTGAAGTGCACATCAAAGCCGATCTTGGAAAGGCTGATGTGGTGAATCGCCATAGGCAAAGTGCTACCATCCCAACGTACCCGCTCGAGGCCGAACTGTTTGCCTCCCACCGAACCCCAACCGCGGCCGGTTTGGCCAACCCAGAAACTGCCATCCGGCCCGAACACACCGCGGATGCAGCCGGTTTGCATCGGTGAAATAAAGTTCACCGCCATGCCCTGGTATTCGCCGTTCACTTTCTCAACATGAATTCGCATCAGGTTGGAACGAGTTTGATCTCCGAGGATCATTTGCCCCGCAAATGGACCAAACTTGCCACCAGTATAATCAAACACCGGCTCACCCGGCGAATTTGCCAACTCTCCGTGAGGAATGAATACCGCCGGTCGTGAGCGCATTTTTCGATAGTCATCGATCGGAATTTTGTTGAGATCCTTGCCAATAAATTTCGGGTGATCAAAATATGAGGACGGATGCCCGTGAAACCGCCCTTTCACCACATGATGCAGTGAGGAGGTCTCGTTCCAGTCACCCTGATTATCCGTATAGAATATCTCGTCGGCCTGGTTAATAACGATACCGGCTGGCGAACGCATGCCCATCGAAAACGGGACGAATTTACCCTGTGGCGTAACCTGAAAGGACCACCCCCGGTATTTGGCAGCACGGCCCATCTTGGAATCATGCACACGCGCCTTGTCCCATCGGTCACTGCCTGCCCAGCCCGGCCAACTGAGGGAGGTGTTCAACGTACCGTAGAAGTTGCCTTTCGAATCGCGCACCGGGCCAAAGCTATACTCGTGATAATTATCGGTGAGGCCCCAACCGGCATTCACTGTCTCATAAAGATCAGCCTTACCGTCCTTGTTGGTGTCCACGAGACGTGTCAACTCGGGGCGTTGCATTACGTAGACATCATTCTTTTTGTGGTCAACCCACAACCCAAGGCTTTCATGCAATCCATCGGCGTACAAATCCCACTTGCCATTGTCGGTGTTAAACTTCCATACCTCCCCTTCGCGAGTGCAGATCAGCATCGTGGTTCTGTCCAAAAATGCCATGCCGCCCACGCCAAGCGTAATCTCTTTCGGAATGTTGACCATGTCCACTTGATAACCCGCGGGCTTTATCATCGGACGTGCGGCTAAAACACTGCAGGCCAATACGAGGGTTGCGAGAATGAATTGAATTGGTTTCATTTTAGTTTTTTGGCAATAGATTTACTGTGAATTCACTGGCCTCCTTGGCATTGAGGCTAAGGGCGGTCTTATCAGAGTTCCATTTCCCGGCACTGGCCTCGACCAGCACATCCCCAGGTTTGAGATTAAAGGTCACGGTGCCTTTTGCGTCAGCCACCTTGAAGGTGTACTGAAGGCCACGCTTTAGAATATCTCCAACCAGACCGGCATGGAGAGAAACCGTTTGTCTAACAGTTGCCTCACCCACGCTGTAGCGGATCTCAGGCATACCAAGGCGACTATACCCACGAAATACTGGCGCAGCATTGCCAATTTTCAAAGCACCTTGGGAGCCAACCTCGAAGCGTTTGCCAAGAATCTTGCAGTGACGTCCCCCACGCCCCTTGCGATCGGGCCCCACGTCAAGGAAATCGCCCGTCCAACCATAGGCCACCGCACAAATCTCAGCATCAAAAAGATAATTCACCCCGCCTGGCAACCCCACACAGATGGAACGAGCCGGTGAATTCTGCACAAACGCCCGTTGCAACAATGGCTTGTTTGTAACCAATAGTGGTAATTGGGCTTTAACGCGCGGCTTATTTTTATTTAGGCGGGAAAGTGCCTGCTTCGGATTCTTTGCTACCGCCAGCACGCCCACCATCGTGAACGCATGACCCGGCAATGTGCAGACATACGGGTAATCGCCCTCGGCCATCGGCGCCTTAAAGTAAACCTCTACGCTCTTGCCTGGCATGGCGATCTGACTCGAGGCGATAATGGCCGGATGGTCCGGTACAAAATGTTTCACCATACTCTGAGCGCCTAGTTGCAGTGCCTTACCCGACACACGATCACGTACCGTAGTATCACCCTTTACGAGCACCCAGTTGTGTAACATCTCGCAGGTATTCTTCAGCGTGAGCTTCACCTTGGCCCCGGGCTGCACCGCAAGCGCCTCCTGATCAAAGCGCATCTGGCCGTGCTTTGTGCCAAGAAGAATTTCAGTATCCGGCGTGCCAAAGCCCGCTGGAGGTTTCGCCACCGCCATACCAGCGGTGAATAGTCCGGTGAGGAGAAAAAGTTTCAATCTCATTTTAAATATTAACGAACCGCATTATTCGCACCCAATAGTTCATTAAGGGCACGGTTGGCGACGCGCACGATATACTTATTGGGCTGATTGACCAGTGCCTTTTTCAAAGCCGGAATAGCCGGCTTCGCCTGCTCATCCATTTCATCGAGCACAATGGCTGCAGCCAACCGTCCCCATTGATGTTCACTTTGTAGCTCGGCCTCCAGAACCGGCAGGGCCGATTTTACATCACCCAGCTTAGCCAGAGCTCGCGCAGCAGCGATGCGAACGCTGGGGGATTTATCTTTCAACGCCGTGATCATCGGTTGCCGCGCATTGGCGGCCTCTCGGCCGATGTTACCCACGCCGGTTGCACCCCAATATCTCACGGCGGCATCCGAGTGCTGCATGGCTTGCAGCATCGACGGAAGAGCATAAATACCGGAAGATGCCATTGCGGCAACATTGCCGAGTTGGGCGTTTAATTCGTTTTTACCCTTTAGAATATTGAACCGGGCGCCTGCTGCCTTCTCACGAATCTCAATCTCAGCTTCAGGCAACAAGCCAAGATCACCAGTCTCAAGGACCCATTGCATATGCGCCTCACGCAGCTTCTTTAAGTTCTTGGCATATTTTTTATCTCCAGCCAGATTCCTGATTTCATGTGGGTCACTTTCCAAGTCATACAACTCCTCGGTGGGTTTAGCAGGTACCATGAACAATTTTGCCGCTCCCGGCAGTTTCCCCGCTTTAGCCACGCGCCGAATCTCCTTCATAGTGGCGCCTTTCTCCGGGGTATTCATGTACTGATAGTAGGTCTTGAGCGGCTCGTAGTTTCGAATGTAGCGGTAACGCTTGTCGCGTACGCTGCGGATGATGTCGTAGCGCTCATCCATCCGGTCGCGCGCCCCATAAACGTAATCGCGCGGTTGACCATGGATAAACGATCGTCCCTGCATGTGATTTGGAATTTTTAACCCAGCCAACTTCAGGGCCGTAGGACCAAAATCAATGGAACTGACCAGCCGATCGCTTACACCCGCCTTCCCGCCGGGTTGGCGCACAATCAGTGGAATCCGCGTGCCCGAGTCGTACA
>CBFHWX010000156.1:0-4187 GCA_965659445.1 Limisphaerales bacterium | reverse complement strand
ATCGCCGTAGGGGCCAAGGCCGGTCTTACCAACAAAACGTGGATGTGGCGTCACCGGCTTGTGTGGGCCAGTGAGTGGCATGTATAGGAAGAACGGCTTGTCACCCTTGGCCATGCGCTTAAGAAAAGCGGCCGTGCGTTCGCCCAGCACATCGAGACCTTCCTCGAATTTCAAGTCCTCCGCACGCGGGCCCTGCCGTACGAATCCGGGAAACTTTACAGCCGGTTGTTGCACAAGCTTAGCCTTAACAAATTGATCATTTTCAATCCACACATACGGCGCCATATCCAGCGATGCGCTTACGCCAAAGTACTCGTGGAACCCGCGCGTGATGGGGCTATCGGCGATGGGTTTACTGAAGTCGACGTTACCATCGCCATCCCAGCGGTCCTTGCCCGGTTTACCCCCTTTACGCCGAGTCATGTTCATGCCCAGGTGCCATTTACCGATGGCCGCAGTGAGATATCCGGATTTTTGCAGAACCGAGCCCACTGTTGGCCGATCCTTCTCAATGAGGGGTGCGCTGTAGCCACCCAGCACGCCGCGCTTCAGGCGCGAACGCCAGCAGTAACGGCCGGTGATCACACCATAGCGTGTAGGCGTGCAAACGCCAGAAGGACTGTGTGCATCGGTAAAGGTCATACCTTCCCTTGCGAGGCGGTTGAGATGAGGCGTAGGAATTTTGGACTTTGGGTTAAGTGCTTGTACATCTCCATAGCCCATGTCATCGGCCATAATGAAAATAATGTTTGAGTTGGCTGCCTTCAAACCAATTACAATCAGAAACGTAGCGAAGAAAAATATGCGTTTCATGGAGTGGATGGATTATCCAGTGATGACTAGATAGGCACAAGCAAAAGAGCCGGTATTATATAGTCGAGATCGGGAATTGCCATAGTAACAACTTCGATACATTCTTGCCTTTGTGAAAACATTGGTTGCTTTTTGCCTATTGCATCCCCTTTCAACGGCAATAATGCATGGCCAGAACCCAATGCACTGGTCTTTGCGACCGGTCACTCGACCGCAAATACCAAATTCTATTAAAGGGACCAATAAAATTCAAAACCCGATTGACGAGTTCATCCTCCAACGCCTGCATAACGCCAAGCTAAAACCTTCGGCTGAAGCTGATCGTCGGACATTGATTCGAAGGCTCTATTTTAACCTGCTAGGTTTGCCGCCCAAACCGGAAGAGGTAAAAAACTTCATAAATGATCCGGATTCCCAGGCCTACGAAAAACTGGTCGACAAACTTTTGGCCTCACCACACTACGGCGAACGCTTTGCCCGGCACTGGCTGGATATTGCCCACTACGCTGACACGCACGGCTTTGAGCGCGACAAGTTACGCCCCAACGCCTGGCCTTACCGCGATTACGTCATCAAGGCCTTCAATACGGACAAGCCCTATAACCGATTCCTGCAAGAACAGATCGCTGGGGATGCCCTCTGGCCGGACGACCAAGATGCGATTATGGCCACCGGATTTCTCGCTGCGGGGCCTTGGGATTTTGTTGGGCAGGTGGAAACCAAGAGCCCCGTCCTGCGTCGCAGATCGCGCTCCCTAGATCTTGATGACATGCTCACGCAGGTCATGACCGCCTGCACCGCGATGACGATCAACTGCGCCCGTTGCCATGACCACAAGCTCGATGAAATCCCACAGGAGGATTATTACCGGTTGGTCTCGGTTTTTGCCGGCCTCAAGCGAGGCAGCCGAACCATCAGCGAGCCGGCTTTGAAAAAATTCAACGCCGAAAAGAAAAAGATCAACAATGCGCTCAACCAGGTCCAGTTCGCCATCGGGGAACTGGAGGGTCAAGGGGTGAACTTAGCCGACGTGGTGGGCGGCGGCAACGGCTTTGGTACCGGGCGCAAGGGCATCGGCCTGGACGGGCGCACCGGCAAGATGCAGGAACGAAAATTCGGTGACTTGGGCAATGTCAAGCCAGGCAACTATGCAAAGAGCACTTACGATTTTGTCGACGGCGTATTCGTACCCGCCAAGGGCGAGACCAGAATCAGTTCAACCCAGCTCAAGGCAACCGACCTGCCGGCCAATGGCGGCAAGGCCTGGGATATGATTCGCAACGGTCCGGTGGCCAGCCAGTTCTCCACCAAGTGGGGCGGTGTGAACTACAACGAGGCGGGTCACTCCATGATCGGCCTGCATGCCAATGCGGGCATCACCTTTGATCTCGCCGCCATCCGCAAGGCAACGGGTATCACCGAACTTCGCTTCAGCACAGTTGCAGGCTATGGCGGGCGTACCGTTGAACCCAGCGCAGAGTTTCGGGTGCTACTGGACGCAAGCCTCAAAGCCCATAAAAAGATCGGTCGCAACGATGCTGTGCCCATCGAATTTGAAATTCCAAAAGCCACCCGTTTCCTCACCTTTATCTCCACTGATGGGGGAAACGGCTACAGCCACGACCAAATCAGTTTGGGCGACCCACGACTTGTCCCGGCCAAACCAAAAGATCTAACTGACAAAGACATTGAGCAGTTGAGTAAATTACGTAAAAAGCAGGGTAGACTGAAAAAAGAACTTACCGACTTGGGTGAACCCCCAAAATTCTATGGCGTTATTTCTGAAAAGCCCCCGGTTGTGAAAGTACTGTACCGAGGCAATCCGGAAGCACCAAAGAAGGAAGTCAATCCAGGCACCTTGCGATGGGTGAATGCACTCAATCCTGACCTTGGCAGTAATGAGTCGATAGAAGCAAAACGTCGCGTCGATCTCGCTGAATGGATCACGCACCCCAAAAACCCACTGACTCGGAGGGTCATCGTCAATCGACTGTGGCATTGGCATTTCGGCCGAGGGATAGTGGATACACCCAGCGACTTTGGCCGCGGCGGCAAATCACCCTCCCATCCCCAACTCCTCGACTGGCTGGCTGAAGAACTGCAGGCACAAAACTGGTCTCTAAAGGCGATTCATCGGCTGATTCTGACCAGCTCTACCTATCGACAAGTTTCAAACACTTCGCAAGGAGCTAGGATCGATGTGGAGAACCACTTGCTCTGGAGGCAAAACCCAAGGCGACTGGAAGCCGAAATCATGCGCGATACCGTACTCGCCACCAGCGGCAAACTAAACCTTAAGCCCGGCGGCCCGGGTTTCCGTGACTTCAAGTATACCGAGGCTTATGCACCCATTTATCAATACATCACTCCCGACACTGTAGAACTGTGGCGCCGCAGCATTTACCGCTTTATTGTCCGTACCACGCCACACGAATTCCTGACTACCCTCGATTGCCCTGATCCGGCCAACATGACTCCAAAGCGACTCACTACCACCACGCCGCTGCAGGCGCTCACTCTTAGTAACAACCCCTTCATGCTCAAGCAAGCCGGCTACTTCGCCGAGCGCCTCGAGAGGGAAGCCGGCAAAGCACCCGCCAAGCAAGTTCGCCTCGGGTTCGCCCTCGCCTTCGGCCGCCCTCCTTCCGAAGAGGAACAACGGGCCGCCGAAACCACCACAAAGAAACAGGGCCTCTTCGCCCTCTGCCACGTTTTGTTGAACGCTAATGAATTCGTTTACATCGATTAATAGCCGACGGAATTTTCTCCGCTTGCTGGGCTGTGGGTTTGGCACCATGGCCTTGGGTGGACTTTTTGCCCGGGAAGCGCAGAGGCGAAATGCTGCCATACACCACCCGGCCAAGGCCAAGACGGTTATCCAGATTTTCTGCCCGGGTGGCATGAGCCAGGTGGATACCTGGGATTACAAACCCGAACTGGCCAAACGCAACGGCACGCCCTTCGACCCTGATGGCAAGCTGCAGTTCTTTGCTTCCAAGCCCGGCAATTGCCAGGGTAGTTACTGGGAGTTTAAGCGGCACGGCATATGTGGCCGGCCCATGAGTGGCCTCTTTCCCCGCCTGGCCGGTTGCGTGGACGACATGGCTTTCGTCCATTCCATGCACAGTAAATCCGCCCTGCACGGCCCGGCGATGTTCATGATGAACAGCGGGTTCATCCTGCCAGGGTTTCCCTCCATGGGCGCATGGGTCACCTACGGCCTGGGCAGCGAGGCGGATGACCTGCCCGGCTATGTTGTGCTGCCCGATCCGCGAGGCCTGCCGCCCGGTGGCGTACTCAACTGGGGTGCCGGCTTTCTCCCAGCCAAGCAACAGGGGACGCCCATGGAGACGGCAGCCGACAAGGCACCCCTT
>CBFHWX010000155.1:0-4214 GCA_965659445.1 Limisphaerales bacterium | reverse complement strand
AACGCGAGGCACTGCTGCCGCTCCCGCACATCAGGATCGCGCGCGAGACATATCCGGAATACTGCCGTGATTTTTTTGGAATCTCCATCATAGCCTTCCTTCTCTAGCCGCTTAACCAGAGCTGTGGCGGCTTCCGTAAACATCGGCGCATTCAATGCCACTAATGCCTGCTGTGGAGTGGTGGTGATCTGTCGCTTGGCAATACAGACTTGACGTGTGGGTGCGTCGAAGGCGGATAGCACTGGATGTAGCATCATCCGTTTCCAGTATGTGTAGAGCGAGCGGCGGTAGCGATCGGGGCCAGTGGAATCTTTCCACGTGAAATTTGAGTTGCCCGGCGTGTTTTGTCCACGCTCTTCGTACAGTCCTGGCGGTTGCGACGGGAAAACACTAGGGCCTCCGATGCGTTTATTGAGCAAACTGGACACAACCAATGCGCTATCGCGGATTTGCTCCGCCGGTAAACGGATACGCGGGAAGCGCGCCAGTAATTGGTTTTCGGGATCGGCCAACTTAAGATCTGCGCGATGCACCGATGCCTGCCGATAAGTCGCCGATTCCACGATGAGCTGGTGGATCGCCTTCCGGTCCCAGCCATTCTCCATGAAATGTAATGCAAGCCAATCGAGTAACTTCGGATGGGATGGTATTTCACCGTGCCGACCAAAGTCCGCCGCAGTACGCACGAGTCCTACGCCAAAATGATGCTGCCAAATACGGTTCACTTCCACTCGCGCGGTCAAAGGATTCTTTCGATCAAACAACCATCGGGCAAAATCGAGACGGTTCATCTGCCGCCCTTTCGGGATTTCGTTTAGTGGCGGAAAAATTTTGGGCAAGCCGGGTCGCACAACCTCTCCTCTATTGTTGAAATCGCCACGAATATGGATGTGTGTTGCGCGCGGCTTTTCCTGTTCGGCCATCACGGGAATCTCTAAATCCCGTGTCGCCAGTTTTGAAAGCTCAACTGACAACCGCCGATACTCGATTGCTTCGGGCTTAAGTTCATTCAATCCGGACGGATTACCCAGCACTCTATCATAAAGCCGTACGTTGCTAAGCTTTCCCTGAAAACGATGAACATTGGGCACAGCGGAACGATCATACCCCACGCCGATGGCTAATCCACGCGAGCTCTTGGCGAGAGTCTTGGGGACCGCTCCTTCAATCTGCACCGAGGAATCTTCCACGCCGTCGACAAAAAACCGGACCGACTTACCCGCATTAAATACCATGGCCACGTGATGTGGCTTACCGTCGTTCACCACTTGAGAGCCGTATGCCACCACACCTCGAAAAGTCGCAGCATCGGATGAAAACCAAGCGAACAATTTGCCCGGAGCAGCCTTTGCATCCCCTTCCCCTCCCACGCCGAACACATAACTCCGTTGGCCCGCCTGCCAATCATACTTGGAAACAATGTCGCCGATCTTGGCCTTCGTTTGGATATCGGCTGTAATCGATAGACTACTGTTTAGGGAAAACTTTGCAGCATCCTTCACATGCGTTTCCTTTTGCCATTCTTCAATCAAACCACCCTGCTTCTGAATACCAACTGGCCCAAGCTTAGATTGCAATAACGCTTGCTGCTTTTTCAAGCGAGACCGGGACTCACTGTAAGGCGTATAAGTCATCCGAGGCCCATGCACATTATAGCCGGCTCCCAAGTGAGGCACATTATTGAAGATGGCAAAGAGCTGGTAATATTCCTTTTGACTGATGGGGTCATGCTTATGATCGTGACACTCGGCACACTCAAGTGTGAGCCCAAGCCATGTGCGACCGGTAGTCTGCAATCGGTCTACAATGCCCTTTACACGAAATTCCTCTTTACGCGGATTATTTCCTTTGGCCTGCATTGCATGCCGGTGAAATGCACTGGCAACTCTCTGTTCGGCCGTGACATTGGGCAACAGGTCTCCTGCCAACTGCTCGATGGAAAACTGGTTATACGGTTTATTTTCATTAAACGCGCGAATCACCCAATCGCGATACGGCCAAACATTGCGTGTACGATCGGCTGCATAACCGGAGGTATCAGCAAACCGTGCCAAGTCCAGCCAGTTCTGTGCCATACGCTCCCCGTAATGCGGTGAGGCCATCAGTCGTTTCACCAATTTGCTATACGCATCGGATGCTTTATCTCCTTTAAAGGCTTTTACCACCTTCGGCTCAGGTGGCAAACCGGTTAGGTCCAGACTTAGCCGTCGGACCAACGTATGTTCAGGGGCAACCGGAGAAGGATCAATTCTTCGTGCTTCCAGCCTGGCGAGGATAAATCGGTCAATCGGGTTTCTCACCCAATCCTTGTTCTTGGTCTCAGGTAAACCCGGATTGATTATGGATTCAAATGCCCAATGACGAACACCTTTCACCTCCGCCGCGCAAAGGTCAAAAGTAAGCAAAAAAACCCACAGGAGTTGTGTAAAACTTCTCAAGCCAACAATTCCTTCACCACGTTTCCGCTTACATCAGTGAGCCGGAAATCCCGACCGGCATGACGATAGGTCAACCTCTCATGATCTAGGCCGAGGAGATGGAGCATCGTGGCGTGCAGATCGTGGACGTGCACAGGCTTGTCCACGGAGCGGAAACCAAACTCATCCGTGGCACCATGGGCGTAGCCACCGCGCGTGCCTCCGCCAGCGAGCCAACAGGTGAAGCCATAGTGATTGTGGTCGCGCCCATTGAGCTGTGGATACTCCGCGACGGGGGTGCGGCCGAATTCGCCACCCCACAAAACGAGTGTACTTTCCAGAAGGCCACGCTGGCGCAGATCGGTGAGGAATGCCGCCAGTGGCTGATCCCATTCCCCGGCGAGCTTGCGGTGGTTTTTCTCAAGGCCGTCGTGATTATCCCAAGGCTGGCCATTACCACTCCACACTTGGATGAAACGCACACCACGTTCAAGCAGCCGACGCGTCATTAAAAGCTGCCGACCATGGGTGCCACTGCCGTAAGCCTCGCGGATATTTTTCGGTTCACGGTTGATATCAAACACATCCGATGCTTCAGACTGCATTCGGAAGGCCAGTTCGAAGGTCTGAATGCGCGCCTCAAGCTGAGGATCGGCCGCGCGTTCCTTTAAATGCTGCTCATTGAGTTTCTGCACGAGGTCTAGTTGCTGGCGCTGCTCATTGGTGGATAACCGGCTATTGCGGATGTTCGCAATGAGCTTGGTGACATCCGTGTGTTTGGTATCGAGATGAGTACCCTGATAAGCGCCGGGCAAAAACGCGCTGCGCCAGTTGCGCGTGGCCACGATGGGATAGCCGCCCGGACACATCACGATGAAGCCCGGCAGATTTTCATTCATCGTGCCGAGCCCGTAATTCACCCACGCTCCAAAGCTTGGTCGCGGCAACTGCCCATCACCACAGTTCATCAACATCAGCGATGGCTCGTGGTTCGGCACCTCGGCCTTCATCGACCGAATCACGCACAAGTCATCTGCCGCGGCCGCTGCGGTCTTCGCAAAAATCTCGCTCACCGGCAGGCCGGACTGGCCATATCGTTTGAACGAATACGGTGACCCCATCGCGTGCCCCGTACGGCGTTCGGTCCGAAAATTTTTCACCGGCAAGGGCTGTCCATGCAGCTTTGTAAGCATCGGCTTTGGATCAAACGTGTCTACCTGTGATGGCCCGCCGTTCATGAAAAGGTGCACAACCCGCTTCGCCTTAGGAGCAAAGTGCGGCGACTTGGGCACGTGTGGCCGTGCGCCATTCGCCACCCCAGCCAAGGCCAGCATGCCAAAGCCCGTCCCCGTCCGAGACAAAAACTCGCGACGCGAAAACACGCACCGGTCCGCAGCGTTAATCGATGAAGGAGAATTCATTGGTTAAGAGAAGTGCATGCACAAAGTTTTGCCACGTGGCTGCATTAGCATTTTCGCCTAGATACTTTTTAGCCAATACCATTTCGTCCTCAACGGGTTGGCGTGCAAATATAATTTTATAAAGCCGATTCACCTTGGCCGGTTGCTCGTTGGGTAGATCTTTTCGTGTGGAAATGCGAAGGGCATATTCGGCGATGGTGCTGTTGTTCATCAGG
This sequence comes from Limisphaerales bacterium, assembly GCA_965659445.1. GTDB lineage: Bacteria > Verrucomicrobiota > Verrucomicrobiia > Limisphaerales > UBA1100 > UBA1100. Next base: position 161 of record CBFHWX010000155.1, on the reverse strand, counting down.
TAGAGCGCCTGCGGTGACACAGTGGTGGATTCGCGACGGGCACAAGTGATGTTGGGGTCGGGGAAATCAAAGGAGCGCAAGACGGGGGCAAGGTCCATGCGATTGATATGGCCGTAAATACTGCGGCGGCCATTGAATCCACCGAGGATATTAACAGACGG
>CBFHWX010000154.1:0-4234 GCA_965659445.1 Limisphaerales bacterium | reverse complement strand
CGCCGATCCGCCTGTAGCAGCCAAGCGCACCTTGTCCAGATTATACTTTTTCGCGTGGTGCCGCAGAAATTGCAGCGCGCGACCGCAATCGTGATAGGCGATGGGTAATGGATGCTTACCTCCCTCGGTGAGGCGATAATTGACGGCCGCCACCGAGATTTCTGCATCATGCATGCGTTTAATGAGCCCAACCTGCTGCTGATATTTACTTTTATCTCCCCCTTTAAAACCACCACCGTGGATGCACACAAGCAGCGGGGTCGGTTTGTCACTCTTCACCAGCCAAAGGTCCAGCTTATGCCGCGCGTGCGTGCCATAGGTAATGTCCGCATGCGTGGGTTTCAGCTGCGGCCGATTAGCTTCCCGTTCCCGCCGTTTTTTTTGAAATGTTTTCGCCTCAGTAAGCGTCAGCACTCCGTTCTTGTTGGCATCGGCCTGCGGGTAACGCTTGAGAATTTTCTGGAGGTTCGGGTTGGTCTTGGAGGTCGGCTCGGTCGCACCGCAGAGCATGGCCGTACAAAATAAACAGAGTATGCGGTTCATACGCCCAGCATGCCCAAAATTCTCTGCACGGCAAATGGAAATCACTTCCGCAGCTCAACCATCGCCCGTCCCAGCGCGTCACCGATGAGGAAGTAGCTTTCTGCGTTTCCAAACCAATGATGACCGTGACCTACATTGGGAGAGTCCTCCTTGGGTCGCGCGAAAGCGGTTGTTGATACAAACTTGACTGTTCCGTCAAACTCCTTGCGCTGTGCCGCCGCCTTTTGCGCTGCGCGAATGGCTAGCATGTTCTCTCCTGCCTTGGGTCCGCCATTGCCTAATTCTCCGATCACCACCGGTAGATTGGGCTTCTTATACTTCTTGCGCACATCCTTGATGAGATGTGTCAGGTTTGTTTCATACTCTGCGAGGGCGTCCTTATTGAACATGTCATTCCATCCCTGAAACCAAATGAACCCGGCAATCTCAAGTTGCCTACCTTCAAGTGAAGGGAATTCCTTGGCAGCATTGTCGAGCGATTCCTTCACTTCAGCATGCATCTTTGTATAATACTCTCCAACATCACCGCCTGCACTTGGGGGACGGAAATCCTTAAATAAACTCTTGCCGCCCCACGCGGTTTTGATGAGTAGTACGGGTGCCTCGGCAGCATCGCCCAACCGATGGCCAATCTGCAACTCCGGCCCAATGTGGTGCCGGCTGTCATTGCTCCCGTAGCCTGTAAAGCCGATGGTCAGTCCGCCAGCCATTACTCCCTGTTTGTTACGAAACCGGACGAACACATCATCACGCACTGTCCAATTGCCCTGCTCATCCTTTAGGTGTTTGTATCGTGCGGCGTTTTTAGGGTTGGCCATCACTCTATTAAGTATCCCTTTGCCTCCGTTGTAATATTTCGGGTGGTCCATATCCACAACGCCTTGCCCCTCCATGTTTGACTGCCCTGCAAGAATGTAGACCTGCACGGGGTTAGCAGATGATTGAGATAAGGAAGTGCAGCAGCATGTGGTTAAGACGACAGCTAAGCCCAGTCCGAACATTGAAAAGATGCGTTGCATGTGAAACATCTAACTGTAGAAATCTCCAAGGCGCAAAGAAAAATCTCTGTGCAATAGAAGTTTGCAGGATCTTTTAACCGACCAGCTCGCGGATTGGCTTGATGTGACTGTCCACGAGATAGTGCGGGCGGCCCTGAGTGTCGGTGACGGTTGCCGTAGCGGTATCGATGCCCAGACAGTTGTAAAGGGTGGCAAACACTTCTTGGAATTTCACGGGCCGATCGGCGGGCTCATTACCGTGCTTGTCGGTGGAACCAATAATCTGGCCATGGTTCATTCCGCCCCCAGCCACGAAAGCGAAGTTTGCACGCGGCCAATGATCGCGGCTGTTATTCTTATTGATCTTGGGAGTGCGTCCAAATTCGCCCCACATCACCACGGCCACGTCCCTGTTGAGGCCCCGTTCCTTAAGGTCGGTGAGCAACGCAGAGAGGCCCTGATCGAGCAGTGGCATCTCCTGCCGTGAACGAGGAAAGTTCATGCCATCACCGCCGTGCCAGTCCCACCGACTGTAGTTCAAAGACACCACTCGCGCTCCAGCCTCAACAAGGCGCCGGGCGACCAAAAAGTTACGAATCATTTTCGGTGCGCCGTCGCGCTGGTAGCGGGGGTCGTTCACTCCGTACCGTTCGGCAATGCGTGGATCTTCCTTGGAAACATCCAGCGCATCCATCAAGCCACTCTTTGACAGGATGCCAAGCGCCTGTGCGTTGTATACATCTAGACCATCCATCTGACCGGTGACATCGGCCGAACGGCGAAATTGATCGATAGCACTGAGCAGCCGATTCCGATTGTTGAGGCGATTCAAACTGATGCCATCAAGCACAAGACTCTGCGCCTTGGCGTTGGGATCTTTCTGGATAAGCTGCATGGGCGAGTGTGCCGGACCGACAAAGCCACCGTTGCCACTCTCACCCCACGTGCGATTGCCGGTGGGATACATCAGCGAAAGATTCGCCGGAACACCTGACTGCGAGCCCTGTAGCTTGGATACCCATGCGCCCCAGCTTGGCCATCCGCCACTAGGCGCGGTGCGCTTTTCGCCCTGGCGCCTACCGGTCATACACTGGAAGCTGGAATGCGCACCATCGGAATCGGCCAGTGAGCGAATAATGCTGTATTGGTCGGCCATTCTTGCCAGACGTGGAAATAGTTCGCAAATCTCAACGCCCGGCACATTGGTCTTGATAGGCTTGAACTCGCCACGAATCTCCTTGGGTGCCTCCGGCTTCAAATCGAAAAAATCCAGATGGGATGGACCACCCGGAAGGTAAATGTTGATAACGGCCTTGTGCGAGCGACCTGCCTTTTGTTTGGCTTCAACTTCAAGCAATTGTCCCAAAGAAAGCCCACCGGCAGCCATTCCGCCTACTTTCAAAAAGTCGCGGCGCGACACTCCATCACAATGAGCCCGCCCGTTATCCTGGCTACCAAATAGATCGATCATGACTTCTAGTATTCTACCTGATTCTTGGACGGTTGGCGAGAGTGCATTTATTCACCCATGGAAACGACTCCACCTTCCTGCGTGGTATAGAAAAGTCTGCCCCGGGCGACGGCGAGGCTATCCCAAACCGGCAAGACGGGCAGCTTCATTTGAGCCATCGTGCTTCCATCCTTGGCGTTAACAACCAGCATCACGGCACCCTGCTTGCCCTGCAGGGCGGCGTCCTGTTGCGCGAGAACTTTTTCCACATCCTTATCGCCCTTCGTGAGACGGGCGAAGGTTTCCTCCTCATCCACGAGATCGGGCGGGCCAATAAGGAACAACGTGTCTCCGGCCTTGACCATGGCGCGCACGAGGATGGGGATGTCCTGCGTCCAGTGATGCTCCACGCCCGGACCACCTCCGCCGGGTGTAGACCTGCCTGAAAAGTGGATTGCCTGGCCGGTTTTGGCCCGCACAATATTCACTCCACTGAGTTTGCCCAAATGCTTGTTTCCGGAGTCATCAATGGCTTTGCCTTTTTCAAAGCCCGAATAAAGCACGAGAGACTTGTCCTTAGGTTCATTTCCCCAGTCGGCGAGTTTTACCATCTCCTGCTCATTCAAAGCCCGGTGATATACCCGCACTTCATCCACCACTCCCTTAAAGGCAAACGGCGTGGCATACTCTCCAACCGACGTCCCTGCATCGGCTCCTATTTGTAATCCCTGAACCGGCGTCTTGGCCACTAGTCCCGGTGCCATGGCCTCGCCCACCAGTGCTCCGTCTACATACAGGCGCATCTTCTTGTCTTTAGTTAGGACCCCGGCAAGGTGTACCCATTTATTGGTAATTTTTCTTTTACCCTTAACTGAAGCAAGTTTTTCCTCTGACCGAACCATAAAGGTTGGCAAGCCCTTTGCTATGGTCAAAGCGTAGCCATTTAAAGGACCTCCGTGTGCCATCACCACACCACCGGCTTTTTTTTCAGAAATACACCAGGCACTGACAGTTAAGGCTGTATTGGTGGGGTCCAGAGTCTTGGGAGTGCCATAGTCGATCATCGAGCCAGCCGCACGTTTCTTCTTCTGCCCCGGAGCTGGTGGCGGTGGAGCCTTGCGGTTTCGTTCACTGGCAAAGAGTTGATGCTCCAGAATAGTCGTCCATTTATAATATTGCGGCTTACGCCCAAAGCCGTAGACCTTGTCTTTATCAAACACAAGCAGGCGGCCGGATGGGGCAA
>CBFHWX010000153.1:0-4242 GCA_965659445.1 Limisphaerales bacterium | reverse complement strand
TTATTTCACCACCATCACGCCCTTCATGATGGTCCAGTGACCTGGGAAGCTGCAGATGTAGGGGTATTCGCCCGGCTCAGTGGGGGCCATGAAGCGCAGGGTTTCACCGGCAATGGGCGGCACCATTTTGGTATGGAAAAGCACTTTGTCCGTCTTGGGAATGTATTGACCGCTTTTGGCCAGTTCTGGATCAGCCGCCATACGCGTGGCTGCCAAGCCCACTTCATCACCCGTTCCGGGCTTCACGATCACCAGATTATGTGGTGTAGCATCGGGGTTGATGAATTCCAGTTTTACCGGCTGACCTGCCTCAACTTCAAAGCGAGTCACATCATAAAGCATGCGTTCCTTAACGGTGGTAATCCGAACAACCTTCAGATTTTTCTGCTGATCAAACTGCGCGTCCTTCGCGGAGTGATTCACATCGGTCTCGATTTTAGCTCCCTTGGCAAAGCTGCTGATAAACTTGCGCAGGGGCGCATTGTGCATGGTGAGATGATGATTGAATTGCCAGTGCGGCAACATGGTGGAGGCCCCCAGTGCCGTCCGCATACCGTAGGCCAAGTGCCCGCCATGTGGATGTTTGGTAGTATCAGCAAGGGCATCCATGGCTTTTGAAGTGCCAACGTAGCTGGTGGCAATGGCCGCTTCCATGCGAACGATGGGGTCCTTGTCATTGGCTGCTTTACGTAAACGTTTATCACCATCCTCGAAGGAGGCGTGCCAGTACCGGAGCTGATGTGTTGCCGCTGCGCGTGCTTCAGGTTTTTCGCAATCAAGTAATTCAGCCAATAGTTTGGTGTTTTTCGATTCGATGTTACGGTACATCCAAACGCCTTCCATTTGGTGATGACGATAACGGGCGTCGTTGGAATTCAATTTGCCCACCCAATTATCCAGCGCTGCCTTGACCGCTTGTGGATCACGCTCACGCAACTCCCGCTTAGCCCAATAACGGTAGCGGTACTCGGGGCGCTTTAATATATCTAGTAATTCCGGAAGCGGTTCATCAGCAATTTTGGGTGGCGTTGCAAGCTTTGCACCCTTTGGCATGATGCGCCAAATGCGACCGCTCTTACGGTCACGGCGTTCATCACGCAACGAATACTGGGCGTGACCCTTGATGGGGTTGTACCAGTCGCACACATACATCGCGCCGCGCGGGCCGTAGCGGAGGTCCACCGGGATGAAGCTCAAGTTGGAGGAAAAAATAATATCTCCGACATATTCTTCGTCGTATCCGAATTCAGTCTTTTTCCACTTATGAAATTCCACACGGTTGGTCGGCTTGTAGCGAACCTTTACGTAGCCACCCTGCATCTCCTTGGGCCATGAACTAAAATCTACAAACTCCTGACCACAGGTGCCTGAGTAGGCGCGTAGTCCGGCCGGTCGTGAGTGTTGTTTGGGATAAACCGGGTCGAGCGCGTGGAAGGCCTGCGCGTAGATAGGATGACTGGCCACGTGCTGACCCCAGTCATCAAAAGTGACGCCCCAGGGATTCGTACTGTGGTAGGTGCCGAAGCTGGTGAGGCGATGCAGGCGCGGTTCAAAACGGAACCAACCGCTATTCTGCTGACGCACCGGCCCGTAAGGCGTCTCAATCTGGCTATGGTGAAAGATGGATTCGCGGAAAACCAGATCGCCATCTGGGCTCCAGACAAAATCATGCAAGGCATGGTGTGAATCCTCGCAGCCAAAGCCGGTGAGCATTTTTTCGCGGTAATCTGCCTTGCCATCGCCATCTGTGTCTTTAATGAAACTCATGTGCGGCTCCTCACTCACGTACACGCCGCCATCGCCAAATTCAAAGGACAAGGGAATCTGCAGGTCATCAGCAAACACCGTAGATTTGTCTGCTTTGCCATCACCATCGGTGTCCTCGAGAATCACAATTTTGTCGTCCGGCTCATTGCCCGGATACACATGCGGATAGGTGGTGGAGCAGCTCACCCACATGCGCCCACGTGAATCCCAGCGCATCTGGATGGGGCATGCGATCTCCGGAAACTCCTCTTCACTGGCAAATAGATTTACCTCAAAGCGCGGATCGACCTTGAAGGCTTTCAATTCGTCTGCCGGACTCATCCATTTATTGGCGCCACGACTTGCAGTGGTTGTCGGCAAAGGCGGCACATTGGAATCATCAATCTTGGCCGGAACTTTCTTGCCCTGTGCCAAGTCCCAGATACGTCGGTCACGGTTCTGCACCATGATATCGAAGTTCCGCATGGCTGGCAGAAAATCAAGGTAGCCGTAACTGCGATTGCGCCCGCCAGTGTAGTAGAAGGTGTTGACGGGGCGATAACGGCGAAAGAACTGCTTGTTCTTTTCCTGAACCACCGCACGCACAGCCTCATTTACCGCGGGTGCCGACTTTCCAAAAGTCTGCTTGAAAAGCTCACTGCCAAGCAGGCGATAGCCTTCATCATTCAAGTGGCAGCCGTTAATGGTAAGATCGCTGCCGCCTGAGGCCATGGCCTTTTCCGTCGGGGCAAAGGCATCCACAAAGCCTACATTTTGAGCCTTGGCCACCTCACGCATCACTTTCGTGTACGCTTCGATATTCTTATTGTTGCGGTCAGCCGCCGCCACGCCTTTCACGTTCTCATTGGCTATCGGTGACACCAAAACAATGCGAGGGCCTCTCTTGCCGTTGAACGCCTTGGCCTTCAGGTCTGCCACATAGGTCATGAGCTTCTGGCGGAATTCCGGGAGGCCTGATTCGCCCGCGAATGATTCATTGAAGCCGTACGCCGCAAAGATCACATCGGCCTTGGCGATGGTGAGGTGCTGTTCCACATCGGCAAAGTTGGCCGGACGTGGTTCGGTGCCCAGTGCATCGGCCGCCCATGTGAGGTTGCGCACGGTGAGCTCGTGTTTTGGAAAGGCCTGCTGCATGGCTGCCTCGAAGTAGCCAAAGTCCTGCGCGCGATCCAAAAGCGTGTTGCCGATGAAGGCAATACGTGTGCCCTTGGCAAGTGCCAGCGGCAACTGCGTCTTGAGGGGTTTGGTTGACCCGGGCCGTGGCGCGCTCTTCTCGAAGATGGCGTATTTGGCCAGTTCCGGATCCTTGGGCTCAGCCTTTTTACCGGTCTGTTTATTGCGGCCATCCTTGGGATTACCCCTTGGCTTTTTGGGTTTCTTTTGGGCATCCACCCCAAACACCGGTTGAACCAACAACGCCAACACAAAGCAAAAACGCAATAGGGAATGCATGGGGAAAACCTAACCGACCAGCTCGGCAGAGGCAACCAATCCTCTCCCCGAACAACAGTCTATTTTACGACGGTTTGGACCGACTTGACGAAATCAAGACCCCAGACCAGAGTATCACATTCATGAGGCAATGCATTGTGTTCATAGCTTTGAGTCTCTCCGCTATTGCACAGCCGTCGGGGCCGGATCGGCCGAATTCGCCGGACGCAATAACCCGGCTGCTGATCGAGTTTTTCAGGGGAGACACGAATCGTGATGGCAGGATTTCTATTCGCGAATTCAGCTGGCCTGAAGTGTTGTTCGATACCATTGACCAGAACAGGGACGGCTACGTTACGGCCAATGAGGTGCAATCGCTTTTACCGCGCGCCGCAACCACCCGCCCATCAATCCCTCGCCGTTATAACCCCTCGGCTCCGAGGCAGGGCCGACAAACAATGCGCCTAACCCAGGAACAACTGGCCGGCCTGCCGAACATCACCCATTTTTCCACGCACAAGTCCGACCGGTTCTTGGTAGACATGGACGTGATTTCCGCCGGCCATCCTTATCTCGGCAAGAATTTCTCACGACCACACACCGGCTGTCACGTTTACTTCAAGCAACCCGGAAAAGAGGCTACTCCCAAGAAGCCTTCCTCCTACGCGCCCGTCTACGCGGTCGCCGATGGGATCGTCAGTAGTGTTAACCACTGGTTCCAGTTGCGACCAATCTACGATTCGCGCCAAAAGAAAATGACGACCAATTACCGGTACGGGCTGGGCCTGACTTTTGCCAAGACAGATGGTCAGCCGGTGGTCTTTCATTACAGCATTGAGCCTATGATCGACCCGGGTGATGAAAATTTCTACCGCCCCTTCCTGAAAGCAAAGCTGGGGCAACGCGTGAAGAAAGGCGATGTCTTGGGCTGGATGTACACGCCTCCGCGCCCGGAGACCGATTTACGCACCCACATTCACTTTAACCTGATGGCCAAGAGCCAGTTTATCGCACCAACCATTTTCACCAGGGAAGTCACTGAAG
>CBFHWX010000152.1:0-4247 GCA_965659445.1 Limisphaerales bacterium | reverse complement strand
CAAACCGCCAAATAATCCCTTGGCCATCTTTTCCGGTGCCCCACCTTTTTTGAGGCGCACCTTTATCATGCGCTCATCCCAGACCGCCCGAACTTGCTGGTCGAGAAACTCCGAGAGCCCATGGGAAAGCGAGAGAATTAACACTACTAAAAACGCCCCGATAATTACACCGGTCATTGTAAGAAGTGCCCTTAGTTTCTTCCTGAAAAGATTCAGGAACACATCCATGAAGAGATCTCTTAATACAGATGGCGATAAAAGATTCATCTGTTAGCTTCTTGTCTCACTTTGTAATTTGCCGCCGCCCAACCGGAATTGGCGTTCAGTCTGATCCGCCAACTCAAGGTTATGAGTAACAAGCACTACAGTAATATCCTGCTCCTTGTTCAGCCCCAATAGAATCTTGGTAATATCGTAACCGGTCTTTTCATCCAGATTGCCTGTGGGTTCATCAGCCAGAAGCAATCTGGGCCGGTTAGCCAATGCCCGGGCAATGGCAACCCTTTGCCGCTCTCCACCGGAAAGTTGCTGTGGCTTGTGATCACCACGATGCCCCAGTCCCACAAGTTTAATCAATTCAGCAGCCCTTCGCCTGCGTTCGACCCGTCCCACTTGTGACAACTTTAGGGGTACTTCTACATTTTCCTCAGCAGTTAAATGGCTGAGTAGAAAAAAATCCTGAAAGACAAAACCCACCATCGAGCGGCGATATTGTGCTAGGCCCGAAGGGTCCATTCCGTTGAGTAGTTGGCCGTGGACTCTTACTGTACCCGCAGTCGGCGTGTCCAATCCTCCCAAAAGCGCCATCAAGGTGGATTTACCCGACCCACTTGGGCCAACCACCGCGGCCAGCTCTCCTCGGTCCAAGGAAATAGTCAACCCATCAAGAGCCCGGACTTCCTCACCACCCACATGATAAATACGCGTCAAGTTTTCAGACTCAATGGCAAACATGTCTAGTGAAATACGTTTCGAAACCGCAATAGGTTACGGCTAATTCAAAAATATGAATTCCTTAACATTGAAGATCACGTGGCAGAAATCCGCCCAGGCTTTTTCACCCGGCTTAGCTTCTCCGTGAGCCTTGGCTTGGGATTGCAGGAAGGCCACGGCGGACTGCTCCTCCTCATTGCTTGGCTGACGCCCAAAGGCCGTCACGTACGCCGCGCGGAGGCGATCAGCATCTACCGCGTCAGAGGTGCTGAGGATTCGCTTGGCCCAGAGTTGTGCCTGTTGCACAACAAACGGATCATTCATCATGATGAGCGCCTGCGCAGGAACATTGGAAGAGGTGCGTCGCCCAATGGTTGAGAGTGGCTGAGGCATATCAAAAGCAAGCATCATTGGTGAGAGGAAATTACGGCGCACTTCCTGATAAATCGTGCGGCGACCCGCGCCATCAATCGGGCCCGACCGCGGACGACCGCGGCCTTCCATAAAAGAGGTAAGATGAACTGCCACCGGCGGTCCGAACATTTTTTTATCCATTCGACCCGACACCGACAAGATCGCATCGCGAATTGCTTCACTCTGTAGCCGACGCACTCGCATACGGTGCAGCAGCACGTTACCGGCATCCTTTGTCTCCGTGGCCATGTCTGTTGGTTGACTGCTCATGCGATAGGTTTGCGAAAGTATGATTTCACGAATAAGCTGCTTGGTGGACCAGCGTTTTTCCACAAGCCTATTGGCCAGCCAATCGAGCAACTCTGGATGGGATGGTTTCTCTCCCAAAACGCCAAAGTTGTCCGTGCTGGGCACAATACCCCGCCCGAAGAGGTGATGCCAAATGCGGTTTACATAGACCCGTGAAGTCAGTGGGTTTTTAGGATCGGCAATATGGCGGGCCAACTCCATGCGACCGGTACCTTTGGGAAGTGGCTGTTTTTCACCGACGATCGCAGTGAGATAACCGCGTGTGACCTCGGCCCCGGGGTTTTTATGGCTACCTCGGATAAAGAGTTTTTCATTGCGACCCGAGCCTTCAAGCATAACCGGCACAACTGCCGGCCGAGCAATGGAACTGGCAATTTTACTGTACTCGGCTAATTGATTCTTAAGGCCGACGTCCGTCGGTTTTATTTCGGCGTCAAACTTAGGAAGCCCAACGGCGGGGGGGCGGTTATTGTTTGAGAGCCAAAGTTGTCCAACCGCGCCATAGGCATCAGGACCGGAACCTTTACCAGCCGGGTCACTATTAGAAAGATCCACAATCTCCACATAACAGTCATGTCCCTTCCACATCCCCAGATTGAAGGTCACCCAGTGAGGGTTTTCATTTTTAATGTGGCGGGTGAGGCTGCCGTAAATCGGGTTACGGATGATTTTAAAATTATCAACCACCACGTTTATGCGCACATCAACACCAAGGGCCGCTATATGAATATGATTTTCTGAAATCTTAAAAGTCGATGAACGCAGGGTGCCCTGATATTTCTGACTCAGAAGGCCACTGTGCAACCATCCTTTTGCAACCGGCTTAATCGTCTCTCCCTGAACTATAAAATCATTTGCATCGGTCAAGGCATTAGTCCAAGCCTCACCATCAGCAAACCAATCCTTGCCACCGGTTTGGCTGATATCGGATATCAACTGATATCCATCTGGCTTGGCTTGTTTGTCGGGTGTTGGGGCTGGTTCGACTTTAACCTGACCGGCAATCTTTGCTTTCAGTCCCTGCAACACCTTACGTTTTTCAGAGAATGTCTTCGTGCCATCCACCGAGCCGTGCGAGAAACTGCCGCTCCCAATCAAGCCATAAAGCGCATAATAGTCACGCGTGCTGATGGCATCAAACTTGTGGTCATGGCAACGCGCGCAGGCAATGGTCATCCCCTGAAAGGCCTTACTGAGCACATCAATCTGATTGTCTATAACCTCCGCCTGATATGCGCGGACATCCACCGGTGAATGGCAATGCTGGCTCATCCACCACCATGCGGTGGCCAAGCGGCTTTCGTTCCACTCTCCCTCGAGTGAATAGCGCGGAGAAATCTGGTCACCGGCAACATGCTCTAAGATGAGTCGATCGAAGGGGACATCTTCATTGAAAGCCCGGATCACATAATCGCGATACCGCCAGACCTCCTGATTCGCAAAATCAAACTCGTGCCCAAAGGTTTCCGCATAACGCATTAGATCAAGCCAGTGCCGCCCCCAACGCTCTCCAAAATGAGGGGAGGCAAGAAGACCATCAACAACCCTGGTAAAGGCTTCCGGTGAATTATCCTTCAAGTAGGTATCTATCTGCTCCGATGTGGGTGGAAGGCCAATAAGGTCAAAATACACCCGACGAATCAGCGTGCGCTTATCCGCCTCTGTTGCCGGCTTGAGTTTGGCCTCCTCAAGCTTGGCAAGGACGAAACTATCAATAGGCGAAGTCGGCCAATTAGCCTGCTTTACTCTGGGTGGTACCTGCTTTTTAATCGGCTGCCACGCCCAGTGTTCAGCCTTCCGTTTAGCTAGATTAAATTTCTCTTTTACCTCGTTTCCAACTACAGCTTCATCCGGCCAAGGTGCCCCGCGTTTTACCCACTCATTGAGATCAGCAATATGGGCGGCACTGAGCTTGCCCGACGGCGGCATTTCCAAGTCGACATTGTCATAATTGATAGCCTCAACCAGTCGGCTCATCTCCGGTTTGCCTGGCTGTACTGCCGGCCCACTGTCGCCTCCCTTTAAAACCCCAGCGCGATAATCAAGTCGCAGCCCCCCCTTCAGCTTTTTAGCCTTTGCACTGTGGCACTTGAAACAGTTCTCAGCCAAAAGTGGCCTGATCTTTTTCTCAAAAAACTCCAGATCAGTTGAGGTAAACTCTGCTCCACTAAGCACCATCGGAACGGACGCCAAGCCAAGGCCAAGAAAAAATCGCGTGAACATCGAGGCCGATTGTATCGATTATCCCACTTAAATCAATGCACCGTTTACTTGGCTTGAGCACTGTTTTTGTCCATCTTAACGCGCGATGCCACCCCCCGTTAACCCATTGGCTAAAGCGAACCGAAAGGAAAACTCCTGATGCGGACAAAGGGCGAGGTCATTGCACAGTTGATCGATCCGGGCATTATAGCAGTGGTCCGAGCGCAATCGAGTAAACAGATTCTTCCTTTGACCGAGGCACTATTGGCAGGCGGAGTGCGCGCGATTGAAATCACGACCAGTACGCCGCGGGCCATCGAGGCTATCGGTGAGGCGAGCCAAGCGTTTGGCGATCGCGCCTTGATCGGAGTGGGCACAGTGCTGGATGT
>CBFHWX010000151.1:0-4276 GCA_965659445.1 Limisphaerales bacterium | reverse complement strand
CTCCCGGTAAAACGGGCTTGGCAGGGGATGGAGTCGATGGCGCCGGAAAGGTGATGCCTGCCTTGTGGGATGGCTCTTCTTCTTCATTCTCGATTGCTTCCACAATCTTCGTGGGTTCTTCATTGTCTCTAAGGAAAAAGAACCACCCGCCGGCGGCAGCCAGTCCACCCAGAACCATTAGTACCGCGATAATTGCAATTACCACAGGAGCATTGCTCTTTGAGGCGGACGCAGATGGCGCGGACAAAGAAGGCCCTGCCGAAGCCGTCTGGGAAACTGCCTTTGAGGATGGTGTGGCAGGCTCCGGTTGCGCGGCGATGACTTCCGAAAGCGGTGCCCAGTCGCTCAACCCTTCGTGATACGCATAATCACCGGGCAACAGAACACCCTGTTGCAATAGGTTGCGGACTTGTTCCAGGGAATAAGGTCCATGTTGCTCTTCTCCTCTGGCAATAAAAACCTGCACAAAGAACTAGTATCAATATATTCGATTTATTGAAAGACCATTCACTTATCGGTTTTAGTAAAATCTTCTCTTCACCAAAGATTTTACCCGAGATGGTATAACCGCTATGGTTCGCCCATTACATGAGTATGATTGTCGAGGAAGCCAAATTATTGATTGAATCCAAGTCGCCCTTGGGAGAAGGGCCGATTTGGGATATGGAGCGGCAGGTCCTTTGGTGGACCGATATCCTTCGTGGCGTAGTCCACTGCTACAACCCTGACGATGACTCCAACGCCACATGGGAGATCGGGCAGATGGTGGGCACCCTGATGACGGCCAAAAGTGGAGGGCTGGTATTGGCCGCACAAAACGGTTTTCTGCACTTTGACCCTGAGACGGGAGATACGGAGATGATCGTGGATCCCGAGCCGGACAAGCCGGAAAATCGGTTCAACGATGGCAAATGCGACCCAAGCGGGCGATTGTGGGCGGGCACGATGCCCATCACCGAAGATAGTGCAACCGGCGCAATGTATTGCCTGCATCCCGATGGGCACGTCGAAAAACAAGGAGGCGACTACTCAATCCCCAACGGTATCGTGTGGAACGCTGAAGCCACCGTGATGTATCACATCGATAGCCCCACCCGCCGTGTGGACGCGTGGGATTTTGACAATTCCAACGGCACCATCAGCAACCGCCGCACTGCCATTGAGATACAGGATGAGGGTGCATTCCCCGACGGCATGGCAATGGATACCGAAGGCAAGATCTGGGTGGCACTGTGGGGCGGATGGAGTGTGGTTCGATTTGACCCGGAAAATGGGGAGGAACTAGCGCGCATCGCTGTGCCAGTAAGTCGCACAAGCGCCTGCGCCTTTGGCGGGCCAAACCTTGATGAATTGTACATTACCACCGCCAAAAAGGACATTACCGAGGCCGATTTGGAAAAAGAACCGCTGGCCGGTTGTGTTTTCAAGGCACGCGTTGCCGTGAGTGGATTGCCTCCGGTTTCCTTCGCAGGCTGAAATTAAAGGGTCGCTTTTAGGGGATATTTCCACTAAACGAACGCCTTCCATGGCGTTTATCCACGACGAATTTCTGTTAAATAATGAGCCTGCACGGCGGCTGTACCATGATTACGCCGTAGCCGAGCCCATTCTCGACTACCATAATCACCTTCCACCCGGTGAAATCGCCGAAAATCGTCAGTTTGCCAATCTGGGTGAGATGTGGCTCGAGGGCGATCACTACAAATGGCGTGCCATGCGCGCCAATGGCGAGCCAGAGGAAGTCATTACCGGAAATGCCAATGCGAAGGATAAGTTTCTCGCTTGGGCCCGCACGGTGCCACAGACGCTGTGCAACCCGCTCTATCATTGGACGCACCTGGAACTAAGCCGGCATTTCGGTATCGATACTCTGTTGAGTGAAGAAACGGCGGAGGAAATCTGGGAAGTGACCAGTGAGAAGCTCACCCAGCCAGAACTTTCCGTACACGGGATTTTGGAGCAGTTTGACGTGCGTGCGCTTTGCACCACCGACGACCCCACCGATAGCTTGGAACATCATGAAGCGATTGCCGCACTCGGCATTCGCACCAAGGTTTACCCAACCTTCCGGCCTGACAAAGCATGGAGCGTTGACCAGCCGGAGATTTTCAACGCTTGGGCTGATAAGCTGGCCACCTCCGCCAATGGCGATGTAGTCACATTATCTGGTTTTCTCGCCGCACTTGAGAAACGCGTTGAGGATTTCCACGCCATTGGCTCACGCCTTAGCGACCATAGCTTTCCGTACTGCTTTGATAATTTCCCAAGCGATACTGAGGCGAATCGCATTTTTGACAAAGCGCGATTGGGTCGGGCCGCCACTGCCGAGGAGCAGCGCAAGTTCGGCGCGCATGTGATGGAACACCTCGGTCGGCTCTACGCACAAAAGGGTTGGGCGATGCAAATGCACATTGGCCCACAACGAAACAACAACACCCGCCTCTTTGAAACCATCGGGCCAGACATTGGCTGCGATTCGATTGGCGACTGGCCACAAGCCACGCCACTGGCAAAGTTCCTAGATCGACTCGAACAGGACGAGTTGTTGCCCAAGACGATCCTCTACAACAACAACCTGATGGACAACTTCACCTTCGCGACCATGGCTGGAAACTTCCAAGGTGGCACACCGGGCAAGATGCAGTTTGGCAGCGGATGGTGGCACGCCGATCAACAGGAAGGAATGGAATGGCAGATGAAGGCACTGGCTAATACCGGCCTCCTCTCACGCTTCATCGGCATGTTGACCGACTCCCGATCGTTCCTGAGTTTTCCACGGCACGAATATTTTCGGCGCACACTCTGCAACCTCATCGGCGAATTCATGCGTGACGGGAAACTGCCCGATGATTACGACCTCGTGGGTAGCATGGTGAAGCGTATCTGCTACCAGAATGCAAAGGAGTATCTGGATCTGGCAGTGGAGGACTAATCAATCCGCAAAATGCGGTTGTGGCCGGTGTCCACAACGTAAAGCTTCCCCTTTTCCCAAGTAACCCCATGGGGATAATCGAGCTTCACTTTGCCATGCCCGAGGATGGTTGAGACTCGGCCCGACTTGGGGTCGTACTTGCGAATGAGATCATTGGCCTCATCGGCGATGTAGACGTTGTCAGCATCATCCACACAAATGTGCTTGGGCGCCCCCAGAGTAGCTTTTTTGCCCGGGCCATCCTTCTTTCCTTTTTTACCTGTGCCAACGACTGTGTAAATTTGGCCATTGGACCGCACAACCCGCAGGGAATGACCACTGCGTTCAAGCACATATACATTACCTTTAGAGTCCGGTGCCACGGCCCGAGGATCAAACAGCGGGGCTTCCGTTGCCGTTGCCCCATCCTTGGGTGCGCCCTTCTTGCCGTTGCCAGCAATAGTACGAACCTTGTTAGTTTTAAGATCTGCCACACGAATGCGGCGGTTCTGAATATCAGCAATGTAAATCTTGTCGCGCGTCGCATTCATGGTAATACACATCACATAACTGAAAGTAGCTTTCTTAAGCGGCCCACCATCCCCGCTAAAACCACGCTTACCCGTCCCGACGGCAGTACTGATTGTTTCACTCCAATCGTCAATCCTACGGACGCAATAGTTCCATGAATCAGAAATATAGACGACCCCACTGTAAGTCACCGCCACATTGTGCATTCCATTAAAAGTCGCCTTATGGGCCGGCCCGCCATCTCCCTTGTAACCCTTGTTACCGTCCCCGGCGATGGTGATGAGTTTATTATCAGCTGCCAGCCGATGAACCCGTCCGCCTTTCAGCTCCACAATGTACATATTGCCTTTGCCATCAAAATCCACGCCAAAGGGCTGTTTCAATGGATTCGGTTGAGAGGTTACTGGTCCTCCCTCGCCAGGCAGCCAACTGCCATATATAAGAGAAACTTTGGGATCAGCCGACTGAGCAAAGAAGGGTAAACTACAGAATATGGAATAAATTAGTTTTTTCATTAGCTCAGAATATCTTTTACGACTTTCCCGTGAACATCAGTCAGTCGGAAATAGCGACCTTGGTAACGGAAGGTTAGCCGCTCATGATCAATTCCTAACTGGTGCAGAATGGTAGCCTGCAGATCGTGCACGTGCACGGGTTTTTCGGTGACGTTGACACTGTAATCATCAGTCTCACCATAAGGGATTCCCTTGCGCACACCACCGCCGGCCAACCAATAGGTAAAGCAGTTCGGGTGATGGTCACGACCGTAGTTTTGACGCGTGAGCTTGCCCTGACAATATATGGTGCGACCAAATTCCCCACCCCATATTACCA
>CBFHWX010000150.1:0-4411 GCA_965659445.1 Limisphaerales bacterium | reverse complement strand
CCGCGCCTGTTTGTCATCGCGCCACAAGCAGGGCGAGGTATAGGAGTGCTCGCACTCAGCCACGCCGTCACTAGCCCGTTTGATTTTCCATGATTCCTTACCATTCGTTACGTCAATCGCCACCACCCACGCGCCACCGGAATGGATGAGCTGGAGGTATAGCCGGCCCGAATACAAGAGCGGCGTGGTGTGATAACCGAAACCATAGCGGAATTTCCCGTACCGTTCCTGCGCATTAAAACGCCACACCTCCTGGCCATCAAAATCGAAGGCCACCACTTCACCCGTGCCGGTCATGGTGTATACGCGCTTGCCATCGGTGCTTGGCGAAGGTGAGGCGAACGACTTCTCCCCCTTTGACTTCCCTCGCGATTCGGCCACCTTTGACGTCCACAACATTTTGCCAGTTGTGCTTACGCACAAGAGCGAAATCTGCTTTTCATCCTGCGCCATTAAAAAAATCTTACCACCCCAAACCACTGGTGTCGCCGAGCTCCCTCCTGGCAATGCCAGTTTCCACGCGACATTTTTCTCTTCGCTCCATTCCACCGGCAGCCCCTTCTCGGCGCTCACCCCGTCATGGTTTGGCCCCCGCCAATGCGGCCAGTTGTCGGCTTGGGACAAAGGCGTCAACAGGAGAAGAAATAACAGGAGAATTGATCTGAGTGATGTTTTCATTGGTTTGGGTTCTTGGAGCCTCTGTGATTCGGCTTACGCTTGGCAGTCCAATAGATGGCGTTAACAAGCATCTGCTTGAAATCTTTGTTCTCAAAATCTTCAGCGATACCAAGTGAGGTGTAAAATATACGGCCACCCTGCCAGCTGTTTACCCAGCTTACCGCATGCTTATCTGTACCGATGTCGCCTTGTTGCAACACCATTGTGCCCTTGGCTAAGGGCCCGGCCTTATAGAGTTTGTCGGAGGTAATTTTGTCTACGCCCTTTAGTATGGGGTGCTTGCCCAAATTGGTTACCTTCACTGGCCCATCACCAAAGTGTCCCTGATAATTTCCCCCCATCACCTGACGATCGAAGATTTCGTTGTCCGCCTTTTGAAATGCGTGACTCGCGGTGCGCACACCCACGATGGGTTTACCCTTCTCCCAATGCGCGCGAATCAGCTTCATCTGCGGCTCGACTAACATCATGCGGCGCGCGAAAACAAACATCACATCCGCCTGTGCTAGCGCACCAAAATTCGGCAACTTCTTAATGCCATCGTGCCCCCATGATGCGGTAAACTTCACCTCATAGTGTTTTTCCATCCACGCACTGAACGACCTCATTGAAGCTTCACTCTGATATTCTCTCGCACCGGAAATGATGTGAATCTTGAGTGGCACCGCATCAACAAACGGAGCGATGGCAAACAATGTGAGCCAAAAGATGTATCGTGTTTTCATGGGAAACTGCCAGCAGTGTGCCTCGATACAACACGCTTGGCAATGTCATTGCAACTATCAGTCCTCCCCTGATTTCAGTCCTTGAGCGGGCGTGGCGGAAGGCGTAGAATTTTCCATTCACATCATGAAAGCTCTCTACATCCTTCTTGCCGTTGGTCTTTTGGTTTCTCTTTTCCCGGCTCAAGCCGCCCTTCGCGCTGGAGCTTTGGTGGTGGATGCCACGCCCAAGCAACTACCTGTCCATGTCAATGGAGGCATGCGCCAGCGTGAACTGGGTGAAGTTGGGTCCCCAATCAAAGTGCGGGCCATTGCACTGGATGATGGCAAAACCCAACTGGCCATCGTGGTGGTCGATAGTTGTATGATGTCCCGCGCTTTCCTTGATGACGCCAAATCTGCCGCTAGTAAAAAGAGCGGCATTCGGTCCGACAAAATGTTTATCAATGCCACTCACACCCACACCGCCCCCGCGAGCATGGGCTGTCTGGGTACTGATGTGGATCCGCGTTACCCATTGCTACTCAAGCGCAAGATCATTGAAGCCATTGAAGGGGCAAAGAAAAATCTGGAGCCGGCACAGGTGGGGGCAGGAATCTTTGATGCCAATGAATACACGGCCCTGCGCCGATGGATCAGTCGCCCTGACCGCATCGCCAACGATCCTTTCGGCAACCCCACTGGGCGCGCCAACATGCATGCAGGGCGCAACTGGGATAATGTCACCGGTGAATCAGGTCCTGAGGACCCGGACTTTTCCTTGGTCAGTTTTCAGTCTCTCAAAGGCCGGCCGATTGCCGTGCTCGGAAATTTTTCCATGCATTATTTTGGCGGCGGTATCAAGGGCATAAATGCCGATTACTTTGGCCTTTTCAATGACCAGATGACCAAGGAACTCGGGCACAAGCACCCTGGCAAGCCCGCGTTTGTGAGCGTGCTAGGTCACGGCTGTAGTGGAGATATCTGGCGCCGCGATTACACGAAGAAAGAATTCATCGCCCCGAATATTGAGGATTACGCCAGTGACCTCGTGAAGAAAGCAGTGACGGCATATGGCAAAATTAAATACGAGCGCGGCGCCACCCTTTCCATGGCCGAGGCCAAGCTGCCTCTCAAATTTAGGGCACCTGATGCGCAAAGGCTCGAGTGGGCCAAGGCGATTGTGGAAAAAATCGAGGGCCTACCTCAGACACAGCCGGAGATTTATGCGCGTGAACAAATCTTTTTGCACGAACGCCCCGAAGCCGAACTGATCCTGCAAGCTATCCGCATTGGAGATATCGGCATCACGGGCATCCCCAATGAAGTCTATGCGTTAAGCGGCCTCAAACAAAAAGCCTACAGTCCCCTGAAGACCACTATCACCTTTGATCTGACCAATGGCTCAGAAGGCTACATCCCTCCACCTGAACAACATGTCCTTGGTGGATACAATACGTGGGCGGCCCGCACAGCCGGCCTGGAAACCTCGGCTGAACCACGGATTGTGGAAACCTGTATTCAACTGCTTGAGAAGGTGGCCGGTAAACCGCGCAAAACAATCAAGGTATCCCAAGGCCCAGCCGCTCAAGCCATTACCAGTGCCAAGCCGGTCGCGTGGTGGCGGATGGATGAATTTATTGGGCCACGCGCTATTGATGAACAAAACCGGTCTGATGGCACCTATGAAGATGGGGTGGTGTTCTATTTGGCCGGACCCAATCCCAAGGCATTCACCCCGGGTCAAATCAACCGTGCGGCTCATTTCTGTGGCGGCCGACTGCAAACGCGCGTGGCCAATCTGGGGACTAGCTACAGTGTCTCGATCTGGTTCTGGAACGGGATGCCGATTGATTCACGGCCTGTGCTCGGTTGGATGTTTGGTCGTGGGCAAAATTACAGTGCCCAAGCAACTGGAGAAGGACTGGGACTCAACGCCAAGGGTCAGTTGATCTTCAGTAATGGAAAAGAAACGCTCACCGGCAAAGCAAATACAGAACGCTGGAAATGGCATCATGCAGTGTTGGTGCGTGATCAAGAAAAAGTGCAGGTGTATCTGGATGGTAAACTGGAGATATCCGGCGAAGCCAATGCAGTGAGCAGTGTGGAGACGCTCTTTCTTGGGGGACGCAATAACAAAGAATCCAGTTGGGAAGGTCGGCTGGATGAAGCCGTGGTTTTTGATCGCGCTTTGAGCGAGAATGAGGTGAAGGGCTTGTCTCCCCGTTAGGCAATTGGCCCTAAAACTTAGAGACTTCGTTTCTCGAAAGTCGCGCTGACCCGAAATTATTTTTACCGGCGTAGGCACCGTCTTTGAGCATCAGCTTTATACGTATGACATCGTGTGGATTGGTTACTGTCAGCATGCCGTCCTTAACGATCCAGACGCCATCCCACGCTTTTCCTGTGCGCACCAAGTGACTTGTTCCATCATCCTTAAGATTTAGCACGTACTTGTTACCGTTATTGCTAAAGCGAATGTGCCATTTGCCGAGCATCGCCTTGGCTGCGTCACTCATAGGTGCCACGGGTTTCATCGCAGGCTTCTTTGCTATTGGCGGCTTCAGTTGGCCCACCGGCAATAACGGTGTAGGCCCGTGTGGCAACACCCAAATGTTGCGGAACTGCAGCGGCTCCCGGTGATTCTGCAGCATGAACGGCCCCGGAACTCCTTGCGGTCCTCCGCGCACGCCATACTTGGATCTACCGGGTATCTCAAACTTGTTATGAATGACCACACCGTTTTGGCGCACCGTGATCACCGCATTCTTAACCTTCCCGCCATCTCTCACTATGGCATTGGTGAATTCCACATCAAAGGTCTGCCAAACCAACGGCGGTAAGCACATGTTCACATCCGACCCCTTATGACTATAGATACCGCCGCATTCGTTGTGGGCACCATCCATGCCGAAGGAGTCCAATACCTGAATTTCGTAGTCGTGTACCTGATAAAAGCCGCTATTGCCGCGGTCTTGGCTGCGGTAGGTTGGCTGATAGGGGAGCATAAGCTCCAGATGGACGGTGTAGTT
>CBFHWX010000149.1:0-4633 GCA_965659445.1 Limisphaerales bacterium | reverse complement strand
CCTTTATTTTGGGACAAAAATAGGACTATTTGGCATGTTCGAGCTGTCGAAATGACTGAATAAATTCGACCATTCAAGTGTCTTAACGTACAATTATGCCTGATTTGAAAGGGACTATGATCAATCGAAGAAAAATGCTTCAAGGAATGGCAGCGGCGGCTGTTGCGGCACCACTGTTTCCGGGTATCGCACAGGCGGCACTCAGCAAGAGGAAGCCCAAACGGGTCATTTTCTTTCTTCAGAATCAAGGTTTTGATCCTTACACCGCAATTCCAAAGGGGCTGAATGAAGATTGTTCACTGAAAAGCTTCGAGTTCGAGGAGCCCATCCAAGCACTTGAACCCCTCAAGGACAGGCTTCACATCATTAATGGCCTCCATGGCCGGCATACCAGTCCGAGCCACAGTGCTTTCTTCGGGGCTCTCGGCGGCTACCGTGGCGGCATTGGAAGTCCTCCGCGCGGCGCTACGATCGATCATGTCATCAGCCAGCATTTGCCGGAGACCGTTTTGCCTCACCTTTGTATTGGAATGGATTCCCTGCCCAACATGCGGTCACGACCAACCTTGGCGACCCTTTCAGCCACCGGTCCTGGGAAGCCGATTTTCATGCATTCGAATCCGCAGACTCTTTACCAGGCTCTCTTCGGCAGCATATCCACCGGCGAGGTGAGAGAACGTTACGAGGCTCGCTCAAACGTGTTGCGTTCGGTGGAAAGAATCGCCCAGCAAAATTCTCATGGTCTGCCGGCGGATGAAAAGGAGCGTTACAGCAGCTATACTGATGGTTTCCGTGACATGAATGGTCTCCGTGGTCGGCTTGCCGACATTTCCGATCACCTCAAGAAATTTGCTCCGGAATACGGGGAGAAATTTACCAACCCCGAATTCGAAACCGATTGGCATGATTCCTTGCTTGATCTGGGCATCTCCGCCCTCAAGTCAGGCATTACCAACACGCTCACCATCGGTTCTGGAAGAGGAGAGATTTTCGGCGCCTGGAAGGGTCTCGGGGTTGATAAGCAAGGTCATAACTTGGGCCACATGCCTCAACCGAATAACGAGATCTGGGTTAAGATTCGCCAGTACAACTGCCGTATGCTGGCCAAGCTGGTCAAGGAACTCGAATCGATGCCCGAGGGCGATGGGACCATGATGGACAACTCGCTGATTGTTTACACCAGTAACAACGCGGACAAACAACACTCTTCCGGAGCCAATTGGCCCTTCATCCTCATCGGAAACCCTGCCGGACCGCTGAAGACCGGCCAATTTACTCAAATGGCAAAGCGGCCCATCAATGATTTGTACACCACCCTGTTGCATGCCGTCGGTGCGCCTGCCGACCGGTTCAACATGGACAAGAACCTTGCCGAAAACTACAGCTCCAAGGTTGGCCCAATCGAGGAACTCTTGGCGTAAGCCATGAATCGTTTTCTGATGTTCCTTGCTGCGGGGACGCTCGCCGGCCAAGCGGCTCCTTCGCCGTCCTTCAAGCGGGATGCACTGCCGTTTCTTGAGCAATACTGTTTCGATTGTCATGATGCGGAAACAAAGAAGGGGGAACTTGCCCTTGATGAACTCACTGAGGTGACACCTGAGAGCTTCGGGATATGGAAGCGCGTTTGGGAACAGGTGGCCCTCAAGGAAATGCCGCCCAAGAAGAAAAAAAACCAGCCCGATGCAAAGGAGCGTTTGCGTCTGGCCAATTGGATTGCGGATGGGCTTGAACTTGCGATGAAAGAGAAGGGCGGGTTCAACACACATCTGCTTCCGGCTAAGGGAAACTACCTCGATCACGATCTGTTGTTCGGGGAACTGCCGAAGAATCTTGAGCCTACATCCACGCCTGCCCGTATCTGGCGGATTCATCCGCAGGAGCACCTTGTCCGGCTCAATGAGCTCATTAACAAGGAGCCGGAATACAACCCGAAAGCCTCTGGTTTACGTACTCGCGGAGATCACATATCGTGGAACAATCAGGGTGAGGTGAAGGTGTACTACGGGCTGGACAGAATCAAAGGCCAGGTGGGCGGTTCCGCAGCCTATGCTGCGGCGATTACGGGATTCTCCTCAATCTTGAATACAACAGGTGACCATGGCTTGCGGAGTTATCCGATTCTTTATTCCGTGAATGGCGCCCAGGCTTCCCAAATCGCTAGGCATGCCGAAGACATCGTTCGCTTCATGGCCTACGGCCCCAAGATTGAACCCTACCAATTGACCGGGAAATTACCTGAGAAATACAAGAACGTTGACATCCGAGGGACCGTTGAAAGTCTTTTTTACCATCCGGAGGTCATGCGTCCGCTCACTCCCGTTTATGATCTCGTTCAGGAAGAAAATCCTCCCGAGAAAAAACTTCGGGCAGCCGTTGATTTTCTTTTTGAAGCCCTTACCTTCCGTGAACCCTCTTCAAAGGAGTCCGACGTTTACCTCAAGATTCTCAAGGATTCAGTCGCCGACCTTGGGCTCAAGGACGGCGTGATTCTTGGTCTCACCCCCATCTTTCTTGATCGGGACGCCCTCTTCCGCCCGGAGCTTGCCCAATACGGCAAGCCGGACAAATACGGACGGGTGATGCTCCAAGGGCATGAACTCGCGGTGGCCGTCAATGGGGCCTTCAGCTACCTCAAGCCCGATGCCAAACTCAAGAAAGCGCTCAAAGAAGGCCGCCTCAAGACACGCGACGACATGAGGCGCGAAGTCATCCGGATTCTTTCCGACGAAAGTATCCGCAAGCCCCGTATTCTTCAGTTCTTCCATGAATATTTTGATTACGACCTGGCTGGTGGTGTCTGTAAGGACGCCAAGGCCCTGTCCAAAGCCGGCGGGGGACGCAACCATCCCAACGTTATGTTTGGTATGACCGCCAGTGTGGACCGGCTGATCGAACTCATTGTCCAGGGAGACAAACAAGTCCTGAAGGAGCTCCTGACCACCGACCGCGTAATCCTCGATCCGGGTAACGACCATCTTTACTTTAGCACTCGTGAAAACCTCAAAAAGCCACCACCTCGGGACAAGAAGGATAAGAAAAAGAAGCCCACCCCAGAGGAACTTGGCTATGTCGCCTTGTCCAAAGGCGAACGGATCAATGTCCGTATTCCTGCAGTCAAACACACCGGCGGAAGTCGTGGTCGCACGCTCGTGAGGGTGCCAAAGGATGAACGAATGGGCATCCTTACACATCCATCCTGGCTGGTTTCCCACTCCGACGCCATGGATAACCATGCGATTCTTCGAGGTAAATGGATCCGGGAGCGATTACTTGGGGGTGCCGTTCCAGAAGTACCCATCACGGTGGATGCCCAGTTGCCCGACGAGCCTAAGAACACCCTAAGGGAACGGATGCGGGTCACCCGGGTGGCCGAATGCTGGCGCTGCCACCGCAAGATGGATCCCCTCGGGCTCCCTTTCGAGATGTACAACCATCTTGGCCTGCGCCGCACCACCGAGCTCGGCAAGCCCGTGGACACTTCTGGCAAAATAATAGATAGCGGCGACCCATCCTTGGATGGCCCAGTGAAAAACGCATTGGAAATGATCGACAAGCTGGCCACCAGCGAACGTGTCGAGCAGGTCTTCGTCCGTCATGCCTTCCGCTTCTGGATGGGACGCAACGAGACCCTCGAGGATGCTCCCACGTTGCAAGCTGCCCATCGCGCCTACAAGGAAAACGATGGCAGCATGAAAGCTCTCCTTGCCTCGCTGCTCACATCCGACGCCTTCCTTTACCGTAAAGTGGAGCGCTCGAAAAAATAATTTTCCTGTAAAAAGTCACATCACATCGGTGCGATGCGAGGGGAACCCATGTCCGTGGTTAGTTGAACGTGTGCGTCAAAACTTTCCGCTAGTAACTGATTCTTAATGCCTGCGTGAGCAGGATCGGCCCAAAGGTTCTCATGTTCCCAAGGGTCAGTCTCCAAATCAAAAAGTTCACCTACACCTTTACCATGATAAACACACAGCTTGTGTTGGCGCGTTCGGTGCATTGTGGCAAACGTTCCCGCTCCACCGGTAAAGTGAGGATCCAGCGCATCAAAATATTCGCTGCGGACAAAACTTCGGTGATGGTGTCCATCTGATACACCCTTCAATAGAGAAGTCAGGCTGATTCCCTGAAGGTACTCCGGTGCCTCTACTTCTGCCAGATCCAGCAACGTGGCGGATAAGTCCAACATTTCCACCAATGCATCGTTCTGTGTGTTTTGCACAAAACGGCTGGGCCAAGAAAAAATGAGCGGTACCCGTACCAGGCCTTCGTAAAAACGGCAGCCTTTGTACATCAATCCGTGATCACCCAATGATTCACCGTGATCACTGGTGAAAATAATCACTGTATTGTCGCGTTGGCCTGTTTCATCCAGTGCTGTAAG
This sequence comes from Limisphaerales bacterium, assembly GCA_965659445.1. Taxonomy (GTDB): domain Bacteria; phylum Verrucomicrobiota; class Verrucomicrobiia; order Limisphaerales; family UBA1100; genus UBA1100. Next base: position 255 of record CBFHWX010000149.1, on the reverse strand, counting down.
AATCCGCGCAAACTGGTCGTCAATCAGCGCAATCATCGCGTAGTATCGTGCTTGCGCGCCCTTTGCGTCATGCTCAAGTGGTGTCCGGATTTCATCCTGGAAATCACATTCCGCCAGCTTGGCCTGAGCCTTCAAATCGCTTTTCTTGAAATGCGGCCCCGGCATATCCTCGGGATCAAACGGATCAGCATAAGCGCGCGGCGGAATAAACGGCGGATGCGGGTCGTAGATATTTACGTTTAACAGCCACGGTCG
>CBFHWX010000148.1:0-4829 GCA_965659445.1 Limisphaerales bacterium | reverse complement strand
TCAAGTTAACCGAACAAGTAATGGCTACTTCCTGACGGCGCTCGAATGTCTTGGGTTGTTCAATTTGCAAAGGGGAAGGACGAGAAGACTCCAGCGGGTGTGCTTCGCGGATGTAAACCCAATAGAAATTAGCTTGTTTGCCAAAAGTTTCATAAGCTTTTTGGAGACGCACGGCCTCACGAGAGAAGGGGCCTCAGGTATAGGATCCAAAAATCACCACTGAGAGATGTTTTATCTTGGAGAAATCCAGTGACCCTTTTTGGGTCATGAACTCAGCGGTTACCTTCGGAGCCATGGCTCCTACCTTGAGGCCACGGTCCGGGCGACCACTGGAACGGCTTTGACTACGTTGCCGCCAAGCCTGCCATTCTTTCGCGCTGAGGCTACCGTTCTTATCCTTGTCCGCCTCGGTCAGGATTTTGTCAAAATAGGTCTGCCACTCCTTGGGGGATAGTTTGTTGTCTTTGTTAGCATCGACTGCACCAAACAATTCCTGAGCCATGTTGTTTCCTTGATCTTGGCCAGGACGACGGAAGCCACCTCCAGAATTTCCACGACCAAATCCACCGCGCATCCTGCTTTGGCGCATGTCATCACGCTCATCAGGGGAAAGAGAATTGTTCTTATCTTTGTCAAACTGGTCGAACATTTCCTTGGGTCCGGGAAATTCGTCTCGGGTAATCTTGCCATCACCATTGGCATCCATTTGTCTGCCAAAACCGCCGCCACGATTGGGCGACTGCCTGGGCTGTTGCTGAGCCTGCATGACGTTACCCACCAGCAGTAAGATCACAATAATACAACTTCGCATCAGTGAAATTATGACCTCTTTTTTGTTGGCTTGACCAGCCATTTTACAGAATTATCGCACGATGCATCGGATCATGGTCATGGGTCTCTGGGTCGGCTTGACCCTCACCTCGTTGGCGGTAGAGAAGCTCTCGAGCGGGCTTCTTGCCAAGGGAACAAAGTGGGAGACGCCGGTTTTCCAACGGGATAGTGGTGTGGCTGGGCCAACTGTTTTTATAACCGGTGGGGTCCACGGTAACGAACCGGCCGGAGCGCGCGCCGCAGAGCAGATTCGGCATTGGCCGATCAAGAAAGGGAGGCTCATTGTTGTGCCAAGGGTGAACAATCTCGGATTACTCGACAAAACGCGGTTTTTGCCCGGCGAACCGCCACAATTGCGCGATCTAAATCGGCAATTTCCAAAAACCAAAGCGCCGGCCGTAGCGAAGGGTGTGCTCGCGACGGCGCTTTGGGGATATATCGGGAAACAGAAACCCGATTGGCTCATTGACCTGCATGAGGGGATTGATTTTCACCAGATCAATTCCAAGTCGGTAGGGTCTTCCATCATTGATGTGAAGGGCAAAGCGGCCAATGCCGTGGTGCCCAAGATGTTGAAGGCTGTGAATGCGGGGATTCCCGACCCCAAAAAGAAACTCGTGCGGTTGCGCTACCCGGTTGATGGCAGCTTGGCCCGCGCGGCATACGAAAAGCTCAAGGCTACCGCGATGATTCTTGAAACTACGTCCAAGTCGCAGCCGCTCTCAAAACGAGTTCGACAACATCGGCAGATGGTGCATGTGTTATTGAGTCACCTCAATATGGTCGGCGGTTCGCAACGCATCATGCTGCCAGCCAACACCACAGCGTTGCGCGTGGCCGTGTATGACGCGGGAGGGGTTGGTGGCAATGGTCCGCGTAATCTCGATCGCGTATTTAGAAACATGAAAAATGTGGTGGTTCGGCGTGTGGGTGTAGAGGACATCGGCGATGGTGTGCTAGATCAATTTAACCTTGCTATCTTTCCCGGCGGGAGTGGGAGTAAACAGGCTGCAGCGCTACAGCCTGTCGGTCGAGAGGCGGTGCAAAAATTTGTGAAAGAGGGAGGCGGGTTTGTGGGCATTTGTGCAGGGGCTTATCTGGCTGCAGCAAATTATAAATGGTCATTGGCAATCAGTAATCACAAGACCTATTGCGAAACAATTGATCTACCCGAAATCGGTAAGAAGAGCATGTGGTTTCGCGGCGCTTCAGCTCCTGTGAAAATGGAGTTAACCGATGAGGGTCGAAAAATTCTCGGTGATAAAAAAGGTGTCTTTGAAGTGCGATATCACAATGGCCCCATTATGTCCCCAATGGGCAATGAGGCACTTGGTAATTTCCGCACTCTCGCCAATTTCCGTAGCGAGGTTTCCAAGTATAAGCCCCAGAAGGGAACCATGGTTAATACGCCTGCCATCATCGCCGGTGAATTTGGGAAAGGCCGAGTGCTATGCATTAGTCCTCATCCGGAATCTACGACCGCCCTTCACAGCCTTGTCCAAAACGCAATTCGATGGACAGCTCGCCGTGAGTGAATCGGATTAGGGACACCTGCGGAAGAGGTTGTACTTGTCCTTGTCGATCCAGTCTTGTTTTTGATGGCCGAGCAAGCGACCGCGTGAGTCATAGTAATTGAGTCTGTCCTTGTCGATCCAGTCCCGCTTCAGATAACCACTCTTGGTGCCATAACGGTCGTAGGTGTTCACCTTGTCCTTGTCGATCCAGTCCTGTTTCAGGTAGCCGGTCTTTTTGCCGTAACGGTCGTAGGTGTTGATCTTGTCCTTGTCGATCCAGTCTTGTTTTTGATACCCGATGACCTTGCCTTGTCGGTCGTGGATATTGATCTTGTCTTTGTCGATCCAGTCTCGTTTTTGATAGCCGTATTTGTCATCAGCCAATACCGAGAGTGAAATAGCGAGGATCCCTATGGTGTAAAATAATGTTTTCATGCTTATTGATTTAATACGTATACGTATATAGTTGCAGGTTTCAATTGTATGTCAAGTGACCAAGTTTATTTGTAGTCTGTATTTCTGGTAGACTCCTCGAGCTGTGGGGCATAGCTTATTGAACTAATTAAAAGTGCATCTTATCCGATGAAACGTTTTGTATTTTTGTTCTTTTCGCTATTTATCTTGGTATTCGTCAGGGGGGAAGATATTGGTGTTAAACACATTCTCGCACGGTACCAAGCGATCCGGCCAGCGGCGAAGGACTTGGGAATGTACCGGCTAGATTGGGTCGATTCATTAGATGAGGCGCTCAAGCGTGCGGCCAAGAACAACCGGCCGGTGTGTCTAATCATCATCCATGCCAAGTATGGTGATATTGCCTCGGGCCATTGCTGAGCGACTGCCACGCAGGTCCGTGGGGCCTCACTCATTGACCCGACCGTGCTGGCGCAACTGCAGCCCTATATTGTCACATCATGGCACGGTCACCGCAATGATGCGGATATTCCCGATGCGGTAAAAACAGTTTGGCGATGGAAATTTCAACCTCCTCGCGGTGGTGGTATCCCGCGTCGGCAAAGCAACGTAGATTTGGCTCTCCTGAATCCCGAAGGCATCGTGGTGCATACCTTTGATGCCGCCCGCAATGAACAATATGGCCGGCGCGGAACACTCCAGCAATACACCGCGGGAGAACTGCGTCGCGCTATGCCTTTTCTCGGGTTGGAAAACAAGCCAATCAAGGAGAGGGCTGTGAAGCTTCCTGATCTAAAAGGCGAACGCGGCATTCGCCTGCTGGTCAGCCTGCGTGACAACCGTATGCTTGCCTACCGCGCGCCGGTGGTAGAGGTGGTGCCGATGGCCAAGGCTGATTGGAAACCGCTGTCGTGGCCGGAGGAGGAGCGCACTGTGCCTGCCTCCTCCCTCAAGTCGTGGCTTTCACAAATTTATCCGCCCGGCGTGATGGAACGCACCAACCCGCGAACAAAAGTCGTTTACACCATCAAGGCCACTGAGGGTGACTTGAAGCTCACACCACTGAAACAGGAGGGAGAAGAGAGACAAGCCATCCTGCGTGGCGTGGTGCGCCTCACCGATGAGGGTCCAGATGAATTCAGTCACCAAGGCATACTCGAAATTGTGCTCACTTACCGTAAAGGTGAAGCCTCCCCTCATTCCCTGCGCGGCTATTTTGACGGCCTTTATCCCCGCAACGACCGTATGCATCGTGATGTCCGCTGGCTGCCCCTGCAGGCGGCCATCGAATCGATTCCGGATTAGAGTGAATGGAAACTAGAGCCCGTTAAGTCACCTCGGGCAATGGCTTGTGCGCACGCTCTTTTTGGAAACGATGCCGCTACGCCCGCCGTAGCGAGACTGGTTGTGTGTAGAAATTGCCGGCGGTTCATGGATGATTATTTGAAGCGATTCTAGGGAGCTTTTCCATATCCTCAAAGTTTCAGGCCAAGCAGCGGGCGGCCAGAGAGAAAAAGGCTAAAGAGAAGAAGTAGGATCTTTTCTACGTCAACTCACACAGCGGCCTTCGGGCCGCTTTTTTGTATCCTGTTAGCTTGGGATGCGTCTCCTAATTCAGAACCGTTTTTTTAACTATAAAATACATGAAAAATCACCACCCAGTCCTGCTCTTTGCGATCCTCGCCCTGTTGGCGGCCGCGCCGTTTTCAAATACACAAGCCCAACAGCCCTCCGAATCGCGATTGGCGCAAATACTCAAGCGTTTTCCCGCAGCGGATGCGAACGGCGATGGCAAGCTGACCGCGGAGGAGTTCAAGGCCGCCCGGCAACAGTTCCAACGATCCAGGCAGGGGAATGCGCGCCCGGCCGCAGCAGCGCAAACAAAGCTGGTATTTGATCCCGGATGGGAGAAGGAGAAATTTCCGCCGCACGCGGTAAGTCTCAAGACGCCTGAAGAGATCATGGCGATTTACAAGAGCAGACCGAAAGCCCGGTCCGCCGCCGCAATGTCCTTCCCCAAACCTGCCGATGGCATCATGCGCATCGTGGGAACGGGCCACAGCTTTATGC
>CBFHWX010000147.1:0-4929 GCA_965659445.1 Limisphaerales bacterium | reverse complement strand
CATCAGGGGAAGATGCCTCCGGATGGGCAAATGCCGGGAAAGGGAGACATTGAGCGTGTACGCAAATGGATTGTATCCGGAGCGCAACCCTAATCATTGACCAAACCGCGTTGAAAGCGGACAATTTTAAAGCTAAATTATGAAAGCTCCTGCTACAGAATTCCAGACTCCAAAACTTACCGCAGATCACGTCGGCCTTTCATCACGGCGTGATTTCACCAAGCGCTCCATTCAGGCAATATTGACTATATCGCTACTTGACCATCTTTGCTCAGCTGATCTGCTGGCTGCTGGCGCCAAGATGACGGCCAAGAAATGGCTTAATGAGGTCAACCAGATTGGTTCCAATGTAAAAGGCAAAAAGATTAAAGAGACGGAGTGGCAGGCCAAAATTGAGGATTTGTTGCAAAATGAGATCGCTCTTCCGGAACTGCTCAAATTGATCGATTTTGACCGCATCGAGAAGAACGTAAAATTAGCTGACAATGGCGCTCGTAGCATCCGTCCCGAGTTTCCGAAATTAAAGGGAGTACCGGACAAGCTCGTGTTTGGTAATCAGGTTTTTGCGCTTAAGAAAGGCTGCTCGGTTGTGCCACATGGCCACAATAATATGGCGACCGCATTCATGGTTCTGAAAGGCAACTTCCACGGGCGGCATTACGACCGTATTACTGATGAGAAGAAGCACATGATTATCAAGCCAACGATTGACGCCAAGTTTGGTCCTGGGAAGACTTCCAGTATTTCGGATGTGAAAGACAACGTGCACTGGTTCAAAGCAGAAGATGAACCGGCCTACATCTTTAACATACACGTTTTTGGCCTGAACTCGGAGAGCGGCAAGCGGACGAGTCGGGTTTACGTTGATCCCAAAGGCGAGAAACTCGATGACGGTTTAATCCGCGCGCGTTTGATCGATTATAAGGAAGCCCATCAACTTTACGGTTGATGATAGTCGGGCAGGTGGTTGGAAGCCTCAGCTAACGGTCTGTGGCCTATACGTGGCCAGAATGCTTGGCAGACCGACAGGGCATTGAAGAAATAGGAGACCTTCAACAAAGTCTTCGATTGCCAGCAGGCCAGTTTATTGTCGCTCAATCGTCAGGCTATCCACGTTGGGGCCGCTGGCGCCGGTGGATTCAAGACGAATTTCATTTAACCCTGCCTTCAATGGCGTGTTGGTACTAATAGACTCCCAACTTGTCCAACTTCCGGTGCTTACGAAAGGAAGAGCCTTGATGATGACTTTTCCATTCACCTTGAGTTGTAATGGGCGACGGCCGTCAGCCAAAGCATAGCGAAAGGAAAGTGCGCATTCACCGGCCTTCTTGGTTTGGATGAGCCAATTTAGGTACTCACCTGATTCAGCTTGGAAATCGACAAAGCCTTTACCGGTATAGCCGCCATTGTTTGTGGCTAGACTAGGGCCCGTTCTTCCGCCTTCTTCTGCTTCAAAGATTTGTTCGGTTTGCTTGAAGTCCATCGGTTTAGCCTGCACAACCTTGGCTGCTGCTTTGGCGGATTTGGTTTTACGGGTGCTTCCGGTGGTTAGATGCGGTGCTTTATCATCACCATTAATTAAGCGGTTTAGCGTATAGCAAATATAGGTATTGAGTGCGGGTGTTTTATCAGATGCAGTGACATTCTTCAAATTTAACTGATAGACATAGCCTGGGCTGAGCTTCTCCAAGTCGATGGAAACTGATTTGCCGTCCTTTGATAATTTTACAGCCGTCACTTTGACCGGTTCTTTGCCCAGTTGAGGAGAGCCATAACTTTGGTGGTATTTGTAATAGTAACGCTGGAAAACAAAGTTTTCCAAAGCGGCCTGAGCCAGTGGATTGGTGAAGCTGAGTTTAAAGCCGGTTTCGGTCAGCTCCATGGAGGAAACACTCATTGGCGTTTTACCCGTCCACGTGATGCGTTGTAGTCCACTGGCTCCTACCCATGAGAGATGAGTTTGGCCAACCCAAAGGCTCCCATCCGGAGCAAAAGCAAAACGGTGCATGCCTCGGTGTAATCCCCCGTTATCAATAAAAGGTAGACAGGCGCCCTGAGTTTCGCCGGCGACTTCGTCGACGAGCACGCGCATAATGCGGGGTCTATTCATCTCGCCCACGAGCAATTGTCCGGCGAAGGGGCCGAATTTTCCTCCGGAGGTATCGGTGAGCATCTGGGTGGGGCTATTGGCCATGCTCCCCTGGGGAAAGAGCACCGCGGCCCGCGTGCGCTTTGCATCAAATTCAGCCGGGGGCACCTTGAGTGGATTACGTCCTTTTTCCCATTCCTTGGTCCATACAAGACTGGCAGGGTGTCCATAAAAGTTACCTTCTTTTACATGAAACAGTTTGCTGGTTCCCAGCCAATCTCCTTGGTTATCAGTGGCCCACAGTCGTCCTTGCGCGTCAAAATTAACTCCGTTGGGAGAGCGAAAGCCGGAAGCAAATGGGGTGGTCTTTCCATCGGGCGCAATTTTCATGATCCAGCCGCGATAAGGTGTGGCTGAATACATTCGGCCGGATCCTGCCCTATGGTTCTTGTAAAACTGTTCACGTGAAATGCCGTAGTGGCGGAATTCACCACGGATTTCCGGGCGAATACTTGCACCACTGGAAGCGAGGTTGAGGCCAATATAATAGTTGCCCTCCTTGTCACGTGTGGGGCCGAATGAAAACTCGTGGTAATTGCCGGTCATGCCGAAGTCATCACTGATGGTTTGGTAATGATCAGCCTCGCCATCACCGTCGGTGTCACGCAGGCGCGTTAGCTCAGGGCGCTGCATAACGACCAGCGTGTGGTTATCCTCGGCGATAATCCCCAGTGGCTCGTGCAGTCCGTCGGCAAAGAGTTTCCAAATTTTAGTATTTGGGTTGTAAGTATAGACCTCGCCCCGGTGGAAACAGGCGGCCAATCGCCCATCAGGTAAGAATGTTAGGCCACCAATTTGAGCATCCAATCCTTTCGGAGTCGGGATGTTCTCAATTTTGTAATAGTCATTGATGCCGGCTCCTCGAACGGAAAGGGTTGCGATCAGGAAGAATAGGAAAATTGTACGTTTCATTTTCCGTGGGTGTGCCGATGGGTTAAGGTGAAGGCCTTTGCTTCGTTAGCTTGGAGTTTCACAACGCGATTGCCGGATATTTTTCTTGGGGCGGCATTTCTCATAAGGTCGATTTCAGCATGGCCATTGCCTATATTGACATATATAGGTTCTTTGGCCTTAGGTATTCGGAAGTGCCGTGTTATCCCCATACCGTCGGGTAATGCGGTAATCCGTTCATATATATCAATGTTGTTAATAGTATAGTGAAACTCCGGATGCCCTTCTTTTTTCCGGTAACCCATAAACTTCACAGTGTGCAAGGCGTCGTCGACTCGGATTAAGCTATCTTTAGCAGCTACATAAAACTTGTTGCCGATGATCTTTGCCAAGCCGTTGCCATTTCCCTTCCAGACAGGCATCGGATCGACAAAGCCACCGATCCATGCATAACGCAGATGACAGGTGCCTGCGTCCCAGCAGTAGGAGACGCCGTGAGGCAATGCTACTGCAATGGCTGCGGGTGAGGCATCAGGCATGAAGATGCGGTACAGGAGCGGTCGGCGATGAGGCCAGGCGTGCAGGTTTTTATTTGCGCTCTGAGCACGGGCCATCGGTGAAACGTTTTGGTCCTGAGCAAGCTTGGGCATTTTGATCCCCACATACATTACCCCGTACATGATCAGGCCGTGGCCGGGGAAAGTGCATACGTAGGGGTAGATTCCTTTTTCCTTGGGTGCTTCGAACTTTAACTCGGCACTTTCATCAGGCTTAAGCACTGGTGTATGCCAGAGCACGGCATTGTTCTTGGGGATGTAGTTGGAATCAGGCGCTAGTGTGAGGGCTGCCTGTACGATCTCCAATCGTTTGCCCGGGGCAATGATGGCGAGATTGTGCGCCATTTCATCAGAATTCTTGAAGGTGAGCACCACCTCCTGCCCGGGTTGAGCTTCAAAACGCGGTTTGTCGTACTGCAACCCCGGCAGGGTGCCGATGGTGATCTTCAGGGGCGCGGCAGAAAGTGTAAATGCCGCGAATGCCAGTGCTAGAAAGCGAATCATGCGGTTCTTACTTTTCCTGAATCCACACGTTGCGGTAGCGCACGGGGTTACTGTGGTTCTGGAACCAGATGGGTCCGGGCGTAGCCCCTTCCTTTTGGCCTGCGCCGGTCTTGTTCTTGAGCGCATAATTATCGTGGATCAGGATGCCGTTAAGCTTGGCGGTGATGCGGGCAGGGGTTGAGCGTTTGCCATCCTTATCAAACTTGGCGGCGGTAAAATCCACATCGTAGGTCTGCCAGGTAAGCGGTGGGAAACAGGCGTTTACGTCCGGATACTTCTGCTTGTAGAGACAGCCACAATCATTCTTGGCGGGCGTCATCTCGATGCCGAAGGAATCGAGCACCTGCAGCTCGTAGCGGCGTTGTAGGTAGAGTCCGCTATTGCCACGGGCTTGTCCACGGGCAGTAGGCTTGAAGGGCAGGCGAAACTCCACGTGTAGTTTGAAGCTTTGGAATTTATCCCTGGTAAGGGCACCTTCCTTCATCAGCCCATCCTTGGTGACCTGCAATTTATCGAGCGAGCCATTGTCTTTGCCCGCAAAGAGCACCTTGGCCCCCTTTGGGGCTTTGGCGCCGATGGTATCCGATTTGCGGGTTGTTCTGGTGAAAGACCCCACCTGCTGGTCTCCCTTGGCGGCAATCACCTTGCCATCACTGTAATGAAGCGCAATGGGCGACTCATCATTGGCAAAAGTGGCCTTGGCCTTGCCTTGGCGATTTCCCGTGTAGACCCACTTGGTTTCACCATCCCAACCGGCTCCGGGGAGGCCGCCCTTGTAGGCAGTGGCATTAAAGGTGCCTTCACCAAGGGCTACGATCTGCAGGCCGA
>CBFHWX010000146.1:0-4934 GCA_965659445.1 Limisphaerales bacterium | reverse complement strand
AAAATCTTCTCTAGAGAAAACCCTCCTCAGCAGGCTGGTCCGTTGTTACCCTCAGTGCACCATGACGAATATGGACGTAATTAATATTGAGGAGAAATTCGGCCTCTTTTCGGATTACTGGTCTCCGAAGAGAATTGGAAAATTGAATGGTCAGCAAATTATTCTGGCAAAGATTCAAGGAGAATTCGTTTTTCACAAGCATGATAATGAAGATGAATTGTTCATGGTAATGAAAGGCCAGCTAATACTGGAACTGAGAGATCGCACTGTGGTCGTAAATCCCGGAGAGTTTTATACGGTTCCAAGAGGCGTCGAACATAAACCCACGGCAAAAGAAGAAACTCATTTATTACTACTGGAACCTTTGAGCACGAAACACACAGGCGACGTGATGACAGATATCACAGTGGAAACCTACGAAGAAATTTAACCACTCCCTGAGAAATCCTATATATCGCGTGACAGAATATAAACAATTTTGTTTTTTCACTATTGCCACTGACTACGACCTATTGAAAGCCGATGGTGCGTTTGACATTGTGATTGAACAGTTCTGGAAGAGTTATTTCTTTGACGCCGTTCCAACGCGAGTCACAATCCCGCATGCGCCGTTTCACTGTTCATTTACTCCTATTATCTTTTACCCTGTCGTCCGCCGATAAACCGAAGGATAAGTTTAAGGATCCAGTAAAACCGTTTGTGGAGAACTTCAAAGGCCGTGGTGCATTGTCGGATGGATCCAAACCCTTGCCCCCATCAGAAACAGTAAGGAACTTCAAGGTAGCCAAAGGACTCGTCATACAGGTGGTGGCTCATGAACCAGCGGTGGCACAGCCGCTGAATATGTATTTCGATGAGCGCGGCCGCATGTGGGTGACACAATATCTCCAATACCCTTTCCCCGCCGGACTTAAGATCGTCGAATACGACAAGTATCTTCGAGCCGTGTTCGACAAAGTACCACCTCCCCCACCCCATCATTTCCGCGGCAAAGACAAAATTACCATTCACGAGGACATGGACGGTGATGGTATATACGACAAGCACAAAACTTTTCTAGATGGATTGAATATGGCGCGTAGTGTCATCACCGGCCGTGGTGGTGTATGGGTGCTCATGCCACCCTATCTCCTGTTTTATCCTGACAAGAATGGCGACGATGTTCCCGATTCCGACCCTGAAGTTCACCTGAGTGGTTTCGGCCTAGAAGACACGCACTCGGGCGCAAACAGCCTACGTTGGGGACCAGACGGCTGGATTTATGGCGCGCACGGCAGTACTTGTACCGCAGAGATACAAGGCATCAAGTTTCTCGGGCAAGCGATTTGGAGGTATCATCCTTCGACCAAACGCTTTGAAGTCTTCGCCGAGGGCGGAGGCAATACGTGGTGCATTGATTTCGACAGCAATGGCCGAACCTTTTCAGGGACCAATTACGGCAACACGCGTGGTGTGCATTACCCGCAAGGCGGCTGCTTCATCAAAAACTGGGCCAAGCACGGACCGCTCATCAACCCCTACTCTTTTGGATTCTATCAACACATGGCACACGAGGGCTTCAAGCCACGCTTCCCGCAATCGATGATCATTTACGAGGGGGGTGCGCTTCCGGATTATGAGAAACACGTTATTGCAGGCATGGCGCTGGTCAATCGTGTGCAAGCCAGCCAATTATATGTCGACACATCAACTTTCCGCACGGTCGACACACCGCCATTGGTGACCACCGATGATCGCTGGTTCCGCGTGGTGGATACCAAGGCCGGCCCAGATGGTTCGGTGTATTTTGCCGACTGGTACGACAGTCGCCTGAGCCATCTGGATCCGCGCGACACCTGGCACAAGAACAGTGGCCGGATCTACCGCATGCATGCCAAGGGTTCAAAACCCAGCAAGTCGGTCGACCTCGGCAAACTCTCCAGCAGTGAACTCATCAACGTATTGAAACACCCCAACAAGTGGCATCGCCAAACCGCACAGCGCCTACTGGCTGATCGACGCGACAAATCGATCGTCCCGCGCCTCACCAGTTTCATGATGAAAGGTGATGGCCAATTCGCGCTGGAATGTTTCTGGGCCATCAACCATTGCGGCGGCTTTGATACCCAACTGGCTGAACATACGCTGCGCCATTCGCACCCCTTTATCCGTCACTGGACCATTCGACTCCTTGGCGATGACCACCTCATGACACCCAAGCTTCGCCAAGTGCTTGTCCTGCTGGCAATAAACGAATCAAACCCCGAGGTGCGTAGCTGTCTTGCCGCCTCCTGTAAACGCTGGGAAGCCAAGGACAGCTTCCCGATTCTTACCCAACTCATCAAGCGTACTGAGGACGTCAAGGATAAACAAATCCCATTACTCCTCTGGTGGGCTATTGAAAGCAAGGCAATCAGCAACCGTGAGGCACTCGTTGAACTACTCGGGGAAAAAATACTTTGGGGAACAGGCATGATGCAGGAACATCTTATCAGTCGAATCGGCCAGCGTTATACAGCCCAACGTACAGTAGCCAATTTAACCACCGCCGCAAGACTGCTCACTCTTGCCCCAAGCGATGCCGACAAGGATCGGCTGGTTGATGGGATGGAAGCCGGGCTCAAGGGCAACGCGGTAAAAAGCACGCCCAAGGAACTACAAACCGAACTTTCTAAGCTATGGAAAAATCGGCCACACACCCCAAAGCTTATAAGCTTCGCCACGAGACTGGGCCTACCTGAGGCCATGAAAGAGGCCGTTGCACGAGTCAAGGACCCAAAAACCTCGGCCAACGAACGTCGCGAATTAACCCTTCTACTCTCCGAGCGACGTGGAACTGATGCATTTAACCTATTGCTCGGTCAGTTTGGGACTGAAAAGAGCGGCAACCGCCGAATTGATATTATGAATGCGCTGCAGCGATATGAGGATGACGCGGTGGCGGAAGCCCTACTTAGGCGCTTCGCAACCATGAACCAGCGTGAAAAAGAAACAGCCCAAAATATCCTGAGCAGTCGCGCAGACTGGTCGATGCAATTCTTGAGTGCTGTAGAAAAGGGCGTAATCAAGCGCGAGAAGGTACGGCCAGCAAGCGTTTTGGCGATGCAGAACCACAAGCAAAAGAATATTGATAAGCTCGTGCAAAAACACTGGGGCCAACTTCGACAAAGCTCTGAGGCAAAGCAAAAACGCATGGAAACCGTTTCTGCGCTGATTGCCAAGAAAAAGGGTGATGCCAAGAAAGGTCAGCAGGTCTACGCTTTAGCTTGTGCGGCGTGCCACCGCTACAAGGGTAAGGGCGGTAACATTGGGCCGAACCTTGATGCGTATCAGTTGAACAATCCCGGGTTCCTTATCCCCGCAGTGGTTGACCCGAGCCTGGGTATTCGAGAGGAATACGCCGGCTTTAATGTAACAACCAAGGATGACCAGCTCCTCACCGGATTCATCGCGCAAAATGCGCCAAAGTTCATCGTGCTGCGCGACCTCGCGCAAAACTCAATCACCCTGCCGCGCAACGAAATCAAGGATCTCCAAGCCATGCCCGTGTCACTCATGCCGGAGGGTTTGCTAGATGCACTCACGCCACAGCAGGTACAGGATCTTTTCGCATTTTTGATGCAACCCCGGTGATTTCTGGAACCACTTGATTCACTCGACCACTTTAGTTATTGTCTGGTCCCCCGATGGCATTTATTAATGAGCATTTTCTGAAGCTGCAAGCCGGCTATCTGTTCCCGGAAATTGGACGGCGTGTGAATGAGTTTTCACAAGCCAATCCAGACAAGGCAGAAAACCTTATCCGGTGCGGCATTGGCGACGTAACCGAGGCGCTGCCAGCAGAGGTCATTGAGGCATTGCACACGGCCGTGGATGAGATGGGTAACCGCGAGTCCTTTCGCGGCTACGCACCTGAATTGGGATACGACTTTTTGCGCGAGGCTATTGCCGAGCACGACTACGCTAAGCGCGACATGAACATTGGCAGCGATGAGATCTTTGTTTCCGATGGAGCCAAGTGCGATACGGCCAATATCCTTGATATTCTTGGTAACCAGAACCACATCGCCATCACCGACCCCGTGTACCCCGTATATCTGGACACCAACGTCATGGCCGGCCATACCGGCACGGCGGATGATGCCGGACAGTACGAGGGAATCATTTACCTGCCCTGCACCGCTGAAAACAACTTTGTGCCAGCCATTCCCGATGAAAAGGCGGATTTGATTTATCTTTGCTATCCCAATAATCCCACCGGGGCCACCGCTACAAGAGAACAGCTCGCCGCGTGGGTGGATTATGCGAAGGCAAATAACAGCATCATCCTTTACGATGCCGCGTATGAGGCGTTTATCCAGGAACCCGATGTGCCTCATTCAATTTTTGAAATTGATGGCGCACGTGAGTGCGCGATTGAGTTTCGTAGTTTCTCCAAGAACGCCGGCTTCACCGGTACCCGCTGCGCCTTCACCGTGGTGCCCAAGGAATTAACAGCCTCTGATGGTGCCGGCAACGAGCACGCGCTTCATTCACTTTGGGCGCGACGGGTAGCCACCAAGTTTAATGGCACAAGCTACCCCATCCAGCGCGCCGCAGCCGCCGTTTACACCGAGGCCGGTCAGGCTCAGGTAAGCGAGCTCATAAACCATTACATGGGCAACGCAAAGATCCTGTGTGAGGCCGCTCGCTCAGCAGACCTTGAAGTATTTGGCGGCACCAACGCCCCGTATATCTGGGTGAAGACACCCAATGGCGCGCCCAGCTGGGATATATTCGACAAGGTACTAAACGAATCCTCGGTGGTCATCACTCCCGGGGCGGGCTTTGGCAATGCGGGCGAGGGCTATTTTCGCATCAGCGCCTTCAACAGCCGCGAGAACGCTGAGGAGGTCGCCAATCGCATCCAGGCGATGAAGTGGTAAAAGTCCTATGGCAGCGGCAGCTTTTCGGCA
>CBFHWX010000145.1:0-4989 GCA_965659445.1 Limisphaerales bacterium | reverse complement strand
GATGATGACAGGAGAAGCAGTCGCGTTCTTGGGTGTATATTGCTGCACTTTTTTCGATGAGCGGAATGGCGCGCTGCACGGCCATGCGCATGGCGTCATCGGCGCTGAGCCAATTGATTCCCGTTAGGAAAAACAACAAGACAAGGGCTCTCATCGCATGTACCCCGGCAACCAGCCACGGGAGCCCTGGGGAGGGATGGTGTCAGCGGCGTCCTTGCCATCGGCGAGGGTTAAGGCAATAGCGAGGGGAAAACGGCCTTTGGGAGCATTTCGGGTATAGGTGCCTTCGCCCCAAAACTCCCCCTTGGCAACGACATCAAGGCGGGTGACCTTGCCGGCTTTGGTTTCTATGCGTCCCATTAGTTCCGCCTCAAAGCCACGGTCGCCCTTAGCGGTGCGTAGGTGTGCGGTGGCGCGAAGTTGGCCGTTCTCGATTTTGCCCTCGAGTTTCTTGATTTCGTTACCGTTCCACATGGGAGGTTCACCGCGGGTGTTGTCCACCAGATGAAACCGCGCGAGACGTTGCAGCAGACTTTGGGGCAGTTGGCCTTTTGTCAGCGCAGCGTGCTCACTGGCACTGATCCACAAATTATCGCGCCCAAGAGATTGCTGAAAAATATTTCGGTACTCGTTCTCCGGTTCCTCATAGCCGCCCAATACCTTGGAAGTCACTCGTACCACCAATCCGCCCTTGGGCAGCTTGGGATTGTAGCGCGCATCGGGCGTACCCTTGGCGATAGCGCCCACCTTTGCCGGACGATGCTTTGCCAGTGCGGTCTGGATCATGCGTTGCACGCGTTGGGAGCCGCGGTTGTTGGTGAATGCCAGTAGTTGGCCTGCGGCATCGGCGGTGTAAAGCCCCTGCGTGGTGCCGCGGCCGACCTTGCGTGGGCCCTGATTGGCGATCTTCTGATAGAACTTACCCTCGTTATCCTTTTGGCGGCGCTGATAGGCCTGGTCAATAGCCACGGGGATGAAGCGCGTTTGCAGGAGCTTTACGATTACGGGATCGGCAAAGGTCGACTCACGGTCGATCACGCCGTTGTTTCACGTGCAGCCCAGTGGATGCCCGTCCATCGCCCAGATGAAAATCGGTTTCCCTTCGCGCGCTGCCGCGGCCTGTGCGTCTAGCATTGAAGTCTTCCACGGGATAGTACGCCAGGTTGCCCTTGGATCCGCCTGCAACTCGCGATGAAGTTTTTGGAACTCCGCCTCCGTCAGGCCAAAGGCCGACGTCAACAGCAAACCCAATCCCAACCCTAGTGCTTTCATGCGGGGAAGCCTACTCCAACAGTCAAGCTCCGCAAACATTTAGCCGATTATTGCAATTGTGAAAAACCGGTTAATACCGCGTGCATACGAAATAATAACTCCGCCTTTGATCCGAGCACTTCCGTGATAGTCTCTTCCCGTTGAGCGAATCTTCGGAGTCGCTCGGTCAGCCAACTGACCACTCGGGAGAAAGCAAGCCCTTCGGGGCGAGCAGGATTCTGAACCTGAAAGTCAGGCCTTCGGGCCAGTCAGGAAGGGGTCGGATGGTAGGTGCCCTACCAAGGGCATTGACCTTCGAGAGAAAGCCCGCAAGGGCCGGATCGAAAAGGATTGGTAGCCGCCCGGCGATTGGACTTCGGTCAAATCCATGGGCGGCTTTTTTCTGGACCGGTGCTCTCATTCCCCAATCACGCCGGACATTGTAGGTTTTCTATGGGGGAATGTTCATTCCCAGTCCCATCGGGGATCTTCAGGCGGGGAGATTCTCTAGGTTGGGACAATGATCATATGCAGGATAATAGCATTTACGTAAAAATGGAATTCTGCTACTGTCGCGCCTTGAGCCTAGAAATCATTGAACCGGTCATTCGTAGAAATGCCAAGAAACCCAAGGGTAAACTTACCAAGGCTGACTTTGCGCAGCTGGCTGAGATTTCGTTTGTTGGGAAAAGCATCGCGGATATCAAACCGCTGGCGGGATTGACTTCAGCAACGAACATCTCATTGATAGACAATGAAATCGTTAATTTGCAGCCGTTGGCTAAATTGAAAAAGCTCGAGGGATTGCAACTGCAGGGCAACCGAATTTCAAATCTTAAGCACTTGGCTGGGCTAACAAACCTTGATCGACTGAACCTGAGCCGGAACCGGATTAAGAGCATTGCTCCCTTGAAGGATCTCGTAAAATTGGAGCGATTGAACCTAATCAACAATACTATTTCCAATATAGCGGTTTTGGCACAAATGGAGGAATTAAGTTGGCTGGCTCTTAACTTCAATCAAATTACTAGTCTTAAGCCCCTATACGGATTGAAATACCTTCGTACACTTATGCTCACGGGTAATCCTGATCTCGAAGATTCTGAAGTTGAGACTCTTGAGGAAAAGTTACCCAATTGTAGCATTGAATATTAACAGTGGCTTAGGGTTGCGGCTGACAAAGCCCACCCAACTTCTTCAAAGCCAGCCACGACGCTTCGGATTTTTCGGGTAATTATTTCTTTAGCACCGGTTTCAAAACTCCACGCGGAACAAGAGCCATGGAGGAGGGTGTGTAGTTGCAGGTGCAACCGCCGGAGAGATTGGGGACATTCAATACGCCGTTTGCGGGAAAGATATTATTACTGCAGGCCCCGCGCAGGTTCCAGAGGGGTTGGAATTTTTGTGTGTCGAGATCGATGTAGGCAGCATTGCCGCGGTAGCGGGTGGTAGCGAGGTACGGGCTGGTCCGCAAGGGTGTACAGCCGCGACGAAACCATTTTAGGCGTTCGCCCTGCTTGGCACCACTGGTGAGGTCGTACATGACAAAGTTGTCCGAACCACCCACCAACAGGCTGTCTCCGGCGATATAACCGCCGCTCTTGTAGTTCCATTTGTTCTGGCTAGGATCGGCTGTGTTTGCTTTTCGGTGGATGGAACCGTCCTTACCCTTGTAAATGGCCGTGCTGGTGAGCAGTAGGTCATGCGGCTCACTGTAGCGCAATTCGGTGCCGCCGGGGGCTTGCCAGATTTCCTTGCCGGTAGTCAGATCAAGGGCATAGGTTTTTGCCTTACTTTTTTCAAGGGTCTCACCACGTCGAGTGTTGATTAATTCGGCAACATAAACGCGGTTGCCGCCCACAGCTAGACTCAGCTCGGCACGTTCTGCTACAAAAGACCACTGTAGCTCACCTGTTTTCCGGTCCAAACAGACAACGGTTTTACCAAGGTTACCCACCAGTGAATTTTTCCAGAACCGCAACCGGACCAGTGCACCGGGAATTTTTTCGGGCATGACAAAGCGGGCTTTTTCTTTCCCTGTCGCTGCATCCAGCACAATACAGGACCGGCCGGCTGCAACGTAGATGGCGTCTTCCATGGTCACAAATTCACCTACGTTTCCGGAGCCGGCGGCTTGAGGTAGCGGTCGTTCCCATATTCGTCGGCCAGTAAAGACATCAAGGGCAAGCATGCGGTCCGCGCGTACAAGGATGCGGCCACTTGCCACGCGGACTTCAGTCTTGCCGGGTTGGCGTTGCCAACGGATAGAGCCGTCGTACCACAAGAGCCCGAGGGGACCGCGCAGATAGCGGTCAGAAGAGGAGCCGGTATTGCCAGCCCCTCCTCCGGCATGTGACCAGTCAGCAGCTTCAGGTAATGCGCCAGCACGAGCTAATAGCAGCCATTTTCCATTTTCACTGGTTTGTGAGGTTTTAATGTCTGCCGCAGGTTCTTTCCAATCCTTGCGAGTTGCCTTGGGAACGGGCAGGCAAGCTGTGCCGCCGTAGGGGCGCAAGGTGTGGAAAATATTGGGCAAAGAATCAGCCCCAGCTTGAGCGTTGAAACGCCTGGGCGTTTCGGTGACCACCAGATTAGCGATGAAAGGCGGGAACGAATAGGTCAATGGGTCGCCCACATGCACCGAGATTTTGCGGCCGTAAATGCCACGTTCATGCAGGTGCCGGCGCAGTGTATTGACTCGGCCGATATTGGAATCGATGGCAATGACAGTAAAATTTTCCGCCAAAGCCTCCGCCAGCGTGCCATCCTTCAGTCCGAGTACCAGACAATATCCAGCGGTTTGCCCTGCGGTTTCCATGATGTTTTTCGCCTGTTGTGTGTCTACTTGGGCCGGGGCCGAAGGTTTCGCGTGCACCACCGGCTTGGCGAATTCTTTAGCGCCAAAAGTATACAGCCGACCTTCGCGGGTGGATACAAACAGCCGGCCGTTGGCGGCCACCACACTTACCGGATCGCCTTCCACCTTGGCTTGCCATGAAATCTTTGGTTTACCATTCGCTTTCGGCATATCAATGGCTGCGACCTTGCCGGGGCCCGTGGCATAAAGACGGTTGCCAGATTGGATACGCACGCGCAGGTCGGTAGCGAACTTCCAGCGCTGGGGGAAATTGGCGCGCCATTTATCCGGATACTTGTCGTTCTTGCGCTCGGGCAGTTTGGTGCGCAGTTCCAATTTTATATTGGAGATGTCCTCGGCGACGATGCCGTTATCGGTGTAAATCATAGTGTCGGTCGTAAGCACCGGGCGGCGGAAGTCCCCAAGATATTTTTGGTTGGTCGGTTCAATCCGGATGCGGGTCAGGCCTGCAGGGTAGAGTTTGCTTTTAAAATCGTTGCGCCCACGTGAATTAGCAAACTTTTCATCGTTGGGCCGGCGCATATCATACAAGTCACCACTGTGCGCGAGGAACCGGCCGCTACCGGCCACGAACCATGTGCCCTTGGGCAAACCTGTGCGACCGCCCCAGCCCATGGTGTATTCACCCAATTTACCAGTCTTCAAGTCAAACAGCGCGGGCAGCTGTGTACCGCATGGGGCCACCAATTTGCCATCAACCACCGCCAGGTATCCCTGTGGCGAGAGTCCCATTACCTGTTCCACGCCATGGTCGAGGTTGGCTTTTGCAATTTTATCGCTGTCGCTATTGGTCCAGAGGGCTTGTCCGGTTTTGGCGTTTACGGCATGGATGAAAATACCTTCCTCCGGCCAGAGACCGG
>CBFHWX010000144.1:0-5008 GCA_965659445.1 Limisphaerales bacterium | reverse complement strand
TTATTCGTATATTTTTTGCTCGGGACCTTCGCGATCTCTCTGGCTTTTTCTTTCCTGATGATTCCGATGACTATGGTGGCCGTGACCTGGGTGTTGTGGGACGCGTGGGCAGGCGGCAGTGAATGGATGCGCTCACCTGGGGCGATGGTCGCGGTGATCTTTAGTTGCCTGGCCCTGGCGTGCGTGGCGATCTGGGTCGTGTCATGGTATTTCAGCCCGGATGAATCGGAAACTAAGAAGAAGAGTGTCGAAGAAAAACGAAGGCGAACGGCCAGAAGTGGCACGAAGAAGCCTGCAAGAAAGGCGAAGAGGTTGAGACGAGGGAAGAGGCCAAGAAGTAACACCCGCATCACGGTGCAGGAAACAGGGTGCGCCGACTAGGGGTTCCTATTCCTCGTCCTCGCGGGAAAATCGCACGTGACGGGTGTCGCGCTCGCGGCCCGTCGATTCGGTCAATTGCTGATACAGTTCGGGGCGACGGCTCCTGATCCAGCGAACCCCGGTACACATTTTGCGAACGGCCGAATCGAGGTCAGCCACCACCATGTCGTTGCCGGCCTTCCAAGTCTCTGCAAGGACGTCGCCATAGGGGTCGAGGATCATGGCGTTGCCCGTACGCACCTCGTTGTCGTCCTGTCCTACCCCGTTGCTGAAGATAAGAAAGATTCCGTTGTCGTGGGCTCTGGCGGGCAACCATTTCATCAACCATTCTCGCCCCTTGGGACCCTTGAACTCAACCTCGATGGCCTCGGAATTCTCTTTCCTGTTCTTCCAAAGCTCGAGATCAATGGCTCCCATGCAACGGGGGCTCGGCGTGTCGCATCCTCCGGTCTGGTGGGGAGCCAGCAACACCTCGGCGCCGCGCAAAGCGGTGGAGCGAACGTTTTCCCCGATGTTGCAATCGTAGCAGATAAGAATACCCGCCTTAGTGCCGTCCGGCAGATCGAACACGGTGTAGTCTGAGCCCGAGTCCATGTGCTCGCTGATGAAAGTGTGCAATTTGCGATGGCAAACAGTCCGACCATCCGGCATGGCCACCACGTAGGCATTGTAAAGTCGCCCGTCATTCCCTCGCTCGATCAGGCCCGCCCCAATCGTCATGCCATGCTCGGAAGCAAGTGAAAGCAGGGCTTTGGTCGAGGGACCGGCGGGAACAGGTTCGGCCAAGTCATCGATTTCCTCACGGGCCAAGTTCCGCACATGCCAGTAGCCCGTAATGCACATCTCCGGAAACACCAAGAGGTCAACCCCTTCGGCGGCGGCTTGGGCCGCGAATGATCGGATGATCGCCAAATTGGCGTCCTTGTCACCGGGCAGGTGCTGGAACTGGACCGATGCGGCCCGCAGTGGATTCATAAGGCGAGTAGATGAAACCGTCAGCGAATTCGGGGCAACCTGAAAGATTAGTTGGCGGAAGAAAAGCATCAGCGAGTGGGAATTTTACAGTTCAGCTGTTAAACGTCATTCGCCCTTCATAAAGGGCTCGCCCGATGACGCGCGGAAACGTTTGCCGATGACCTAGTTTTTTCTAACGTCGAACGCTCTATGAACAAATTCCTGTTTCTTCCTGTGACTGTTTTCGGGGCGGCCTGGATGGCCGCATCCACTTCCTTTGCCCAATTCGAGGCTACGGCCACACCGGTCGACAAGTTGACCGTAGCCAGGGGATTCAAGGTTGAATTGCTCTACACCGTGCCGAAACCCGAACAAGGCTCTTGGGTCAATCTCTGCGTGGACGGCAAGGGACGCATCATAGCAAGCGACCAATTCGGCGGCCTTTACCGTTTTCCCGCTCCTTCCGTGGGGCAACCGTTGCAAGCCAAGGACATTGAGAAGGTGCCGGCCAAGATACGGGCCGCCAATGGTTTGCTATGGGCCTTCGATGCGCTCTATGTCGGGGTCAACGACTACGAACGAAAAATTGAGAGCGGCTTGTATCGAGTGACCGACTCGAATGGGGACGACCAACTGGACAAGGTGGAGAAGTTCCGCGGCATGACTACTCGCGGCGACCATGGCATCCATGCCGTGTTGCTGGCCCCCGACGGCAAATCCATTTACCTGATCACCGGCAACAACACCACGCCGACCGAGGTCGATGCTTCCCGCGTGCCGTTGCACTGGGGAGAAGATCACCTGCTTCCCCGCATGCCCGACGGTCGTGGTCACAACCGCGGTCGCCTGGCTCCAGGGGGCATTATCTACAAGGTTTCACCGGACGGCAAACGTTGGGAAAACGTGTCCTCCGGTTACCGCAACATTTTCGACGGTGGCTTTAACAAGGCGGGTGACTTGTTCACCTACGATGCCGACATGGAATACGACTTCAACACCTCATGGTATAGGCCCACACGTGTGTGTCACGTGACCAGTGGATCGATGTGGGGTTGGCGCAACGGCACCGGCAAACGACCCGAATTCTATTCGGATACGCTGCCTCCGGTGATCAACGTCGGACCCGGTTCGCCAACTGGGGTAACCTTTGGATACGGGGCAAAGTTTCCCGCCAGATACCAAAAAGCCATGTTCCTGCTGGACTGGAGTTGGGGCAAAATCCATGCCGTCCACCTGAAGCCGCAAGGGTCCTCCTACCTCGCGACCAAGGAAACCTTCATCACCGGCAGCCCCCTGCCCGTCGCCGATGCCATCATTCACCCCAAGGATGGCGCCATGTACTTCGCCATCGGCGGCAGAAAGGTGCAGTCCGGACTTTATCGCGTGACCTACGGAGGAAAGGAATCGACCGCCCCGGCCAAACACCAAATAAAGGTTAACGAACTCGCCCAGTTGCGGCGAGACCTGGAAGAGTTCCACCAAGGACCTGATCCCAAGGCCCTCAAGGCAGCTTGGTCGCACCTCGACCACAGCGATCGTTTCGTGCGCTGGGCCGCCCTCACGGCAGTGCAGCACCAACCCGTGAAGAAGTGGGCCAACCGCGCCTTGAAGGAAAAGGATCATGGCAAGCGAGTCGCCCTGCTCCTCGGGTTGGCCAAGGTGACGGGCATCGATCCCGCCAACCGTCAACCAAGCGATCCGCCGGTGGATCAGGCCATGGCAAAGGAAATCTTTCAATCTCTCGGGCAAGTGGACTGGGACCAATTGAACGACGATCAACGACTCACCTTGGTCCGGACCTACCAAGTCGCCCTGGTGCGCTTCGGCAAACCCGGCCAGCCAACGACCAACCGGATCGTGAAGCAATTGGACCCCCATTTTCCAGCTCCTACCTTCGAACAAAACTGGTTGCTCTGCGAAACACTTGCCTATCTTCAGGTACCGAGCACTGCCGCCAAGGGTATCAAGCTGCTACAAGTAGCGTCCACGCAGGAGGAACAGATTGAATACGCCCGATCGCTAAGGATGCTGAAGGCCGGTTGGACCACTGAGCTTCGTACGACATATCTCAACTGGTTTTTGAAAGCTGCTAATTATCGTGGCGGCAGAAGTTTTAGCAAATTCATCGAGTTCATCCGAAGAGATGCCGTTGCCAGCCTGAGTGCTGCCGAAAAAGTGGAGTTTAATGATTTGCTCGAGAAGAAGCCCGTCGTCAAATCTCCTTTCGAGATGATGGCTGCGGCGATGATCGGCAGGAAGTACGTGAAGCAGTGGGAACTTGAGGAGTTGAGCCAAGCGGCGACAACGGGATTGAAAAACAGGGACTTCAATCGTGGCCGAAAGATGTTTGCCGCAGGCGGCTGCTTTGCCTGTCATCGGTTTGCCAACGAGGGTGGGATGACCGGGCCCGACTTGACCGGTGCCGGTGGCCGCTATTCTCCGCGCGATTTACTGGATCAGGTAATCAACCCCAGCAAGGAGATCAACGAGCAATTCGTACCCGTGATTGTGAAAATGAAAAACGGCGACATAGTGACCGGTGTGGTGGTAAACCTCAACGGCGACCGCGTAAGCGTGAACACCGACATGTTTGATCCCAATCAACAAGTGAACATCAACCGCACCCAGGTTGAGAGCATCGAACCCTCCAAGGTTTCACCAATGCCGCCTGGACTGTTGAATTTGATGAAAAAAGACGAGGTGATGGATCTCGTCGCCTACATCCTTAGCGGCGGCAACCGCAACCACTCGGCTTTTAAATAAGAGATAGCTGAAGGCAAATGAAACACCTCCTACTCACAACGATCGTAGCCGTGGTTCTGATGGGGTGCACTGAGTCACTGCAGTCGGCTCCGGCACTAGAAGCGAAATCAGAGGCTTCTACAGCCGAAACCCCAGACATTACTATTCACGAACTACCTCGTGGGAAGCCGGAAGAAGTGGACATGTCATCTGAGGGACTAAAAAAGATAGATGAATTGGTGAAACAATATATAGATGCTGGCCGCATAGAGGGCGCCGTTATCGGTATTGTTCGACAAAGCAAGGTGGTCTACTTAGAGGCTCATGGAGAGCTTGAAGGGAAGACCCCGAAACCCATGCCCGAAGACTCGATTTTCCTTATGGCATCCTCCACCAAGCCGGTGATCGGTGTGGCAACAATGATCCTGATTGACGACGGCCTGATTAGTCCTGAGGACCCAGTATCCAAATATATTCCTGAATACAAAGGACTGCAGGTTGCCATTCCGCTGAAGTCCGCAGGCAAAGGCTTTAAACCAAATAGAAAAGCCAAAAACAAATCCATCAACAAGTCCAAGACTAAGGCTAAGAGCAAAAAAGGCTCGTATACAAAAAGCAAAAGGGAGGTGCCTGAATATCGACTTGAGAAGGTTAACAGACCTCTAACTATTCATGATCTGTTGACTCACACTGCCGGACTGGGAACCGGAGGAGGATTGGGATCAATCATTGCAAAAGACAGAGCCGCACCGTCAGACACACTTGCTACTTGGGTGCCCAGAATGGCAGCCAGACCTCTGGACTTTCAGCCAGGGACTCGCTGGGCATACAGTCCGGGGAGCGGGCTGAAGGTGGTGGGGCGAATCATCGAAATAGCCTCAGGTATGTCCCTGCATGAGTTTATACAGTCACGGATTCTTGATCCACTGAA
>CBFHWX010000143.1:0-5315 GCA_965659445.1 Limisphaerales bacterium | reverse complement strand
CACAGAATTCGCGGTCAGGATTACCTGCGGGCCACCGTGTAGGTTCAATATTTCTGATATAAAGATATTCACGCGTGCGAATAGCACGGCAAGGGTAACCCTTGCCGCCTTTACGACAACCATCGTGGCGTTCCATCGCAATAAACGCATTTTCACGTTTGATATTGGATTTATTATTTAGCACGCCCATCAAACTCGTTGCCGTCATCATTTCAGGCACGCCCAACCCTGCTGCATCTCAAAAAGTGGGAGCCAAATCACTCAGGTTGACAAAACCTTCATAGACTCTACCTGAACCAATAATCCCTTTCGGCCACCGAATCGCTAAGGGCACCCGTGAACCGTCATCGTGGAGGCTCGCCTTGGCCCGCGGGAAGGGCATACCGTGGTCGCTTGTCACGACCACGATTGTGTTGTCCAGCTGGCCCGTTTTTTCCAAGGTTTTCACAGCCCGCGCGACCATTTGATCGAAATGCTCAACCTCGACGTAATAATCGAGGATGTCACTCCTCACCACGGGATGATCGGGAAAAATTTTCGGGACAATCACCTTCGATGGATCCTTACCCGATCTTTTTCCAGCCCCAGCCTCAAACCCACGATGCGGTTCATGGGTTCCCAACCAAAAACAGAACGGTTGATCTTTGCCAACTTGACTGAGGAAGTCCTCGAAATTAGATGCATAATCCTTATTGGACATACTCCTAAATAAAGGCTTAAGCGTTTTCTTCTTAAACTCCTCCCCCGCCGGATTGGCATCACGCCCACCCACAGCAAGGCGCCCCGGACTCCATCCTTTTCCTGTGAAACCTGTGGCGTAACCTGCATCCTTTAGTAATTCCGCATAAGTAAGAAATTTCTTCGGCAAGGTGCTGTGAATGTTGCCTGCCTCCTCCAGCCGCCAAATTGGTTGGCCGGTCAGGATGGCGCTGCGCGAGGGCCCGCAGGTCGGGGCATCGCAAAAGGCATGAGTGAAGCGAATCCCCTCGCGGGCCACCTGGTCGAAGGCGGGGGTCTTTACCACGGGATCACCGTTAGCTCCTGTGTGGGCATAGGATTGATCGTCTGAAATACAGAATAAAACGTTGGGCCGTTTGGCCGCAGCATGACCTTGAAAATCAAGTGTGATGAACGTCAATGCGGACAATGAGAGAATTATATTTATAATTCCCATTGGAGGTGGTGAGACAGACTTCACTACAATTTCCGAATTGGTTTGTCTTACTTTGGCAATGGCTACACAACCAGTTAAATAAGGATATCCTTTACCACGTGGCCGTGCACGTCGGTGAGACGAAAGTCGCGACCCTGGTAGCGGTAGGTGAGTTTGCGGTGATCAATGCCGAGCTGGTGCAGGATGGTGGCGTTGAGGTCATGGATGTGCATCGTGCCTGGCGTCCACTTGTCCCGGGTCGGTTGGGGCTTGAGCATATTGCCGTCGGCATCGGCAATGTTGTAGCCGTAATCGTCAGTGCGACCGTAGGTGATCCCCGGCTTGATGCCTCCGCCGGCCAGCCAGATTGAGAAACAACGTGGATGATGGTCCCGCCCGTAATTGTCCTTGCCCAGTTTGCCCTGACAATACGGTGTGCGCCCAAATTCACCGCCCCACACCACCAATGTATCTTTCAACAGTCCGCGGTTTTTCAAATCCTTGATCAGCGCTGCACTGCCTTGATCAACATCCTTGCATTGGTTACCATGTTCGCCGGCAAGATTGCCGTGAGCGTCCCAGCCACGGTGAAAAACCTGGATGTTGCGCACCCCACGCTCAGCCAATCGGCGGGCGTTTAGGCAACAGGCAGCAAAAGTGCCGGGCGTCTTGGCGTCATCTCCATAGAGTTTAAAGGTCGACTCCGGTTCCTTGGAGAGATCCATCAATTCCGGTACGGATGACTGCATCCGATAAGCCATCTCATGCTGCTTGATGCGGTCCAGCACTGATGGATCAGCAAAGCGTTCCTGCTGTGATTTGTTCAGGGCGGAGAGCGCATCGAGCTGCGCGCGACGGTCTTCGCGCGTCACGCCGGCGGGGTTGTTGAGGTATAACACCGGATCACCCTGACTGCGCAGAAGCACTCCCTGATGTTGCGAGGACATAAAGCCCGAGCCCCACAGGCGGCCGAATAAACTTTGTTCCGGATGCCTAGTGCGCGCGTGCATCACCACGTAGCTGGGCAGATTTTCATTCATACTGCCAAGACCATAGCTTAGCCAGGCACCGAGACTCGGCCGGCCGGGAATCTGGCTTCCGGACTGGATGTAGGTGATGGCTGGGTCATGATTGATGGCCTCAGTGAATGCGGTGTGTACCACACACAATTCCTTGGCCACCGTGGCGGTGTGCGGCAATAGTTCACTCACCCATACGCCATCGGCATTATTCTCCTGCTTGGTAAACTTGTACTTGGTCGGGCACACGGGCAGGGTTTTCTGGCGCGAGGTCATACCGGTGATGCGCTGGCCATCGCGCACTTCTTTTGGCAAATCCTTACCGTACATCTCGCGCATCTTGGGCTTGTAATCCCACAGGTCGAGGTGCGAAGGGCCACCGCTCATGAAAAGGTAAATCACCCGCTTTGCCTTGGCCAGATGATGTATGCCACCCTTGAATTGAGCTGGCGCACCGAAAGTCTCTCGACCCATTAGCCCGGCCATTGCCGCGGTGCCCAGACCCATTGCTGTGCGCCCGAACAATTGCCGGCGCGTCATCATCAAATTTGCTTCACTAAAAAAGTCGTTCATCATCATTGCCTTTCTGAATCAATAAATCCGGAGTACTGCATCACTCGCCAAAACGGTAAGTGACACCTGAGCCCACGCCGCTTGCTCGCCGGCATTTAATTTTGTGTCCTGTGGTGAATCACCTACGGACAAAAATGCCTGCGCATCCTTGTCATTGTCCTTATACCGCGCTTTGAGTTTTGCGAGAAGACCCATACACGCGGCGCGCTCGGAGGTGTTTGGTTCACGGCTGGCCACCAAAGTGAAGAGTAAGTTCAACCGACCCGCATCATCATTGGCCTCCTTCAACAAACGCTGACCGAGCATACGGCCCATCTCAACACGTTGTTTTTCATTCAGTAGCGCGAGCGATTGCGTGGGAGTGCTAGTCCGCGAACGCTTCACACAACTGGACTCACGGCTCGGCGCGTCAAAAAGCGTCATCATCGGATGCGGGCTGGTGCGCTTCCAGTACACGTAGAGACTGCGGCGGTACTGGCGAGCACCCTTGTCCGTTACGTAATTCTTTGTGTTGCTGCCCGGATGCATCAGAGCCTTCCAAAGACCGGCTGGCTGGTAGGGCTTAACACCCTCACCTCCCATCGATCCATCGAGCAGACCACTCGCCCACAGTGCCACGTCACGCAATGCTTCCGCGTCTAGTCGGTGACTTGGCCCACGCGCCCAGAGCCGGTTCTCTGGGTCTTTCATCTTTGCTCGGTAGGCTGAACTTTGTTTAAAGGTTCGGCTGGTCACCATTAGACGCAACATTGCCTTGAGATTCCATTTGCGATCCTGCAATTCCACTGCCAGCCAGTCGAGCAACTCCGGATGCGTTGGTTGTTCGCCCTGCAAACCGAAGTCGGCAGGCGTGCGCACTAGTCCTTCTCCAAAGGTGCGCTGCCACACGCGGTTGACCAGCACACGCGACACCAGAGGATGTCCCCGCGCCGTGAGCCATTGCGCCAGACCAAGACGGTTTGCCGGCGCACCTTTTGGGAGGGTTCCCATCACTGCAAACACATCCGGCTTTAAGGGCTCACCCTTTGGTAGATTGTACTCGCCGCGCTCCAATAGCTTTGTTTCCCGCGGCTTGGGTAAATCGCGTGCGATGAGTGACGGCTTAAAACTTTTTTTGAACTCAGCAATCTCTTTGGCTACCGCTGCCGCTTGCTCCTTAAGCTCGGGCTTTGCCGAAGCCTGTTTGGTAAGACTCACATGCTTGATGTTTAGTGCCTCCCATTTATTCCATGCGGCAATATCTGATGGCGCCTTGATAGTCGGACCAAACTCGTACTTATTGCCGTCCATTGATGGCTCGGCCGTGCTATTGAAAAACGCCAGCATTCGGTAGTACTCCGTTTGTGGTATCGGATCGTACTTGTGGGTATGACAACGTGCGCAGGTAAGTGACATGCCTAGTAGCGCAGTGCCCAGCGTCTCCACTCGATCAAAATTATTCTTTGCCTGGAATTCCGCCGCAATCGCGCCACCCTCAGCCGTGGTGGGATTCATGCGAACGAAACCCGTGGCTACCAATTGAGCCAACGTTGGCTTGGGCAAAAGATCACCGGCCAGTTGCCAAGTGAGGAATTCATCCAATGGCTGGTTTTGATTGAACGCCCGTACCACCCAATCACGGTACGGATAGATGCCGCGCTTGTTATCCAGATGCAGTCCATGCGTGTCACCATAGCGCACAGCGTCCAGCCAATACCGTGCCTGATGTTCGCCGTAACGCGAACTGGCCAAAAGTTCATTTACCAACCACTCGTAAGCATCGGAACCTTTATCATTTAGGAAACGCTTCAACTGCTCTGGCTCCGGAGGTAGTCCTGTCAATACCAGTGCAGCACGTCGTGCCAATGTTGCTCGATCAGCTTCGGGGGCAAAAACGACACCTCTATTCGCCAGGCTCTTCAATACAAACACATCGATGGGATTTCCCTTCGAGGTCAGTTTCGTTTTTTTCGGAGGCACAAATGCCCAATGCTCGGCATACTTTCCACCCTCCTTGACCCAACGAGTCACAATATCCACTTCGGCTTTTGTGAGCTGCTTTTCCGCCTTGCGTGGCGGCATCGGCTCTTCCTTGTCGTGCAGACGCACAAGTAACTCGCTCTTTTCAGGTGAAGCCGGATCGATGGCTTTATACCCATCCAAATCACGAGTGGCTTCCACGAACGAGTCGAGTCGCAACACATCCTTCTTTTCGCCATCAGGCCCATGGCAGACAAAGCATTTGTTGGAGAGGATTGGGAGAATCTCCCGCGCGAAATCCACCGGAGCCGCTGAAAGCGAGCTGCCCATCATCAGAGCAGTTGTTACCAAAAAAGTGACTTGGTTTTTCATTCCTTGCAGAGTGTTTAGATCGCCCTATTAATAACCTCTTCCGTGTCCGGTCCCAAGGCGAATTTTATTTCTGAGTAGCCTACAGATTGTCGAAGGGCAGAATGAAAGGGAACTTTATATCACAAATGACAAGGTTACCGTTGAATCCACTCGCCGATTTCACCTTAAGACCAACGTGGAAGGAGGGGGCCTTTCGCAACCAGTGCTACTGCACGTGCAAAAGAAATAACTACTCTTGA
>CBFHWX010000142.1:0-5394 GCA_965659445.1 Limisphaerales bacterium | reverse complement strand
GCAACCCTCACGAGCATCTCCGGCAATGCGCCTGTTTCCTCACCAATATCGATCATGCTGACAACCATGGGCGGAAACACACCGGATTTCTCCAGCGGCTTGGTGATTGTTTCACCTTCTTTCACTGCATCATATACTTTATCAATGGCGTTGGAGACGATAACATTTCCGGCGGTTTCTTTCGTAATATTCAGCGCCTGCAAAATCGGCACACCGGAAGAAACCAGCGTGCCCAACGTCCGACTGAACCGCGCAATAGCCACCTTGGAAACCACGCCGCCGAGCGGCGGGCACTTCATTTTAAATAAATCCCATGCATAACGACCGAATTTTGTCTTGGTGATGATCAGCTTGAAAATAATGAAGGCTGCAATAACCCCAATGACACATGCAACAGCATTTTCCTTTATGGTGTCTGAGATTTTTAAAACCAACAATGTGAATTCGGGCAACGTTTCGCCAGGCCCCAACATATCCGCAAAAATTGTCTTAAATTTAGGAATCACGTAGGTCATCAGGATGCCCACAATGATCGTGGCTACAATGAGAACCGCAATCGGATAAAACATTGCAGCCTTCACCTTGCCCTTAATTTTCTGGGACTTTTCCATGAACTCCGCCAACCGGTTCAGGGCAATTTCCAACACACCACCAATCTCACCGGCCTTCACCATGTTTATGAACAGCTTGTCAAATATTTTGGGATGCTTGGCTAATGCCTCAGAAAAGGTCGATCCCCCACCAATGGTTTCTCCGATGTCGCCTATAATTCCAGTAAAGTAAGCATTCTTGATCGACTTCTGCAGCGTTTTCATACCGCGCATCAGAGGCAAACCCGCATCAATCAGCACTGCAAGCTGGCGGGTAAATTGGGTTAGCTCCTTGGTGTTAACAAAGGGCAGAGCGATGCTTATCTCACCCTTTTTGCCCTTCTTTTTCTTTCGCTTCTTAGCCTCTTCAGGGGTGTCCTTAACTTCGGCAACCTGCGTGGGGTAATACCCCATTTCCTTGATGCGGGAAATCGCCTCATTCTGACTGCCCACCTCAAGAGTGCCCTCTTTCTGCTTACCTTCCTTGTCGATAGCGATGTAGTTGAAGAGTGGCATGGCCAAGATTTAGCTGTATTTCATGACTTCCTCAAACGTAGATATTCCAGAAAACATATTCTTCAAACCGTCCATCCGCAAGGTTTGCATGCCCGCTTCAATGCATTTTTGGCGCAACATGAGCGCCGGCGTATTGGTGGCGATCAATTCCCGCACCTCATCATCCATCGCCAACATCTCAAAAATGCCCTGTCGGCCCTTGTAGCCGGAATTATTACAGTTATCACAACCAGTCCCGTATTGAATTTCACCAACCACGTCTTCCTCCCCAAGATCCATCATCTTCATCTGATCCCGGGTCATCGGCGCAGCAACTTTGCATTTGGGACAGATGGTCTTGACCAGTCGCTGTGCAAGGATACCATTAACCGAGGAGGCAATCATGAACGGCTCCACACCCATGTCCAGGAGGCGAGTGATGGCCTCCGTTGAACTATTGGTGTGCAAGGTGCTCACCACCAAGTGACCCGTCAAAGCGGCTTCAATGGCGATTGAAGCTGTCTCCAAGTCACGCATCTCTCCGACCAAGATGATGTCCGGATCCTGCCGCAGAAACGACTTGAGCGCCTTTGAAAACGTCATGCCTTGCGCCTCGACAATATGGCACTGCACAATCCCTTCCACTGGGAATTCGACCGGATCCTCTGCTGTAAGAATTTTAACTTCAATTGTATTGAGCATGCGCAAACATGCATAGAGAGTCGTTGTCTTGCCTGAACCAGTGGGGCCGGTCACCAGAAACACTCCATTGGACTGATTGACGCAGTGGCGTATACTTGCATCCACCCTTTCAGGTATATTCAAAGCGTCCAGGGCAACTAACTCCTCATTTGATGAATCCAAAAGACGAAGCACGACCGATTCACCAAATTTTGTGGGCAACGTACTCATCCGAAACACCAGTTCCGAGCCGGCGATCATCTCAGAGATCCGTCCATCCTGGGGGATTCTTCGCTCAGCGATATTCAAGCCTGCCAGAATCTTGAGGCGGGAGGCAATGGCCGGTGCCAATTCCTTGGGTGGCGGTGACAGCACTTTCATGGTACCGTCCACCTTCATGCGAATTTGGTAATTGTCTTCAAACGGCTCAAAGTGAATATCTGCCGCCTGATCCTTA
Source organism: Limisphaerales bacterium (assembly GCA_965659445.1). Lineage (GTDB taxonomy): Bacteria > Verrucomicrobiota > Verrucomicrobiia > Limisphaerales > UBA1100 > UBA1100. Next base: position 3,171 of record CBFHWX010000142.1, on the reverse strand, counting down.
AGCGCCTGATATAAAACCATGTTGACAAATCGCACAATGGGCGCCTCATCACCCACCTCCTCCAAAATCTCTAAACTTTCGCTTTCTTCCGCATCTTCATCATCTTCAGCATTGACACTACTCAGAGCGTCTATCAGATCGTCAAAAGAATCGTCTGTGTTGTATTTATCATCAATAAGGGATTGAATGGCTTCCGGGTTAGCTACACGGATTTGTAACGGCCGTTTCAACACAAAAGCTAACTCATCAAGCGAAGTCGGGTTCAAAGGATCGACCATGCACAGGTGAAGGGTCTCACCATCCAACCCGATTGGCATACAGCTATACACGTGGGCTGTTTCCAATGGAATGAGATTTAGCAATTCCTCCGTGAAATCAATCGCAGTAATATCAATAACATCTGTCCCGAGATATTCAGCCATCAATTCGAGTTGTGACGCCAAATCAAGCACTCCCTGATCATTGAGAAGCTTGCAGATTGGATCCCCGGATAGATTATGTTCACCCTGAACCCCCTCCAAATCCATCGGATCGGCCAGCTGCCTTTCCGCAATCAGGTTCAATAATGGACTGGTTAGGATGGCTTCCATTGTAGATTTATCCGGCCGGAGGGGGCATCGGCGCCCCGGGTGGTGGCGCCGTGTTTGGATTTGCCCCCATCTCGGCTTGCATGGCCGCCTGCTCCTCATCCCATTCTTTCAGCCTCAATTGCATTCCATTATAATCCGCCGCCTTTTCTATGCAATCTTCTCGTGACACATTACCTTTAACGTAATGGCCGAACAAACCGTCATCCAAGGTAACCATTCCATATTTTTGACCAGTTTGTTGATCTGAGGGTATTCGAAATGTTTTATTGTCCCGGATGAGAGCTGAAATAGAAGGGGTCATTACCATAATATCATGAATTGCAACCCGCCCCTTGGGGATTCTTTTGCACAGGATTTGAGAGATGACACACTGTAAAACGGTGGACAACTGAATGCGAATCGTTTCCTGTTGCTGCATGGGGAACGCATTCACGATCCGGTCAACCGTCTTGGCCGCTCCGGTGGTGTGTAGCGTGCCGAACACAAGGTGACCGGTTTCAGCAGCAGACACGGCCATCTCAATCGTCTCCAAGTCACGCAGCTCACCCACCAGAATCACTTCCGGATCCTGCCGGAGGGCTCGGCGCAATGCCTCGGCAAAGCTGGGTACATCCACATGAACTTCACGCTGAGTAGTCACTGCCGCCTTATGCGGATGGTAGAACTCAATCGGATCTTCAATTGTAATCAAGTGACAGTGATCCTGCTCCTTGTTGATAATATCAATCATGGAGGCCAAGGTTGTTGATTTACCGGAACCGGTGGGGCCGGTTACCAGAATCATCCCGCGCGGAGTGTTAAGCAGTTTGTCCACCAAACCTTGATCCAAGCCAATCTGCTCAATGGTGAGTAGCTCGTTTGGAATCTGCCGAAGGACCAGCGCCATACTTCCCCGTTCCTTGAACGCGGAGACGCGGAAGCGAGCCTTGGTGCCAAACGCAAAACCGAAGTCAGCACCGCCTGCGGTGCGGATTTGCTGGATCTGGTCATCATTTGCGATGGCCTTCACCAGATATTCCACATCCTCCGCCTCACAATCAGGACCCTCCACCCGCTTGAGTGTGCCGCTATCGCGATAGGCCGGCGGAATGCCAGTCCGCACATGAAGATCAGCCGCTCCGCTATCAACCATCAGGTTGAGCAAATCCGGCATTCGGTAGACTGGTTCTTTATCTGCCATAACTTAATGTTCGTCACTCGAAGTGACCCTAATCACCTCGGCAACCGAAGTTGAGCCACTAATCACTTTACGCACCCCATCTTGACGAAGTGTTTTCATCAATCCATTCTCCAATGCATAATCCCGCAACACCGCAGACGCCTCGCCCTCAATAATCAGGCGCTTTACTTGATCTTCCAATTCCAACACTTCAAAAAGCCCCATTCGGCCTTTGTATCCACCCCCATCACACGCTTGGCAACCGGCGCCTATCATAGTACGCGCGTCTTTTAAATCTTCGTCCGTCAGGTCCAATGCCTTTCGCTCGCCTTCAGTAAGCGTATGAGTAACTTCACATTTCTTGCAAAATTTACGAACCAAGCGTTGCGCCAAAATTGCCCGCGTGGCAGCCGCTACAAGGAAGGGCTTAACGCCCATATCTATCAAACGGGTAATTGCGCCTGGAGCATCGTTAGTGTGAAGCGTAGAAAATACGAAGTGACCTGTGAGCGACGCATTAACAGCAATATTGCCTGTTTCTGAGTCCCGGATCTCCCCGACCATAATGATATTCGGCGCTTGCCGGAGCATCGCCCGAAGAGCAGCTGCAAAAGTCATGCCAGCCAAGTTATTTACCTGCACCTGATTGATCCCCCCAAGGATATACTCCACCGGATCCTCAACCGTTATGATTTTTTTGTTGGGTGTATTGAGAAGATTCAAACAAGAATAAAGTGTCGTGGTCTTACCTGAACCGGTAGGACCCGTCACGAGCATCACGCCGTCAGGCATTTGCGCGTTGCGCTCGAAAACCTCCTGGTCCTCACGCATAAACCCCAGCGTGTCCAGACCGAGATTTAAAGCGCCCTTGTCCAAGATACGCATCACCATACTTTCCCCATAAAGCGTGGGGAGGCAGCTTACGCGAAAATCAATCTCACGGTCATCAATGACCTGCTTGTATCGACCATCCTGTGGTTGGCGCTTTTCTGCAATCGACATTCCTGACTCAATCTTCAGCCGGGAAATGATTGCCGCGTTCAGGCGGACAGGTGGCGCTTGTCCTTCACGAAGAACACCATCAACGCGATAACGAACTCGAAGACGATTTTCAAAAGGCTCGATATGCACATCCGAACAGTCCATCCGAAAGCCTTCAGTGATAATTGCATTCACCAGTTTTACCAACGGCGCATCCTGTTCATCACCCGTATCAACCACACCACTCTCACCGGCTTGTTGGACTTGACCAATATCGACCTGCGTTTGGGAAAGCTCCGTGACCAGGCGCTCCACCGCCTCATCTTGAGATCCATAAAATCGCTCGATTGTCGCTTTTATTTGCGGCTCACTCGCGACTTTAAAAAGGATGACATCAACTTCAAGCAGCCGGTTTAGGCCATCAGTTGCATCGATGTCTCC
>CBFHWX010000141.1:0-5509 GCA_965659445.1 Limisphaerales bacterium | reverse complement strand
ACCCACCATGTAGATATCCAGATTCCCGTCACCATCAAAATCAGCCAGCGAATGAGACATGCCGAAACTGAAACGATCCTCGCCCAGCATATTTGTTACATCCCTAAACTTGCCCGCTCCATCGTTGAGGTATAAATCCATTCCGGCAAAATCGCTGACCACCAGCAGGTCCAGGTCCTTGTCGTTATCCAGATCAACAAACGAAGTGGAATAGGTACGGCGGTTGCGTTTTTTTTCCAGCCCGGCCGCCTCAGTGCCATCCACAAACCGCCCAGTGCCGTCATTCAAAAGTAGATAGGAAGGGTAACCGTCATTGGCATTATAATAGGGCATCGGCATGCTACCATTTTTATACGGGGCCGTGTATTGGGTTGCAAAAACATCCAGGTCACCATCCCCATCAATATCCCCCACAGCAAAACATTTAGCATTCAATATATGGTTGTTATTCGGCAGGGGGCTTTCCATATTGGACGGGATAAACTTACCTTTCCCATCGCCGGGGATCACCTCCGGGTTCCTAGCTGGGTTGAATGTGAAAAGGTCAAGATGCCCATCACCCGTAAAGTCTGCGAAAACGGTCATATGACTAAACCCATTGTTACCCTCTAGCAACACTTGTGGTTCCAGTTTAAAATTACCGCGGTTCCAGTAAATCAGGTTGCCACCCCCTGAGATCACCTCCGGCAAATGATCGCCATTGAGATCCTGCAGCACTAGTGAGGGCGGGTACACCCGGCCCCACAGGTTGATCTCACCGAATTCTCCCGGGGTTGAAACTTCGGGGTTGTCCTTAAAGACATCGATCACTTTTTCCGTTACAAATGGCACCTCTCCCTTTCGACTCAGCACCGTCAACCCCTCCAGCACAATCTCCTCGGCCGCATACAGGCCATTTGAGGATTTTTTGTCGCCCCAACTCACTCGTAACTTGCCACGTAAAATGTGGCGCGTTTGATTGGGTTCATCCACAACATGCGCAACCGCATTAAATAAACTACGCGCCGGCTTTCCATTCGTCGCCGGTTCATAAGAGGACTGGTGCCATTCCGTTTCGACAACCCGGATGGACTTCTCACGCCATTTCTGAATCATCTCCAACCAGTCAGCGTGATTCAGCGTGGTGGAGGATTCACCAATTTCACGCCGTTCAATTTCCAAATCGTGCATACTGGCATCGCCTAACTCACCGATTTGCAAACTCCGGAAGACGAATTGCTCCAACGGCTGCCAGTCATGCTTCGCCTCCCGAAGGTCATCCCACAGTTTCACAAAAGTTTTTTCCCGCTCCTGGGATTCCACTTCAGGGGCCCAGATGGTCTTGTCCATTTGATCGCGTTCAGACTGTAACGCAGACACCTCGGCTTTCAGCTGAGCGGTTTCATGCTTCATCTCGGAAATACTCCGGCCATTTTCGAAAACAGTCTCCGTCCGAAACAAGCCATCCTCCGACCATTGCACAAAAGTGCCGACTGGCATGCCTTGAACGTTTTGACCTTCCCATTGTTTGCGCCCGTCCGAATACAAAGATCGGCACGGGCCATTCGAAATACCATCGACAAGAGTGTATTCCAGCTTGAGTTTTCCATTCTGCCAAAATTCCTGCAGCAAGCCGGTGAAGGGTAGGCCGGTTTTGCGGCTAAACACTTGGCCCCGGTCATTCACTACTTGATCCTCAAACCGTAAAATCGGCTGGGTTGCCTTGGTTCTTGGGATGGGTTTTGCCGGTTCGGAGGATGGATCTTTATCCTGGCCACACGCCACGGCCAACCACAGCACAAGCCACACCCAAAAGATGTTGTGAAAAGGCATACGGTTAGAATCTCTAACTATTAAAAAAACTCAACTCAAATGTGCCAATCAGGACACAAAGAGGAATCATTCTTTCTCGGGCACAAACTTGATCTCCAACCCGGGCATCACTTGGGGCATCAGCCATTCGCTTACCTTGGTTACCATCAACGGCAAGGCGTCTGGGTTTCCCTCAGGGTCAAAGACATGGTCGCTGTCAGGAATCTCATAAAGTTCCTTTGGCTCGTTAGCCTGTTCTAAAATCTCGCGCGATTCCTCAATCGGCACCACGTCATCCGCCGTGCCATGCACGAGCAGCCACGGCACTTTGACGCTTGCGGCAAGACCAATCACCGTGCCTACGGTGTTCATGTCGTCCACAAAGGTTTGCGAGAGTGGGCATTCGTTCTTACCCCACATGAACCCTTCGCCGGGTGTTTCCTCGCCGAATTCCACCTCGGCAAATTTCTTGGTGTGCACCATCCCGGCGAGTGACACGAGCAGTTCGATTCGGTCATCCACCACCGCGCGTTTCACCCCCACCGCGCCGCCCATACTGTGCCCCACGTAAGCGATCTGTCGACCGGTGCCATGCACCACATCGATCACCGCGCCAAGATCCTCCACCTCTTTGGTGATGCAAGAATCCTCAAACGATCCTTCTGAAGCACCATTCCCGGAAAAGGAAAACCTTAGCGTCGGAATACCCGCAATGGAAAGAGACCGAGCCAAGGTTTCAACAAACAGCCGATCCTTATTCGCTGTCACACCATGGCCAATGATCACAGTAAAGGGACTATTACTTTTTGCCAGGTGAAAGGTGTAATCGAGTTTCTCCCCCTGCGCGTTGCGAATCTCCGCATCCATAAACGGAATTTATAAGCCTATTTGACCTGTATTTGCGAGTCATTTCCCTTCCAATACCATTGGCTCGACCGCAACATGCCGCGCTGCCGATCCATAGTTTCTCCCGCCACAGCCCCGAGATCTCTCAGAATCCAGACCCATTTGGGGTAGGCAACGAGCTACCAGATAAGTTACCCTACGAAAAATATAATACATCGGCGAAAGCCAAAATCGAGCGCGCCAAGACGGAATGTCTTTCCTAGGTTGTCGAAATTCCGTCACAAACCAATCTCCACCAGGCCGAATACTTGCCGCAATTGACGGAATGAGACGGGACAATGTCTCGTCTAAAAAACAATCCAAAAAAAAGCAAGTAACCACAGCATCGCAAATTCAGCTTGTTAGCCAAGGCCAATCTCGTACCGTCAGGTCATGAGTCCTTCCCGCCGTGATTTCCTCAAGGCCTCCGCCACCGCCCTTACTGCAGCTAATATTGCCAAGGCCGTGCCATCGAAGCAGCAGGACCTCATTAAAAAGGAAAATTCTCGTGAAGGAGCACGCAATTGGCAACTCACACGAGTTAAGCCAACCGGATTCAATACACCATCCATAGAGGGCTATTGCTCGCGGCAATCGGTACAGGGCGGTGAGAATATTGACGTGATGGTGAGCACTGAGCCGGCAACTCATTTTATGCTCGAGATTTTCCGGATGGGTTACTACGGCGGACGTGGAGCTAGGCTCATGAAAACCCTCGGGCCGCTCAATGGTCAACCGCAGCCCAAACCGCCCACCGGCAACAAGCGCCTGCGCCGTTGCAAATGGGAACCAGCGGTTTCGCTGAAAATCCCCGTCGACTGGCCCAGCGGCGTCTACCTCGGACGGCTCACTACCGTGCCTGACCGGAAGAGTACGCCCTACTGGCAAAGCTACGTAATCTTTATTGTGCGCGATAACCGACAGGCAGATTTTCTGTTTCAATGCAGTGACAATACCTGGCAGGCCTACAATAAGTGGCCGGACAGCCACAGCCTCTATACTGACCCACGTGGAGCACACGCGGTGGATGTGTCTGTTAGCTTCGACCGACCCTACGCAAAATACTCACAGATTTTCGAACGCCCACTTTCGATTGGCTCGGGTGAATTTTTGCTATGGGAATATCCACTGGCTTATTGGATGGAAAAACACGGTTTCGACGTAACTTATTGTTCCAATAGTGACTGCCTTGACTCCGCGCAAATCACCCGCTGCAAAACCTTCCTTAGCGTTGGCCACGATGAATATTGGGACGTGCGCCAGTATCATGCTGTCAAAAAAGCCATTGCCGAGGGCACTCATGTGATGTGGCTGTGTGGCAACTCTGTCTTCGCTGTCAGCCCCTTTAGTCCGGACAAACGCGTCATCACCCGTGACGGCATTTTCAGTGGATTGACAGACAAGGAAATTAATGCCGCGATCGGTGTCTTCACCAAGGACTGGCGACGGCGCGGTCCTGACGAGAGCGACATCATCGGTGCCCGTAGCATCGTACCCTTCAACGGTGGCGGCGACTGGACCTGCACAAAATCAAACCACTGGATCTTTGAGGGCACCGGCATGAAAAAGGGTGATGCCATCCCGGGCCTCGTCGGCTGGGAACACCACGGTGCACCCGCCAAGAAGCCGGGCCTGGAGGTGGTCGCTGAAGGCACCGTCTGGCGCGGCGGCACCCAGCCCGCCCACTGGACCTCCACGATTTATCCCGGGCCAAAAAAGAACATCGTCTTCAACGCCGCTACCATCTGGTGGGCGCAAGGTCTCTCCAGCCCCCCGGGCCACATCCTCCCCTGGAGCCACTACTCCCGCCCTCATGGGCCCGATCCGCGTGTACAACAGATCACGCAAAATTTATTTGGAGCGACACTAAAATAGCGTTCAGTTTCGTCCTACTGCGGCGAGATAACCGACGACAACCAAAGCAGCACATCCGCTGGCTGCGACACTACTCTGGACGATTGTGAAGATCGCCCAAGCCCTCAAGGACTTTCACGGGGAGGAATGAGGGGGGTTACGGGCCGAAGATTTTGCACTTGGGCAACGCTTTTTTCAGTTCATCAATCTGTGCCTTGGTGAGGTCGGGGTTGCTGTAGAGACTCAGCACCACTAACCGCGTGAGCTTCTCCAGTCCCTTCACATCAGTCAGTTGATTGCCACCGAGATTCAGCCGCCTCACCTTCTCCAAGTCTGCCTTGGTGAGTTCGCCTGTGGGCTTCTTGAGGCTCTTACGAATTGCTGCCTCAATGACCTTGGCCGATTCCAGATGATCGCCGATGCCGTTCTTGTTCTTGTCGGTAACGCCGGACAGAGGATGTTCCACCACGGCTTTCCAGGCGATTTCACGGAAGATTTTGTCCAAGGCGGCGCTGGGTAGGGTTGGGTCTTCCTTGAACTTGATAGGCTTTGAAATGAGTTCGGGGGACTTGCCGTAGAGCGTGGCGTAGAAGACATAGCCTTCCAGGCTTTCGAGGCCGGGATGTATATGACCGATTTGGTCTCTCCAGATGGAAGGTTCTTTTCCGCCAATCACCTTGTACAGGCCTTTGAAACCGGGAAGTTCGCCCCGGAGGAAACGCTTGGCCGCCTCGGTCATCGCGGCGTGGGTAGGAAGGATGTACACTTCCTTGGTTGATTCGCGCAGCGTTTTCACGAGACCGCCAAAGCCGGCGATCGCGTCAGCGCTGAGTTTGTCGTAGACCGCCTCGGTGAAGAACGCTTCCGATTCCGGGTTTGCCTGGAGCTTAAAGAGCTTCCGGACATGACCGGGCGCGGGCCAGGCGTCAGAGAGATAGAACTTCATGCCGGGATTGTATTTTTCGCAGAAATCGATCCA
>CBFHWX010000140.1:0-5531 GCA_965659445.1 Limisphaerales bacterium | reverse complement strand
AGATTACTCCTGAGGGTAAATCCATTCCCATTGCCAGTGGTCTACGAAGTCCCGGTGGAATTGGCCCCAATGAGCACGGTGCACTCTTTTATATTGAGAGTCAGGGCCCCTGGAATTCCTCCTGCAGCCTCAAGTTTCTTAAGCCCGGTGGTTTCATGGGGCACCCGGTTAGTTCTAACTGGTATAAATATGCGCCGCACCTCAAGAAACCAGCCAAGCCTGAGAGTGGTACGCGGATTGTGACCGAGAAGGAAAAGGTCAAGGAACTGGTGCCTTATGCAGTGATCTTTCCCTACATTCGCATGGGACGCTCAATTACTGGTTATGTGATAGACCGCACCGCTGGCAAATTCGGCCCGTTTGAAAACCAGATTTTTCTCGGGGATTTCACGCAGTCGATCATCATGCGCGCGACCACCGAGCAGGTGAATGGAGTTTGGCAGGGAGCGTGCTATCCCTTCCGTGAAGGGCTTTCAACTGGGATTCTCAATGTGCAGTTTACTCCCAAGGGTCGGTTATTGTGTGGTGGCACCAACCGCGGATGGCCGGTGCGCGGCATTAAACCCTTTGCTCTGGAACGACTGGACTGGACCGGGCGTATGCCCTTTGAGATCAAGCGGATCAATATTTCACATGATGGTTTTAAAGTTACCTTTACCAAGCCTGTTGAAGCCAAGACCGGTAATGATCCCAAGAACTATAAGGTTAGCACCTTCACCCATATCTATCATGGCGGCTATGGGGGGCCTGAAGTGGATCAAACCACACCGGAAGTAAAAAGCGCCAAGCTCGCAGCGGACGGCCTGAGTGCGAAAATTGTCTTAAGTGAACTCAAACGCGGCCACGTGCACGAATTTGACCTGGGTTCCCTGCGTGATCGTGACCAGAAGGAACTCCTTCATCGTCACGCCTACTACACTGTGAACGAAGTGCCCAAAGGAAAATAGAATAGGTCGACGGGCTGATGCGCCGTTTATTCGGCGTGGTACGCCGAACTTAAGCGCGAATCTTGTCGATTACCGCTGGTTGTCGCTTTGCAGGACCGAGGCGGTTCTTGGTGCCCATGGCGGTTAGCATTGTGTTGTAAACGTCAATCGCTTCGGCTTTCACATCCATGATTTGGCCGGTCTTGAAACGGCCGTTGGCGCTAGTGATGGCGTGGAAGACACCGGAAAGCTCGCGCTTCACATCGTTGTGGCGGCCATCACCGGACTCGGTGGAAATAGTAAGCAACGAGTTTTCTAAAATACTGTGGCCATTGGCTTCCTTTGTTTCGTCTAGGCGTTTCATGAAATAGGCGAGCTCGTTCATCTTCATGTGCGCGTGCGCTCGAAGCTGCTCATTCTTTTTCTTCTCGTTGAACTTGTGCCACCACTCGTGACTACAGCCGCCGGAGCCGGAGCGCTTGTGCATAGCGGCATCATCAAAAGTGTAACGTGTACGGCCGTTATATTTGTATTCGCCCGTGAGCCGGATACGTTCGCCAGCGGCAAGGAATGTGATGGAGCCAAATCGCGTCCGGTCCATTTGGATGGCCAGCGCGTAAAGATCAGCCATTAGTCGCCACTCGGTGGTGAGTTCCTCCAGCGTGATGTCGATGCCCTCGCCGCCGGGATCAGCCGGACCTCCGTGAGGCACTTTGGATCGCGGAGGAAGCGCGGGCGAATTGGTGTCCTTGTGTTTCATTGCGTAGGCGCGCTGCTCAAATTCGCGAATGCGATCAAGGTGCTCCCGCACACGCGCCTTGGAGGCTGGACCGAGGGGCGAGTTAGGGCCGGAATAAAAACGATACTGATCCACAACCGAGTCTAGCACGCTGCGCTTGAGGCGCGTATGGCGGGCATCTGGATCGTTGGCGAGGTTCACTCTGCCGAACACGCGCTCGAACAGGGCGCGCGGTTTTTCCTGCATCGTACCGGCAACCGTGCCGTTTTCCCCATAGCTGTGCACGTAACGTCCCACGCGGCTACGGCGGAAAAATGTGCCGCCCACCAACGTGGAAACCATGCCGGTCGGCAGACCCTTGGGATAATGTGTCTTGCGGATGACTTGATCGATGGACGGACCTCCTGCCTTCGCCCCGCCGTCTGCGGGCATGGCGGTAAAGGATCCGGTAGCACCATCAAAATGCGCGTTGATGCCTCGCACATCACAACGCACCTGATCCACATTGCGCATGATGAGCAGCTTGTCTTTCAGCGGCTTGAGAGGCTCGAGCACGTCCTGAAATCCCTCCGCCTGCAACGGCGATGGAATGCCGAGTCCGAAAAAAACATTAAACGCGCGGACGGGCACCTCGGTCTTGATCGCGCCGAGGGCGTTGGCGGCAATCATCTCCTCAAGGAGAGGGAAGCCGATGGCAACACTGCCGAGCCCCTTGAGCATGGTACGGCGGTTGATGTGAATTCGCTTCATTCGTGGATTTCCGTTTGGGTGTTTAACACCAAGTCACTCATTACGATGGCGGTGATTAGACTCCCATAAGTGCCACCATTTTTCCAAGCTGTATTATGAATCGTCCGGATGTGGCGCGCGTCATGGGACGTCAATGGTCGGCCGAGGCAGAATTGCGAGACCTTCCAGGTGAGCGTTTCGCGCACCCGCTCGCTACCGGCGAGATGGTCCATGAGTTCGGCAGAGGTTCTATAGGTGATAGATTTTGCACTACCGGGAAACAGAATCTCGCCGTCTTCACGCAGTCGGTTGCCATGCTCGTCGGCATTATGGTAGGCGCCCATTCCATTAAATTTTTCCAGACCAAAGGCCAGCGGCTCAAACTTGGAATGGCATCCGGCGCATTTGGTATTGGCGATGCGCTGCTCGGCGATGGCGCGCTGGGTAAGTCCAATCTTGGAGGGCACAGGCGTGGTGTCCACGCAAGGTGGCGGGTCCTTCACCACGCCCCGCAGCAGATTGTGAAAAACGAAGAGTCCGCGTGCCACCATTGATGCCTCGTCACCTCCTATTGTGAGCACGCTACCCTGGGTGAGCAATCCGCCACGACCGGGGACGGCGGCAAGGTTGTAGCGCGCCAGTTTGTTTCCAATCGTTTTTAGTCCATAGTGCGAGGCAAGGTGAGGAGAGGCGAAGGTGACCTGCGCGTTGAACAGGTCCGAAAGCGGACGCTTTTGTTTCCAGATCACCTCGCGGAAAAATGCCAGCGTCTCTGTGCGCATATCAGCGGCCAGAGCGGCGTTCCAATGTGGAAACTTTTTTGCATTGGGGCGGAGGTTGGCAAGGCGATCAAGATCGAGCCACTCGCTAATAAACCGCGCCGACTGGTCAACCGTGCGCGAATCCTGCAGCATACGACGTACCTGCTCTGCGAGACGATTGCGATCAGAAAGTTCCCCGGCTTCCGCCGCGCGCAGTAGTTCCTTGTCCGGTGGACCGCCCCAGATGATGTAGCTCAACCGCGATGCTAGTTCGAAACCGCCCACCGGCCATGGGGTGCCGTCGCCCTGCTGATTTTCGATGCGGTAAATAAATCGCGGCGATTGCAGCATGACCTTAATGACCGCTCCCACGGCCTCTTGATAACTGACACCGGCAGCCGCCAGAGTGGTGGTGATGCCGCGATATGCCACCACCTCGCGTTCCTCCAGCGGTCCACGCAGAAGCCATTGGCCCATCTTGGCAATCAACGGCCGCATGTCCTTGTCAGTAAATTTTCGTCCTCGTGAAAACTTTTGAGCGAACGCAGGAACATCCATACGCTTCACGATGATGTCGGCAAGTTGCGCAAAGGCGTCCACGTGCTTGAGATCAACATTGAGATTGTAGGCTGTGTTACTGAAGCCATCGGCGCGCAAATCCGGTGGCAACACGCGCCGTGCGATCACGCCGATGTCCACACCCACAGTGGCGCGCACGGTCTCGATATACTCGGGGATTGTCAGTCGTCGCACCCAGTTTTGCCGAGCATGAGATTCGTTTGTGTAATTCGCAGGATCAATTACTGCCACCGTCCACGACGCACCGCCATCAATCCACTGTTTCAAAGCCATTTTTTCCTCAGCTGACAGCGGCGGGCGTTTCTTGGGCATTTCATTTTTGGAAACCACCTCCCACATCACACTTTCTCCGGCTTTACCCGCCACGATGCTTTCGCCGTCGGCAAACGCCGTGGCCTTGCGCGTAAGATCCAGTTTACCCTTGTGGGTTGCGGGGTCGTGACACTCCACGCAGTGCTTGGCGAAGAGCGGCGCAATTTTGGTTTCAAACAAATCCGCATTCGGCGATACCGCCAATGTCGAGGCCTCAGCTTCGGCTCGTGCTCCTGCTGTAAAATTTTTTGCCACTTCTGCCGCTGACAAGGCGCGGCTATAAATTGCCACCAGAAAATACGTGCCCAGCCATGAGCGATCGCCTGAGAGTTCGTTTGCCAATGCCAAGCGAAATGTGTTTGTCCAGTTGGATATAGAGCCGGGCACAGTCTGCTCCGCCGTGCGCTTGCCGTTGATGAAGACTCGTGCGCGACCACTACGCTCGCGTGTGTAAACCACATGAGTCAGCGCCAATTTCGCGGTCTTTGCGGGGCCGGCTAGACCTGGAATGCCATTTAGGCTCGTGCCACTTGTGCGCAGGCGCACTTCAAACCGATCCTTCTTCTGTCCAAGGGTGAAGTTGCGATTGGTTGAATCACGGGAGAGCGTCACCACCCTCGCTGGGCCGTCCTGTTGTGTGTTGGCCGGCTTGATCCATGCCTCAATCGTGATCGCCCCCGATCGTCGGACTGCGTTAAAAATTTTTGCCGCCGGCTTGTCCGAGCGAATCACCGTTTTTGCCCTTACCTCCAGAGATCCCTTGGTGCGCCGGACTGCCTTCAAATCCGCAATTCGCAAATCCAACGCCGGCGGCACGCCTGATCGATCCTTTACAACCGGACCCTCTACCGAGTTGAAATCATAAATCGCCTGCAGTCCGAGTTTCGCTCGCCCCGCTCCATTCGCGGTTCCGTTCACAAACCCAAACAACAAACAAATACAAACGATGTGTTGGTCGATTCTGAGGGAAAATGTATTCATTCTTTCAGGCTTTTGACAAACTGCTCACTGGAAAATTCAATGAACGTAGACTGACATGAATCCCTTTATCTTAACAGTTTTTTCATTGGCATTGACCAATCACGCGGCACGCGGAAAGCTTGGGGGATGAAGCACTTTCTAATAGCCCTCTTCTGTTTTTGGACTCTAGGCATACGGGCAGCAGAAAATAGAGGGACGTGGAAACTGGTGCGAACCTTGGCCGCATTGGAGGCGCATCAGGCTGCGGCTGCGGAGGGTGAATTCGTTTATGCCATCACCAGTCGTTCGATAGCCAAGTATGATCGCAAAAGTGGTAAGCGTGTGGCAACAAGCGAGGGTGCGGCCAAGCACTTGAATAGTGGCTTCTTCTGGAAGAGCAAACTCCTTTGCGCCCATTCCAACTATCCCCTTAAACCGGAACGCAGCGAAATCAAGGTGCTGGATACTGACTCCATGAATCTGACTACCTTCAAGGGTTTCGGTAGTGCCGGAGGTTCCCTGACG
>CBFHWX010000139.1:0-5543 GCA_965659445.1 Limisphaerales bacterium | reverse complement strand
GAGCAGAAACTGCGGGATTTTTTTCTGATGCTCGGCCTTCAATCGGAATGCTGCCCATCGCTTATTGCGGCCGTGCGTCTTCCATTTTTCAAAAGGAGTGTAAATCACGCCGGGACTGCTCGCTTCGATCACCGTCCATTCGTCATTGCGCTTGTGCAGTACTCCCACGTGTGAGTAGTGAGATTTAGTGACACCCTCAATGGCGACCACTAGATCCAAATCTAGGGGCAGGGCTTGAAAAACAAGATCGCCTTCCTGCGGTCCATAATTATTCGACTTTGCCGCGGTTTTGCGCCGTGACCGATTGTACGATCTACCTTCTTTTACGATGTCTAAAGGAAGTAATGCGGTGTCCACTGCCAAAGACAAGGGAAGATCGATCAGTACTAAAGGCACCATCATTCCCTTAGGTTTAGCTCCCTTCAAGGCATCTCGAAACGGGTAGGCACCACCAACTTTGCGCAGGCCATAAAGATCGGCGTCCACTCGCCCAGCCAGGGACATGCACCCAGATGATGAGATAAGGGCTATAGTCATTGTGACCAATAGGATTGCTTTAGACAGGTTGCTCATATTGTTTTCATCATACTGGAAAGTGGCCATGGACGAAAATTGATTATGTCTTGCCACGAATCGACTGAATCGATGGATACGGTCAAATCAGCTGATTCAAGTTATAGTTTGAAAAAACATGTTGAGGGCAAAGTTTCCATCAAGCCGTAAAAAGAACTCTTCTAAGAAAGGCCCTCTGATAAGGGTTGGTTGAGCTCTACTGTCAGTGAAGTGAGTTGGGACGCTAGTGCCTCGCGTAGCTGGGGGACAGGAGACCCGGCCTTCGGATTGACAGGGATGGCGTCGCCAATGTCGATGACCAGCCGCCACGGGCGATTGACCCGAATGGAACCTCGCGTGTCCTCCTCAAGTGCGTCGAGGGTTTCCATGAAATGCTCAGCGGTTGGACCATCCGTCATTGGGGTGGGATCTCCGCAAGCCAAATGCAGTGCCAGGGTACAGTCAATGAGTTGTCGGCGTAGCTGGTCGGCCTCTTTTCCGGTTGGCGGGCATTCCAAGGAGCGCCCGAGGATGGCTGTTCGCAAGCGACGTACGCGTTCATAAACATTTGTCACGCTACTAGCACGCTTCCATTCCTGCTCCAGCGGCGCGAGCAAGGCTTCGATCAGTTGAGGAATGCGATCTGAAAGCGATCCGGTTTGTTCGGCGTCCAGCACCTTTAGTTCGAGGGTGGCCATGTATGCTTTGCGTGCACGTTCCAAGCGCTGGACGAGTGGCAAATTGTTTTGTGCCAGTCCAAAACGCTCTTCAAGATCAGCCAGCATCGGGCGAGCGGCTACTGACAAATCCCCTTTAAATTGATATTTGAAAACTGTCGGGTGGATCACTACCTGCCCGCCCATTTCCTTAGCGCGACGGCCTGCAGCCTTGCGGGCAATGAGTCCCACCCCCTCCTGTAATGTTTCCAGCTGGTCGGTGGTGCGGGTGACATACCCTTCGGGAAAAATCACCAGTGGCCGGGAGGCGCGCGCCACAAGATCAATGGCTGTTCGCACCGCTTGGCGATCGGCGCCTTCGCGGGACACGCTAAAGCCACCTGAGTGCCTGATAACCCAAGACTGAAATCGGCTCTCCAGGAGTACGTGCCAGCCAGCCATGATGTGCAGATAGGAACCGGATGGGATGCTGATGAGACCCACGGCAACTGAGTCGCTGTCTTTCGAATGGTTTGGCGCGATTAGCACTCCATGTCCGGCGTCGATGGAAGCACGTAGCTTTTCGACCCCGCGCACTTCCCATTGGGCAATGCCATACTTCCGGTTGAGATACCAAGGCAGTGCCGACTGCAGCATGCGGGGAACAAGTGTCCCGAAGAGAGGCGGCACAAAGCGGTATCTTCTGCCCACCGCGCGCATAGAGAATCGGTCCTGTACCTCGCGCTGATGCAAACCTAACATGCCTCGGAGTTAGGCAAATACCGCCGGTTGGCTCAACTTTAAACTCAGTCACGTCCAAATCTGTCGGTCAAGACTGCGGTACTGGATGGCCTCGGAAACATGTTCGACTCCGAGTGATTCAGCCCCGGTTAGATCTGCGATAGTGCGGGCGACCTTCAAAATCCGATCATAGGCGCGTGCGCTGAGGTCGAGCTCTTCCATGGCCATCTTCAGCAGATCGCGCGTGGAATCGTCTAGCGTGCAGTGGCGTTTCAAATCACGCGGCTGCATGCGGGCGTTGCAGGCGATTTTACCCTCAAAGCGTTTGGATTGGATGCTCCGGGAGGCGATGACGCGTTCGCGAATGGTAGCGCTAGATTCGCTGTCGGCTTGCGCGCTCATCTCACGAAACTTCACCGGAGGCACTTCCACATGGAGGTCAATGCGATCGAGCAACGGCCCGGATATGCGGCCGAGATAATTCTGTATTTCACGCGGGCTGCTGCGGCTTTCGGCGGGCATCTTACCATCAGGCGTGGGGTTCATCGCAGCAACCAGCATGAACTGGGAGGGAAAGGTCATGGTACCTGCCGCGCGGCTGATAGTCACGTGACCCTCCTCAAGTGGCTGTCGCAGGGTTTCCAAAACGCTGCGGCGAAATTCTGGCAGTTCGTCCAAAAACAGCACACCGTGATGTGCGAGAGAAATTTCACCAGGAGAAGGATTAACGTTTCCACCCAGCAAGCCGGCATCACTCGCGGTGTGATGCGGGGAGCGGAATGGTCGCTGAGTGACGAGTGCCTGGTTGGGCTCCAACAAGCCTGATACGCTGTGGATGCGCGTGGTCTCCAGTGCCTCTTCCAACGTTAGAGGTGGTAGAATGCCGGCAAGGCGCTTGGCAATCATGCTCTTGCCGGTGCCAGGTGGCCCGATGAGAATGAGATTGTGTCCGCCAGCTGCGGCGATCTCCAGCGCGCGCTTCACTGTCTCCTGTCCTTTCACTTCACTCAAGTCACATTCGTCATTGTCGTGATGTTGAAATAGTGCCTTTGTGTTCACACGCGTTGGCGTGATGGGGGTGGTATTGGCAATAAAGCTGGCAGCCTCGCGCACGGTTTTTACCGGAATGACTTCAAGACCCTCCACCATTGCCGCCTCGGGGGCATTATCTACGGGCACCAACAGCCCACGCTTACCTTCTTTTTTTACGTGGGTAGCTACGGATAAAACCCCCTTCACTCGACGGATTGCTCCAGTAAGGGCAAGCTCGCCAATCATGGCGTAGTCCGTGGAAATCCCTTCGGCTACCTGCTCACTGGCGATGAGCCAACCTACGGCGATTGGCAGATCAAAGCTCGGGCCTTCTTTGCGCAAATCAGCGGGAGCAAGATTCACCGTGGTTTTGCCCGGCGGCAGGCGATAGCCGGAACTGGTGAGCGCAGTGGACACGCGATCGATCGATTCGCGTACGGCAGCATCCGGCAGGCCCACCATAACCACACGTTCCTCGCCTGGTCCTACATGAACTTCAACCTCCACCGTCAACGCATCCACTCCTTGTAACGCCGCTGCATGGACTTTGGAGAGCATGGCTGATGCTAACCCCGGCACAAAAATAAGGAATATAAAAAAGTATAGAAACTATATTTACCACCACTCAAAACTCGGATCTGGCGCAGGAGAAAGGAACCAGTTAGTCATGGTGGAAGTAGGAGGGAAGACAAACTGTTCTGCATGACCATCGCCATAAAGCATGATGTGTTTGCCCAAGCCTATGTCACTATGCCACGCCTCCTCGCGATCATAGGGCCAGTTCCAATCGCCTTGGATGATTTTATTTGCCGGACTTTTTGTAATTTCCTGTTCATGCAAGGAGGTGCCTTCATAGCTGTCCTTATTTTCTGTTTTCTCTCCCAGCACGTGCTTCACTCGAAACATGTCATCAGCTACTGAGGGTTGGTAGCTATTGCCGAAAGCTTCCCAACAGCTAGGCACATTGAACGCTCCTCCGCCCATGTCTGCTGGATCGTGAAAGATCTCAAGGTTACTAACATATTTATTAAGCGGTCGTTCTCCCTCCGGAACCTTGGCTCCGTAGAGGCGGGATACAATATTGGGTAACGGGCCATTGTGGCCAAGGGCATTGCCTTGTTTGCCTCCCACTCCCGCTGAGCCCCGTACTCGTGGATACCAACCGTCATTATCATCTAGGTATTGCGTGTAGGCCGCCCCGATATTGCGTTGATTATCAACACTTTGCATTGCCCAGGTATTTCTTTTTGCATCCGCAAGTTTCGGAAGTACAACCAACGGGACCACAGGGATCATCAATGCGGATGTAATCAGGCTGACAATTATTGCGGCAATACAGAGACCCATGCCTTTGTACTTCAGAGTGTTGTTATTGGTTCGCACCAGTGCCACGATGGATACTGGGAATGCTAAGCAATTGAAAATCGGGATAAATGCCATGACCATGCCAGCAATAGCCAACGGGTGTGTTTTCTGACCTGGAATTTCCATCTTTGAAGAACTCACGGGCGCATTCTACATTCCGACCTTAGTCTGGTCATTTAAAATATTTTCGCCTTATAGCGAGGCCTTTTGATTGCAATCTGGTTACTCCACACTAAAACTCCATCCATACGGACGACCACAAGCAAGTGGGTAACGCTGTGAAAAAGCGGACAAAATATTTAATTTGGTTGGTTATGTTTGGTGTGGTGCTGGCCTTTCTTGTGCGTGAGGCCTTCGAGGTGCCGGAAACTGAAGTCGGCACTTCAATTCAATTATCCGCGCAGGAACGGTTTGAGATTCAACGCACACGCGCGATTGAAAGCCAACGGATACATGACGTCCGATCAGCCCCAGCGAGGCACCCTTCTGATTTGAGGATTGAACAGAAGAATCCTCTCGTGGGTCAGGGAGAAAAAGGTGTCGAAGAAGCACCTCTTTTCCCGGTTTATAGCAATCACTGGGGGCGGGAAGCTATTCCTGAACTGCGTGATTTTTCCAAGTGGGCTGATGAATACGCCAACTCGCCCAATCGCAGTAAAGAGCTGGTCGGTGAGGGTGTGGAGCTGGCCAAGGCAAGGCGTGAGATGATGCAAACCCTGATCCAGATGGCTCCGGAAGTTGCGCTGGCTTCAGCAATTCCCAGAGATGTGCGCGTACAATTGCCGGCGTCGGTTTTAAATCATTCCGAGTATCATATTTCGGGTATCGGCACTTTGGAAGTGGCTGTTGTTACACCTGAGGCTGGATCAAAAACCCTTGAGCCTTTAGTACAACGTTCGGTCCGTATGCAGAGCGGCACTTATCACGCTCATGTCTATGGCCAAATGAAGGGTTTTGGTACGGTGAATGGGCTTTACCTTCATGGTGTGGCGGTAGGAGATCAATTGGCATTGGCCGACACCCCGATGCGCCCCTTGGAAGTGGGTGAACCCTTGACCTCCGAAACAACGGTTCAAGCCGATCATCCGGTAAGCTTGAACCTGGCAAATCGAGTGCGTGGGGAAGGAATCGGTCCATTTTTTGCGGAGGGAAAAGAAGGCTACAGATGTCTATGCTGTGGGGCAGCCGAATGGGATA
>CBFHWX010000138.1:0-5555 GCA_965659445.1 Limisphaerales bacterium | reverse complement strand
GTCAGGCGGCTTTGCCCCAATGACAGCCAACCTTGCCGCACGCGCAATCTTTATTCGTAATCTAACCACGTTCATTCGGACTCACAAATTGCAAGGCGCAGACATCGACTGGGAACACCCAAAAACCGAAACAGAGATCGATAATTACCAAAAGTTGCTTATTGAATTAAAGCGTGCCTTCGCGCCTCACCGGCTTTGGCTCACTGTGGCGGTTGCTGGTTGGGGTAAATATATCAAGCCTGAAACCATTCCCTTTATAGACCGATTTCATATCATGGCCTACGATCAAGGCACTCCTCACTCCTCCTTCAAAGGAGCGGTAAAGGATATCAATCAATGGGAAGAAAATAAGATTCCCAGAAAAAAATTGATACTAGGCTTACCCTTTTACGGCAGAAACAAACAAGGAACCTCCCTTACTTACAGCGAAATCTTCCAGAAGCACCAACCTAGACCCAATTCCGATGAAGCAGGCGGCTTTCACTTCAATGGTCCTGTGACCATCGCACGTAAAACAACTTATGCAATCCAACAAGGCTATGGAGGAGTCATGATCTGGGAATTAGGTCAGGATGTGAAAGGAAATACATCACTACTAAACACGGTACGAAGAACGATTCAGCAATAATTATTTGTTCGAATAATCCCGTTTCAACACGCATCATATTGCCTTAATGAAACTCTTCTGGTCCATTCTGACTTGCCTGTGGTCGGCGGCGGTTTTAGCGCAGGATTTCACAAAGCAGCAGAAGTCATGGTGGGCCTATCAACCGGTACGCCAGCCGACGGTTCCCAAGAATGGAAAGAAGTGGGCACGTAACCAGATCGATCACTTTATTGCCCGTCAACTTGACGCGAAAAAATTCACGCCGGCTAATCCCGCCAACCTGCGCACTCTGATTCGCCGAGTGACGCTGGATCTTAATGGCTTGCCCCCCACACCAGCGGAAGTGGAGGCGTTTCTCAAGCATCCGTCACCGGATGCTTACGAGAAACTGGTTGACCGCCTGCTCGCCAGCCCGCGCTACGGCGAACGGCAGGCGTCGCTCTGGCTGGACCTCGTGCGCTACGCCGATTCCGATGGTTATCGCGCTGATCATTTCCGGCCCGAAGCCTGGCGCTATCGCGATTATGTCATCAAGTCCTTCAATGCCGACAAGCCGTACGATCGCTTTGTGCGCGAGCAACTGGCCGGCGATGAGATTGATCCGGGTAACCGCGAGGCGTTGACGGCCACAATGTTTTTGCGCCACTGGATTTATGAACACAATCAGCGCGATGTGGAAACGCAGTGGGCCGAGATTTTAGCTGATGTGACCAATGTCACCGCCGATGTATTTCTCGGTCTGGGCATGCAATGCGCGCGCTGCCATGACCACAAGTTCGATCCCATCCTGCAAAAGGATTACTACCGCATGCAGGCTTTCTTCGCGTCGATACTGCCACGCGTGTCGATGCCTGTGGGAACGGTGGCTGAGCGCACAGCGCATTTTGAAGCCACGCAAAAATGGCTCAAGGAAACAGATGCCTTACGCCGCAAGGTGCGGGCTATTGAGCACCCTGTACTGTTGAAACACGCTACGCGAGAAGGGTTTGACAAGTTTATCGACAAGATCAAGGCGATGATCCGCAAGCGGCCCGAAGAGCGCACAGCCTACGAGCGGCAGATCGCTGAAATGGCCTCACTGCAATTCGATCTGGAACATTCTAAATTGCCTGAGCGCCTCAAAGGCCCCACCAAAACAGAGTGGGAAAAGCTGCATGCAGCGTTGAAGCCCTTTGAGTCAAAGAAGCCGAAACTGTTGCCGGAAGTTAAATTTGTGGTGAGTGACGCCGGATCCATAGCACCGGTAACGCGCATCCCAAAGAAAGATACTGTCGTACAACCGGGCTTCCTCGCGCTGCTCGATCCAAACGATGCGCATATCACGCCGCCGGCAGACGGGCTCCAATCCACCGGCCGCCGCACGGCGTTGGCCAAATGGATTACCCGGAGCGATAATCCCTTCACCGCGCGCGTGCTAGTCAACCGCTTATGGCAGCAACATTTCGGTCGTGGTTTGGCAACCAACACCAGCGACTTTGGCAAGCTCGGCACACCGCCCACGCATCCGGAACTGTTGGACTGGCTGGCCGCGCAGTTGATTACCGAAGGCTGGAGCCTAAAGAATTTACACCGATTGATGGTCACCAGTGCCACCTATCGGCAGGCCGCCTCTAATAGCGCTGCGGAACGATCCGATCCCGCGAACACGTGGTTTGCCCGCGCCAATGTGCAGCGCATGAGCGCCGAGCAGGTACGCGACAGTCTCCTGGCTATGGCCGGGCAACTGGATTTGAAAGAAGGCGGCCCAAGCGTGGATGCCGAAAAATCTAATCGGCGCTCGGTTTATCGCAAGGTGATGCGTAATAAACCGGATGAAGTAATGCACGCCTTCGACACGCCCGACCATATTTCGCACATGCCAAAGCGCAGCGTGACCACCACAGCGATGCAATCGTTGCTACTGATGAATAGCGACTGGACTCGGCAACGCGCCGCGGGATTTGCCCGGCGGTTGGTGAAGTTGGAACCTGCCGCTCAAATCCGCGCCGCGTATGAGCTTACCACCAGCCAGTCAGCCACTGATTCCCAATTGGCACTCGGCCTCGCCTTTCTTGCACCGGGCAATGCACCGATCATTGCTGCAAAAAAAATCACCCATGAGGCCGGCGAATTGAAAACTCCCAAACCCACGCCTGCCGCAGTGCTTTCACCGAAGGGCCCTCAACTGAGTCTAGAGGCCAGCAACCCCGGGCCACTGCCTGAAGGTAATTTCACCGCTGAGGCGTTCATTCAGCTAAACTCACTTTTCCCTGACGCCTCGGTGCGCACAATTATTTCCCAATGGAACAGCAGCAAGGCCTCACCCGGCTGGTCACTTGGCATAACCAGCACCAAGAGCGCCTATCAGCCTCGCAACCTAATCCTACAGTTGATCGGAGTGCCACAGCGTGGCGATCACGGATACGAAGTAATCGCCTCCAATTTGCGGCCGGAATTGAATAAGCCATACTATGTAGCAGTGAGTTTAAAGTTCGGTGACAACGGTGCCGGAAAGACGACCTTTATTTTACAGGACTTGTCTAAGCCCAAGGCCCCACTGCAAACCGTCACTAAGCCATTTAACAAAAATAAGCATTACGTAACCAAGCAAGCGCCCATCATTGGCGGTCGGGCACAGACACAGTCGCACTCGTGGGACGGATTGATCGGCAATGTGCGCCTGACCAACCGCGCTCTGGATCCGGAGGAGACCCTACTAATGAAACCAGCCGGCGGACCAGATACACTCGCTCATTGGAAATTTACCAAACCTGATTTTTATGCCGACAGTTCAGTAAATAAAAATACGTTGCAGGCTGCTTGGGCTCCAGGCCAAACGGACCCCCAACTGGCATTGCTCACCGAGTATTGCCATGTACTGCTGAACGCAAACGCATTCCTATATATCGACTGAATATGGGCAAAAATTTTCCCTCCAATACAAGACGCGATTTTCTGCTACGCGGTGGAGCTGGCTTTGGGGCACTGGCCCTAACAGGCTTGCTCTCAAGAGACACGACCGTCGCTGCTAATCACGATAATCCTTACGCAATCAAACAGCCACATTTTACACCCACAGCAAAGCGCGTGATTTTCCTTTTCATGGAGGGTGGGCCTAGCCATATGGATTTGTTTGATCCAAAACCACTCATCCAAAAACTTGCCGGTCAACGCATGCCAGAAAGTTTCAAGAGGCCTATTACCGCCATGGGTGAAACCGAGTCGCCTATCCTTCCCAGTCAGCGTCAGTGGAAACGGCATGGCAAAAGCGGTCTTTGGGTCAGTGACTGGCTCCCACATACTGCTAAGTGCGTGGATGATATCGCAGTAATCCGATCCTGCTGGACCAACGGCATCAACCACAGCGGTGGTGTGTGCCAGATGAATTCAGGCCAACCACTAGGTGGCCGACCGAGTCTCGGTTCGTGGGTCAATTATGGACTTGGCACCGAGAACTCGAACCTCCCAGGCTTTGTCGTGATGACCGATACCTCAGCCACGCCCACCAACGGCTCACGCAATTGGAGCGCTGGGTTCATGCCAGCCGTACATCAGGGTGTGAGACTCAATCATGGTGTATCCCCAATCAAGCACTTAGGCCTACCTAAGGGGATAAGCCACAAAATGCGAAATAGACAGCTAGAACTATTACGCCAGCTTAATAAAGAACATCTGCAAGAGCGCAAGAGTAACACCGAACTTGAGGCACGAATCCGAAGTTATGAACTGGCTTATAAAATGCAGGCAGCAGCACCCGAAGCAGTCGATCTGACTAGGGAAACAGAAGCAACCAAGAAACTGTATGGTTTTGGCAACAAGGATACGGAACCATTCGGCCGGTGCTGCCTTCTAGCCAGACGATTGGTCGAACGAGGCACCCGATTTGTCCAGATTTATCATGGAGCAGGGAGTAAATGGGATTCTCATTCCAAAATGGAAGCAAATCACAGTCGGCAATGCCGCCAGAGCGACCTGCCTACTGCCGGTTTACTCAAAGATCTCAAGGCCCGTGGTCTGCTCAATGACACTCTAGTCATTTGGGGCGGTGAATTCGGCCGCACCCCGATGAGCGAAAAAGGAGATGGGCGGGATCATAACCCCACCGGGTTCACCATGTGGATGGCTGGAGGCGGGGTAAAGGGTGGCCAAGTTATCGGTGCTACCGACGAATTGGGCCTCTGGGCCACAAAAGACCGGCTACACGTCCACGACCTCCATGCAACCATCCTGCACCTCATGGGCATTGGCAATCTCGACCTTATTTACCGTTACAAAGGCCGGCCTGAGACGCCGACCATCAACGAAGGCGAGGCGTATACGAAGATTGTTGGCTAAAAATTCTTATTTTACCTCTTGCCATGAGAGAAATGAACTGGCAGCGTTCGCTCAAGCAATGAGTGTTTGCAACAAGCCAATGCCGTTGCCGGATATAAAATAGAAAAATGAGTACTAAAGTGTTTGTTGGAGGCATCTCTTGGGATGCCACGGATCAAGACCTCAATGAGTTGTTCAGTGAAGCAGGTGAAGTAAGCGAAGCAGTGATTCTGCAAGACCGGGAAACCGGCAGGTCACGCGGCTTTGGATTTGTAACATTCTCTTCAGACAGCGATGCGCAAAGCGCGATCGAGAAATACAATGGCCATGAATTTATGGGCCGACCCCTCACCGTGAATGAAGCGCGTCCGCGCGAAGATCGTGGTGGTGGAGGCGGTGGCGGCCGTGGATACGGCGGCGGCGGCGGTGGCCGTGGCGGTGGCGGCCGTGGTGGCGGCGGCGGCGGCGGTGGCGGTTACAAGCGCGAACGGCGCGACTGGTAACTGCTTGCTAGTCTTCCTTTTTCAGAATGCGTAGCTTGCCTTTGGTCGGCTTGGCGTCCTTGTTGAGGCTATCCATCAATGATGGAATGTGCTCAACGGGCGCGTCCCCTGCCGGTTTAGACTTGTGGTCATCAGCGGTGAGGGCCGCCTTC
>CBFHWX010000137.1:0-5673 GCA_965659445.1 Limisphaerales bacterium | reverse complement strand
ATCCTTGATGCCTTTCTCCTGCCAATGCCTCACAACCGATTCATTGACGTACACACCTGCCACCACCAACGGCCCAAAGAAATCGCCCTTACCCGATTCATCCACTCCGAAGCGTGGCCTGATAAAATCCGGATTAATCTCCGCCTCGTAGCCAAGCCTTGCCTCCTTGAGAATTTCTGGCTCCAGCACGAACTCCACAAACTCGCGAGTACCCCTGCCCTGTACCAGTAACTTTCCACTGTTATAGAAATTGACGTTGAGCTTATCGCGATGCCCCGCAAAACGTGTGTGCGGCACCTCGCGCATTTCATAATCGCGTTCCAACAGGTACGCCTCAAGTTGCGCCGCCTGTTCGTCAGTAAGCTTGCAGGTGTAGGATGTCAGCGCCGCTTCGCCCATTACTTCCCCAGCACCATCAGTTCCACCTTGCGAAACTCCACCGGATGACTCTCCGACTGTAGCGAGATATAGCCCTCCTTTAGTGTCAACTGCCCGTCCTTAATGAGCTTCTTGGCATCCGCGTCGCGCGGGTCGTACTGCGGTTTCATATAGTTCATCACTTCGTTTCCATTTACGAAGTGTTTAATCACTTCGCCACCACGCACCTCCACTTCTACCGTCACCCATTGATCGCCTCGGTAGGTTTTGGACTTACTGTTAAAACAATGCCGTGTCTGCAACTTGCCATCCATCACTACATTGGTACCCGGCGTACAGAGATTTGCAGTTGTCCGTTCACCCTTTTCCTTGCCCCCCAACAGCTGCACTTCGATGGACACAGGAAAATTCTGATCCAGCGCCATTGTTTTCGGATCCTGACAGTGCAACATGATGCCGCTATTGCGATAAGCCCAACCCGGACCACCCCTCAATTGCTCGCCGACAAACCGATGTTCCACGCGAATCCGGTAATGCGACACCTTCGCTTCGTAAAAGATATGACCGAACTGCTCCGCAAACTCCTTGTAACCTGCGTAGCCCACCTTTAGCACTCCTTCCTCCACACGAAACGTGTCCTGATAATTTTCCCCCACGGGCTGGCCTTTAATCTTCACCGTCCAACCTTCCAGGTTTTTCCCGTTAAAAATGGAAACAAACTCAGCCGCCTGCGCCTCAATTACGAACCCTGCGCACAGGGCGATCGCGACGGCAAATTTAGATAATAATTGCATGCCCTTCTGTACACCACTCAACCACCTGCGCAAATGCAAATCGCTTTGACAATCGTCCGCTGCCTTAAGACGATGTTGTGTGCCGTATCGCCGCAAAGCCCGTCGCCTTGTCCCGCTTCTGCTGGATTGGTACGCCGACCACGCGCGTGATCTGCCATGGCGCCGCACACGGAATCCTTACGCCATTTGGGTTTCTGAAATCATGCTTCAACAAACGCAGGTGGCCACCGTCATCCCCTATTGGAAACGCTGGATGCGTGCACTACCCACCGTGCAAAAACTCGCACGTGCCAAACCAGAACGCGTGCTTAAGCTCTGGGAAGGCCTGGGCTACTATTCGCGCGCCCGAAATCTGCAGGCGGCAGCAAAGGAAATCGTTAAAAACCATGATGGCAAATTCCCGCGCGACCCCGAAACCATTCGCACCTTACCCGGAATTGGGCGCTACACAGCCGGTGCCATCAGCAGCATAGCTTTCGGTCTTCCCCAGCCAATTGTAGATGGCAATGTCACCCGCATCCTTACGCGCATTTTTGGCATCCGTGAAAACCCCAAGGACAAAGCCATCAACGATCACTTGTGGACACTGGCAGAATCACTCGTTACCAAGGCAGATGATTGTTCCGCTCTGAACCAATCCCTCATGGAACTCGGTTCCACCGTGTGCACCCCGTGCCAACCGAACTGTACCGCATGCCCCGTAGCCCGCAGTTGCGTCGCCCGCCGTGACAATACTATCCCTTCTATCCCTACCAAAGGCGACCGTACCCGTTACGAAGATAAACAGATCGACGTATTCATCGTCACTCGCGGTGACCGCTACCTCGTACAGAAACGGCCCACCAACGGCGTGAACGCCGACTTCTGGGAATTTCCAAACAGCGACTCCGGTAATAAATTTTCATCGAAGAAAAACGGACCGCCCTTCGCCTCAGCTAGACATTCCATTACCCGTTATCGAATTCAATTGAATGCTCATCTGATCAATGAAAAACACGGTAAGGGAACGTGGTGCACGTTGAATGAAATACGATCACTACCTTTCACCTCAGCTCACCTTAAATTGCTCAAGAAATTAACGCAACGGTTGAACAAATAATTGTGTAAAATAGTATTTCCCATCTAATGATTTTGCGACGCCAATACCCGTAACCCTAAATCTGCCATCCTCCATGGCTTTCCTGTGAGAAGGACTTTTAATCCATTCTTCAATCGCTTTTGTGGCGGGATCTTTATGCCCCCATATTCTCGCAAGATTTTCAGCTTTGCGCATTCCCCCTACATATTTCCCAATTCTACGAAAACGACTGTGTGTACCATGGTGACTAAATCCGATCACACCCTGAGCCATGGATGCACTATGCCGTCTCGCAATAAGGTTTATTTCTTCATTTAAAATTAGCCTTGGTAGATTTTTCCCTGCTCGATGCTCATTTACCTTGGAAAAAATACTCTGAACCAGTTCTTCCAACTCGATTCTATTTTCGTTGGGCTGAATCCGTACTTCAACTTCCTTCGTAGTGCCGCGCGGACCAGCACACCCGAAGGCCATTAGCAACAGAGCAACACTGCAGAAATTAAGCCTCATTGTTTGTTATAATCAAAAACTGCTTCAATCATCTTCGTAGAATTTTGCTCGGCACAACCCACCGACCACAGCAGCATCAACCTAACCTCCCTGCACTTCAATTTCATTGATGTTAAAATAATCGATGCGCTTATCCTTGCGAACCCCATCGAGATCTACGGAAATAATACAGTGATCCTGCTCGGCCTTCGCCACACGATAGAGGGAAAAGTCACCGTTACGCGTGCGCATGAACAGTCGCTCCGGATTTTCCTCGGGATTGAGCTTGAGAAAACGCCCGATCTCGGACTCGAAAAAACGCTTATTAAACTTGGTTGTGGCTGAAGTGTAATGCGCAACCACAGTCACTTGTGCGGGAGCTGGTGGCGGGGGCGCAGCTGGTGGCGGAGGCGGGGGCGCTCCGACAGTCATGCCGATCATGCCCGGCACTTCTACCACCGGCATCCAATTCGCCGCGCCCTCGAACCACGCCTGATCGGTGGGCAGAATCTCACCGCGCTTTAGATACTCACGCGCTTCCTCCAGTGGATACGGTCCGAACGGATCCCCGTCTCTATCAAAGTGCAACAGCACTAACAAACATTGCGCTACGATGTTGAAGGAGGCAACTTACTTTCATTCACAATTATTGCAATTTGGGGATGTGCCGTTAAGGTGAATCACAGTTATGGAATACCCCTCCACTCCAATGTTCGGTGAAATAGACTTCCTTCTTGCCTTTACAGGTGTCTTAGCAATCGTCGTCATATCGACAATCCTGAAGTGCGGCAAAATTGTCAAGCAAGCCGAATGCATGGTGATCGAACGATTTGGAAAATATGACAGAACTTTAAATGCTGGCCTTAATTTCATCATGCCCGTGATGGATCGCCCGCGCTCAATTCACCAGCGTATCTTTCGCAAGGACAACGATGGTAATGTAACCGTGATGGACATCGAAAACGCCACGATTGATTTAAGGGAGCAGGTGTATCATTACGCCAAGGACAACGTGACCACAAAGGACAACGAAAATATCCAAATTACCGCAGACTTATTTTTCCAGATCATCGACCCAACAAAGGCCATCTACGAGATTGCAAGCCTACCTGACGCCATCGATAAGCTATACATAACATTCATCCGTAATTTGGTGGGTAAACTGGACCTGAAGGAGTGCCATGACTCGCGAGAGAAAATTAGCAGTGAACTCAGTCAAGTTTTGGACGAAGCCACGGACAAGTGGGGCGTGAAAGTTAACCATTTGAGAATCAATGATATCGTCCTGACACCCAATATTTAGCATACCCCTGTTAATTACTTTGTCGACAGCACGGGGTTTTTTTGATAGATGCTGGGCGTGAAGTCCCGTGTGATAATTTCTGGCGAAGGTGGTGTCGCTGGTTGCCTGGTGTGCCTCTTAAGGCAACCTTTAACGCCGCAAAATTGGGGATTTCCCGAGACGGAAAGAAATCAGGGAAAGTGAGTAAATATCATGGTTACTGAAAATCCAAAGTTAATTGAGGACCCGCCGACGCTGGATTATCCGGATCGTGGCGAATCGGAAGTGGTCACAGAGGAAGATACCCCAGCAACACAGGTCGCGAAGGCGGGTGAAGTAAGAGTCAGCGCACTATCAATCCTATGCATGCTCTCGGCCTTGATGGGTTTTCTATTTTTCCCGGCGCTGGCGGCTCTGCCACTGGGAATCGTTGCGCTGAAGCGTATTGACGAAAGTGACGGAGCATTGGAGGGGCGGCACCTGGCCATCACTGGCCTTTGCATTTCCGTGGTGGCGCTGGCCGCTTGGTTGGCCTTGATTACCGTCGGCTGGATTGCCTCGAAGTTGCTGGGTGATTTTCTGGCGCTGTTTTAGCGCGAATTATTTCTCTCTTGCCTGAGTGGGCTTGATCATCGCCTTGGCTGGTAAGGCTGGCTGTTGCAGGTAGGCGTCCACCGCGTAGTTGGCTTTTTCAATTCGGGCATTGCCCAATACTCGCATGCGGGCGATGGCACGAATGGCCTGCATATTTTGAACGCTCAGTTCTTTTTTTCCCTCAGCGGCCTTGAGCTCTCCATCTTCCTTCGCACGGTCCTTGGATTTGAGTGCAGTAAGCTTGCCAGCCTCAATGAGTTTGTCTGGCGGACTATCGAGCGTGGCCTCAAGGACAACCGCCTTGCCCAAAGTCCGGTTAAGACCCTGTACACGGAAATAAAACTGGCCACGAGAGGCGACGCGATTGCGTTGTGCCGCCCGTACGGTCGCGATTGGAGCTCTCAGAGCATCGGCCACTTCCGCTCTTCCGTTGGCTGCAGGTAGTTTGGCTGGGATCGCCTTATCCTCGGTCACGGAGCTATATTGCTCCTCGTTGATCACGTTGCCGGTGTATACCGAGCCATCTTGATCGATGACGCGAACTTGATTCCCCGTGCGTTCCACCTGGAAATCGACCAGCACTGCCTCGGGCAAAACATTCTTGCGATTGGCAACTGGGAGGTTTGATTGTGTGAAATCCTGTCGCATCTCACGGATATCCTTGTAGAAGGTCGCGTCCCGCTTCTGGACATTGACCTTGCGCGGAGCAAACCCACCGGCAACCTCCACCTCGGGTGTAGTGTCATTGAAAGTCGTGGCGGCCGGCACTTCTCGAGGAGCACTCCCGGGAACGCTCTTCCCCGTGACTGATGCAATTCGCCTGACGGCTGGATTCTCCTGCTCCTTTGCCTTCGCGACCACTGTTTCAGTTGTTCCAGCCAGCTCTTGCTCGCCAACAGAAGCGGTTTGTTTTTCTTCAGCGGCCTTCGCCATTTTCATGGGATCCGGATCCTGAGGTAAATTGGAATTGAGCGTGATCACTATGGCGACAACACCGACCGTGGCACCTCCAATGGCCCATGCCATCCAGGCTGATGAACCTTCCGGCTCGGGTCGGG
>CBFHWX010000136.1:0-5759 GCA_965659445.1 Limisphaerales bacterium | reverse complement strand
ATCACAGCACCCCGATCCACAAGTGCCTTAATTTGTTCGTCAGAAAATTGCCGGTCATTCGGAACAAGCGCGCGACAGTTGTTATGACTTGCCCAGATAGGACCATTAAAACTATCCAGTGCTTCCCAAAAACTTTCATCACACAAATGAGTCGCATCAAGAATAATTCCCAAGCGGTCCATTTCTGAAAGCAATTCCCTTCCACGTGGACCCAATCCCCCTGTGTGTGCCGTTCCTTGCGCATAAGTGCCAGGGCCATAATGTGAAAGGCCCAGAGCGCGCAGGCCCTGCGCATACGAACTTTCTAATCGTGAAGGGGACACAATGGAGTCGGCCCCCTCAAGGCTGAGAATATAACCAATGGGCGAAGTCGCATCCGAATTGTTCACCCAGATATCGGCATGCCTATTGAGCCCTTCAGCATCAGTAATTTGCACCATCTCCCCACATTCTTCCATTGCACGATACCACGCTAACTGGCCCTGAGTTTGCGCCCATGCTTGTTCAGGCGAATGCCAACCTTGAAGATTATTGGTCGACTTAACATAACGAGCAATTTGCGTGGCTACACAAATACCAACCTGGCCTCGCCGCATGTCTGGCAGAGCCACCATACTGCTCCCGCGATCTTTCTTATCGGTTTGACCTTTTTCCCGTTTACGAATTGCGGCGACAGTTTGAGTAAGATCCCGATTCCACTCCAACGCGTTCATGGAGAGATCTAGGTGCGCGTCAAATACCCACATGGTTAAACTCCTAGACTACGCCGTCGGGCGGCAATTTCCCAGGTTAGCCCAGCTCGTCCCTCGCGCACTACCCATGCAATGTCGTGTAAAGCCACCGTGGGACAAATGTGTACAGGAACACCATAACAACAGTCGCCCACAGAAAGGCTCTCTGCATTCTTGGCTTCAACCGTCAAATGTTCCTCACTATGCACAATGGGCTTGGCAGATTTCATATCAAACAAACGGACACGTGGCTGGGGTTTATCTGCCGCCACGGCTTTGTGCCCTAAATCGAGACAGACACGATTTTTACCCGGCTTACTGATAACTCTTGTGAGAAGGACTGCGGCATATTCAAAAGGCAAGTCAGGTAATCCATCGCTGTATCCAAAATCCCACAGCACGGTGGTTCCAGGACTGCATTGGCGATCAGTGTGACAGGAATGAATTGGAAAAGTCGGCGTGCCACTCGCAACTAAACTGGGAACCTCCATGCCAGACTCCTCGAGCTGATTTCGAAAATCCAACACTGGCTTAAAATCCGATTCGCATTTAGCAGTGCGTTTCACAAGATCCTGTTCATGATTATGACCGTCATATGCGTGCAACCCACCAACCATCAACCCCGGAGCATTATCAATCGCTTTATAAATTTCCAGGGCAGCAGGACCTGGAGTAATTCCGGTGCGGTTCATGCCGCAGTTAAGATCGAGGTAAACGGCCAAGTCACTCTCCGCACCGGCAAAAACATCACTCAGGGTTTGCACCATGCTGATATCATCCACCACTGTGGCCCACTTGGTCTTGGGATATCGATCAGCCAAAAAACGAAGCCGCACAGCATTTGGCCCAACGGGTTGATGGGCTAGCAGAACATCCTGTCCTCCGGATCCAGCCACCATCTCCGCCTCAGCGATGGTGGCACACTTAAAGCGGGTAATGCCCAAGCTAAGATGCATGCCAATGATCTCCGGCAACTTGTGTGTCTTGACATGAGGACGAAGACGTTCCGCATCACCCGCGATTTCGATCATTCTCTGAAGATTTCGATAGACTCGGTCGGGATAGATCAATAACGCTGGTGACGGGATTTCCGCCTCGTTCGAAATGCGATACCAGTCATCGGCCATGATTATCCCTCAATGACTTCAAACACAGCTTCAATCTCCACCGGAATATTGTTCGGCAGTGATCCCATTCCGACGGCACTGCGTGTGCCAACACCATTTTCAGGCCCAAACACCTCGGCCATGAGTTCACTGTAGCCGTTTATCACCTGGGGATGATCTGCAAAATCCGGCGTGGCGTTCACCATACCGAATGATTTCACCAGTTGCTTGACTCTATCCAGACTGCCAAGGTGCGCGCGCAATGAGGCAAGGATGGCAAGGCCCGTCTGTCTGGCGGCATTTTTCCCGGCCGCAGCATCAAGTTCGCCCCCAACTGTGCCGGTAATATAACTCTCATCCTTCAAAACCGGACCATGGCCGGAAACATAAGCAAAGTTTCCGCTAATCAGCACTGGTCGATACACCCCACCGGGCTTTGGAGGGGGCGGCAATTGCAGCTCTAATTCAGCAATCTTAGCTTCAGCATTCATTCAATATATAAATGGTACCGGCGGACGGACTCGAACCGTCACGGCTTTTAAAGGCCGGGGGATTTTAAGTCCCCTGTGTCTACCAATTCCACCACACCGGCAGTGTTGTTTTTGTGGGTTATAACAATAAGTGTTCCTTGCTTGTGCCACTAGTTGTTTCACTTTCACGTTAATAAATGACACTAAACAGTAATGACAACGGGCAGAGTTTATTCAGGGAATTGACGGACGCAACGTCAAAATTAGAGGATTGCGGAAGATAAGCGATATATTCTATGCATGCCTTAAGATTAATTACCGCGTGTTTGCATCAGGTTAATTTTCCTTTTTTCTCGCGTTATTGTCGGGGTCGGGTTTTGCGCAATCGAATAGCTGAAAAGAGCCACTCCACGGATTATTATGTTCACACGATTTAAAGCAGCCCGTCATTAACACGACACTAATTGCAATTATTAATAACGTAATTTTGTTCATAGTGCCAAAACCCCACCACAAAGCCCGATCAGCCGCAGCAAAAAAGCGGCGTGGTACTCAATGCGGATCGGCCAAGCGAGCCGTCTGTTTGGCATTTCACCCACGGTACTCCGTCAATTCGTGGCGGCCGGCAAGATACGGCCTAAGCGCTTTACCCCGCGCGGTCACTGGCGGTTTGTAACGGCCGAGTTGTCGCAGTTCTTCGGTCTGCACGAGTGTGTGCCCAAGGTGTTAGTGCCGTTAAACGACCAGCTGGGGTGCGACCTGAGGTCGGTGGTGCGTGATGCTGTCGAGCAGGGCCGAAAGGCCGCACAGAGCGAGCTGAAGGTCGAGATGGAGCGTCTGCGCGAGGAGATACGGGAGCTTGCAAGGGTGGCCAACCGTAAGAAGCCGGCCAGCGGTAAGGGTGTGCAGCGCGTAGTGAACGAGTGGTGCGAGGGTGGCGGGAGTACGGGTGCGGGTGGTGCGTATTAGCGGGGGGGGCTACCGTTCGACGTTCGAACAGACTTCCCCGCCCTTAGTGAGACTACGGCTTGTCTTGGGGCGGAGGCAATGGCCTAGATCAAGAATCTGTCGATCGCCCCTGTCTGTTTGAGACGATTGCGTTGCATGGTTAGGTCCAGATCACCGTAATGCTCGATCGGGTTGCCGTAAGCGTTGAGCAACGTTGTATACCAATTGCTCAAGGACTGAACGCAGAGAGAATTAGGTGGTAGCTGTTTCTTTGTAATCGATGCTGCGTTTCATCCGACTGCCTACGCGATGATGTCGTGTACGACGTTGCCGAAGACGTCGGTGAGGCGGAAGTTGCGGCCGTCGTGGAAGTGAGTGAGGTGTTCGTGATTGAGGCCGAGGAGGTGCAGGATGGTGGCGTGAAAATCGTGGGCGTGCACGGGGTCAACAACGGATTTGAGACCGATCTCATCGGTGGCGCCGTGGGTGACGCCGCCTTTCACACCGCCACCGGCGAGGAAGGTGGTGAAGGCCCAGTTGTGATGTTCGCGCCCGGGGGCGTCGGCCTTGTTGTTGAAGGGAGTGCGGCCGAACTCGGTGGTCCACACCACAAGCGTGTCATCCAGCATGCCCCGACTCTTGAGGTCGGTGAGCAGCCCGTAAATGGGTCGGTCGATCTGCTTGGCGAGGCGTTGGTGGTCCATCATGTTGCCGTGGCTGTCCCAGTTGCCGGAGGAGCCGGTGTGAATGAGCTCGATGAACCGCACGCCGCGCTCGGCCAACCGCCGGGCGGCGAGGCATTGCCAGCCGAAGCCATTGGTCTGGCCGCGTTTCATTCCGTACAGCGCATGTGTAGCGTCGGTTTCCTTCTGGAAATCAAATGCTTCGGGCACAGCCATCTGCATGCCGAAGGCAGTTTCAAACGCGCGCATGCGGGTGGCCAGCTCGGGATTGGCCGGGCTGGTCTGAAGGTGGCGTTGGTTGCGCTTGCGCAGGGCGGCCAGCTCGAGTTCCTGCAGGTTGCGCGGCACGCGCGGGGTGATGTTCGGCACGGGGCTGGCGCTGGGCTGCACGCGGGTGCCCTGATGCGCGCCGGGCAGGAAATCCGAGCCCCACACCTGGCCGCCCGCGTAGGGCGACTGCGGCGCCAGCACCATGAACGACGGCAGGTTCCGGTTCTCCGTGCCCAGTCCGTAACTTACCCATGCGCCGATGCTCGGCCGGCTGACTGTGAACGAGCCGGTGTGCATGCCGAGCGTGGCATTGTAATGGTTCGAGTGGCTGGTGTGCATGCTATTGATAAACGCGATGTCATCCACGCACTTGGCCACCTCGGGAAACAGCGCGCTGACCTCCTTGCCGCACTGGCCGTACTTTTTGAAATCCCACTGCGTACGCTTCAGGAAAATGCGCTCGTAGCCTGGCCGGTTTTGAATCTCCGGATGGTCGCCCTTCGGAATCTCCTTGCCGTGGCTCTTGATCAGCTCGGGCTTGGGGTCAAACGTGTCGATGTGCGACACGCCTCCGCTAAGGTTCATGAAAATGACACGCTTGGCCTGCGGCGAAAAATGCGGCCGCCGCGGCGCCAGCGGATTCGCGCGGTCCGCCCCCAGCATCTCCGAAACCAGCGCCGGCAACAGCACCGACCCCGCGGCCATCGACCGCAGAAAATGCCGGCGTTGCGGGTTGTATCGGAAGGGTTTCATGTTACTCCACAAACAAAAACTCATTGCTGCTCAACAACACGCGGCACCAAGCGGCCCAGGCCTTGGGTTCATCGGCAGCGGCGGTGTAGGCGGTGATAAACTCGCGAGCCTCGGCGAGCTCGACGGGTGTGGCGGGCCGGCCGAGGGCCAGCGTGTGGGCGCGGTGGATGCGGGCGCCAGCGTCCTGCGTGGCAGCCAGTTGCTTGGCGATCCCGGTGGCGTGTGTGTGCAGGAATTCGTTGTTCAAGAAATAGAGCGCCTGCGTAGGCACGTTGCTGAGACGGCGCTGGCCGGTGCTGGCGTTGGGATCGGCGCCGTCAAAAATCGCCATCAACGGCCGGCGCTGGATGCGCTGTACCATGAGGTACACGCTGCGGTGTTGGTGCTCGTAGTTCGCGCGAAACGGATTGTGCTGACTGAGCCCGTTGCGCTTGGCAGGAAACGGATGACCCTCGGGCATGGCGAGGGCCAGCGTGCCGCTAAGAGTGAGCAGCGTGTCGCGCAGTTCCTCAGCGCTGAGTCGGCGTGGAGTGAAGGCGCCGTAAAGTTTCTGCGCGGGGCTCTCGGCGGCGGCGGTTTGGTAGGTGGCCGAGAGCATGATGGGACGGTGCAGTGCCTTGAGCGACCACTTGTTGCGGATGAGCTCGGTGGCCAGCCAGTCGAGCAACGCCGGATGCGTCGGCGGTTGGCATTGAGTGCCGAAGTCATTCGGCGTGGACACCAGACCACGGCCGAAGTGGTTCAGCCACACGCGATTGGCAATGACGCGAGCGGTGAGCGGGTTGTCCGCGGCGGCAA
>CBFHWX010000135.1:0-5881 GCA_965659445.1 Limisphaerales bacterium | reverse complement strand
CTGCGATTGTTGCCTAGTCCCGAAGCTGCGCAACTGGGGCGACTGGAAAGAACTGGGAGGACTGGTGGCACCGCGGCACCTTTTAATCGTGCATGGAGTAAGTGATGGCCTCCATCACCGTCCTACGGTCGATAAACTGGGCGGACAACTAAAGAATATCTTCAAGGCAGTAGGCGCGCCCAATAACACCGAATTGGAATGGGGCAATAGTGGCCACCGATTCTATCCTGATAAAATGTGGCCCTTTATCGAGAAGGCCCTAGCGAAAAAGGAGAAGTAGGCAGCCGATAGTACAGGGCGTTTCCAGCGATTTCGAAGGGGCAGGGTTCTTTTCGCTTCACTCGAGAGAACAGCATCTCTATCTCTTGAGGGAACCAAACACTCCAAACCATGCAGACGCAACTCAAAGTCAAACTGTCTTTCTTTAATTTCCTGCAATACTTCATCTGGGGGAGCTGGTACGTCAGCATGGGAGCCTATCTTGCCAATACTCTGAAATTCGGCGGCCAAGAGATCGGAGCAGCCTATGGAGCCTTTGCCATAGGATCGATGATTTCCCCGTTTTTTATCGGACTGCTCGCGGATCGTTATTTTCCTTCAGAGAAAATGCTGGCGGTATTGGCTCTGCTTGGCGGCGCCACCCTTTGTCTGCTTCCCCGATTCGATACTTTTCTGCCTTTCTACTCAACCCTGATTCTCTATTGCGCGCTCTATACTCCAACACTCGCCCTTGGAAACTCGCTGGCGCTTAGTCATCTTGAGGATGCAAAAACGGCCTTCCCCCGAGTCAAACTGTGGTCAGCGGTGGGGTGGATTGGTGGGGGTGTCACCTTGACACTTTTGAAGGGAGAACAATCCACAATTCAATTCTACCTTGCGGGAGGAGCTTCCATCGCGTTGGCGATCTTTTCGCTAATGCTGCCACACACACCTCCACAGAAAACCGGTAAGGATGTCAGCTTCGGTGAATTGCTCGGACTCGATGCACTTTCGCTGATGAAAAAGCCGTCATTCGCAATCTTTATCTTCTGCATGTTTTTGATTTGCATACCGCTTTATTTTTACTTCGTGATGATGGGGATCTACCTCACTGAACTCGAATGGACCCACATCGCCGGCAAGATGTCGCTCGCGCAGGTCTCCGACATCGTCTTCATGTTTCTCCTGCCCATTATGCTGAAAAAATTCGGCTACAAAAAAACTATCTTCCTGGGGATCCTCGCTTGGGCTGCGCGATATTTCTGCCTCGGTGGCAGTGTCAACGTCGCCACCCTACAGGCGCCGCTGATCTTCGCCGCCATTTTGATGCACGGTGTCTGTTACGATTTCCTTTTCATCGCTGGCCAGCTTTATGTGGATGACGAGGCTAACCCCAAAATCCGCGCCGCCTGCCAAGGCTTCATCGCCTTCATCCTCTGGGGTGTCGGTGCCTTTGTCGGCACCATGCTGGCCGGCAAGGTGCTCGCCATGTATGAAATAGTCGACAAAGCCGGAAACAAAACCCACGAGTGGGCCAATATTTGGCCCGTCCCCGCCATCCTCTCAGTCGGCGTGCTGATTATTTTTGCCCTCTTTTTTCGAGAACCCGACTCCAAAACGGTTGAAGAAGAGACCGCTTAATGGCCCAGCTCAATTCTTAAACCATGGTTTGCGCGCGTTTTTCGTAATTTCAGCATCAAGTGCTTTCATACGAACATGCAACTCCTTGACTACTTCGGGCTTTGCTTGTGCCAGATTGTTCTTCTCACCCACGTCCTTGGAAAGGTCAAAGAGATGCAATTGAGGAGGCCTATTATTATTGTTGCGCCGTGCCCTTTTCACGAGCAGCTTCCAATTGCCGCTCCGTAGACCCTCAATATCACCACGAGAGGTATAGTGCAGGAATTCCTTGCGGGGCGATTTTTTTATCGTCCCTTTCCAAAGACCGGATACATCCATGCCATCAATTTTCTTTCCTTTAGGCAACGCCTTGCCGGTAAGTGAAGCGATCGTCGGCAGGATATCAATCGTTCCGGTAAGCTCATCGCAAACTGTGCCTACAGGAATACCCGGACCACGCATGACACAGGGGACGCGCTGGCCGCCCTCAAAAGTCGTCCCCTTTCCCTCACGAAGCAGCCCAGCCGAACCTCCGTGGTGCCGAAACTGCAACCAAGGACCATTGTCAGTTGTGTAGATGACATAGGTGTTATCCACCAGCTTTAAGTCATCCAGTGTCTTTAATAAACGGCCCACTTCAGAATCGATATGCTCAATAGTATTAATGTAGGCATTCTTGGGATTGGGATCACGGATTTCATCGGGGACATAAAGCGGGATGTGCGGCATGGAATGTGGCAGGTATACAAAGAACGGCTTACCCTTGTTGGCCTTTATAAAGTCGATGGACTTCTGCGTGTAACGCCGGGTGACGGTGCGCTGATCCACAGGCAACTCGACAATTTTCTCATCCTCAAAGAGTGGAGTCTTCCACTTGGTGAGCGTCGACTCAGGATCATCCCACAGAATATCCATGCCCGCCCAACCACCGCGTGGTTTGTCCTTGTTATCGGGATGATTCATGTCGTTGGAGTACGGGATACCATAGTAAGTGTCGAAGCCGTTGGAAGTTGGCAACACTTCCTTATGGTGACCTAGGTGCCACTTGCCAAAACAGGCGGTGGCGTAGCCTTGGGATTTCAGGTGGTCGGCGATGGTGTGTTCCTTGGAGTTCAATCCCTTGGTCGATGCCGGAAAAAGGACATGCTGGTGCATCCCGACACGCTTGGGGTAACAACCGGTGAGCAGGGCTGCACGCGAAGGTGTACAAACCGGCGAGGCCACCATGAAGCTCGTGAACTTCCGACCTTCTTTGGCGATGCGGTCGATATTGGGCGTCTTGATGGTCTTGGATCCGAAACAGCTCAGGTCGCCGTAGCCCTGATCGTCAGTAAAGATGATGACGAAATTGGGCTTGGCCGCAAAAGAGGATTCAGCGGCGTGAAAGAAAACGGCCAGCAAACAGGCCAAGATAGCATTGGTGTGTTTCATAGGAAATAAATAGGAACGGTCAGAGCATGGAAACAAACGGGCTGTCTTTCAACTGATAAAACTCATTTTCCAGCCAACTCAACGATCAATGGGCCGGTGGTGTGCACTTTGAATTCGTACATTCATCGCTTCGCCTTTAACGACGAAAAAGCATTCCATAAAATGTATCAAGATCTCCCTCCCCTATTTTTCTGAATTTAACGAACGTGGGAACCTCTTCAGGATTAACAGGATTAATCTTTATCCCCCACAATGGAATCACTGAGGTCGGCAACATTCCATAACGAACATCCCCTATAATATCATCCAGTTCAGGGTGTTGACACAAATAACCGTTGGACAAACGGGAAAACCGAGACACGTCTTTCATCAGTCGTTTGCTTTCTTTAAACTGAGGGAACGCTTCTTTTATGTTAAGAGCTCCAACTTCACCACCAGCATAAATCTTTGAAGATAAACCGGGAAATACATGAATAGCATCCACATAATAGACCCCATCATGAAGGTAAACCGAACGATGCAGAAAAACATTTCCAATACTCGGCTTAATGATTTGTTTGGTGGCATTATGGTCTCTCTGACTTATTAATTCAGATTGAGCCATTTCGGCCTCCCGATGTTGACTGACTGCAAATAGAAGATAAATCAGACAGAAAATTGCAGCCGCACGGGGGCACCAAATCCGTCGATACCATACTCCCAATATTATTAGAATAAGAAGCGGCAGACTGAACAATGGATCAATGATGGAAACGAGATTCCACGAAACTCTCTCCAAAGCAAAAGGCCACAAAAGATGGGTCCCGTAACTGGTACAGGCATCCAGTAAACCATGAGTACTATAACCCAAAAAGCAGGCTACCCAAGTCTCACGAAAAGAGAAACGGCGGCGTGAAAGAAACCAGATCAAAAGTGCCACGATTGAGACACCCAATGGAATAAAGGCAAGGGAATGAGAGAAATGACGGTGATAATCCAGATTAAGAAGCGGGTCAGCCGAGGAACTAATAAGGGCATCTAAATCAGGAGCCATGCCGGCAATTGCCCCGCATAAAGCCACTCGGTATTGAGCCTTTGGTTCGGAAAAAGATTGGGCAACGGCAGAACCGACTAATCCTTGGGTCAGTAAATCCATTGATTACAAATTGTACCCAACAGGACTTAAACACCAAGTGCCTTGATCCCGCGCATCAGCAATTATGCCGGCCTACACCTCGCTCAGCGTCTCCGTGCTACCGGCGAAGCTCTTGGCCTCGACGCCGAGCTTGTGGAGCATGGTGAGGTAAAGGTTTGCGGTCGGCAGCTCACTGAAGTTCATCTCGCCACGCCAGCCGGCATCAGAACTAATGCCGGCGGTAGCCTGGTGTTTGTTGTTACCCTGACCGTACTTGAGGTATTGTCCGTGCTTAAAGCCCAGCTTGCGGCCGCCAATGAGTAGCAGCGGGTAGTTGCGCGAAAGGTGGAAGGCACTGGATGCCGAGCCGAAAAAGAGCGCAGTGTGATCGAGCATATTGCCTTCACCTCCGGGTTCTGGCGTGGCCTTAAGTCGGCTGGCAAAGCGGCCGAGCTCATCATTAATGAAGCGGCAGTAGGTGCCGAAATTCTTGTAACCGTCGGGTTTCTTCGTTTCATGCGAAAGATAGTGAGAAGCCTTGAATCCCACCGCGCGCGCGAGGTAGTCACTGATGCCCACACCGTTTTCGCGCCCGAGTTGGTAAGTAGCCACGCGCGTGGTGTCAGTCTTAAACGCAAGGTAAATCAGCTCGTACATGGTGCGCAGGAAGTTGCGCGGATCCTCAGGCGTAACATCAAGCTTGAGAAAATCGGTATCGACCTTCGGCAGAGGGATATTTAGCCAGCGCTTGGCTTTCTCCACCTTAACTTCCGTATCGCGCACAGACTGCAAATATTCGGCGAGCGTCTCCTGATCGCGCTTTGAGAGTGAGCGTGACAGCGAGCGAGCATCCCCTATGAGATCATCGAGAACGCTTTGGCTAAGATCGAGGCGGCGCGCGGCATCCGGGCCACTCTTCACGAATAGCATGTCAAAAATACGCTTGGGCTTGTGCTCAGCAGGGATGGGTCGGCCCTGAGCATTGTAAGACAACGTGTGTGCACCGCGCGGCGAGCCCGTGCCGCCGTCAGTGGACATCACTAGCGACGCGTGCCGCGTGTGCTCGCCGGCGTGCGCGGCAAACACCTGATCGAGTGAAATGCTGTTGTGATAATCGCCATCAGCGCCAGTGTCCGCGGCAGTAATAAACTGGTCTGCATTGGCGTGGCCGTGCACGCGCCGCAAGGCGGGGTTCGACAAGCCCGAGAAAACGGTCAATTCATCGCGCAAAGGTTCAAGCGTCTCCATGCACTTGGTGAGCTTGAAATCCTTTAGCCCGCCGTGTGGGAACCAACTCCAGTCTTTGAAGGAAGGATCCTTCTCCAGCGGCATGGGCACTCCGTCGGGCAGGTAAAAACATGCCAGCCTCTTACGCTGAACGGGCTTGCTCGCGGCACGGGAGGTATCAGCAAAAGTTTCCAACCACGGCAACGCTAGCGCCACGCCGGCACCGCGCAGAAACTTCCGACGATCAAGGGAGGATAAATTCACGTTCATGGCCTTAGCTCCTTCGGGTCTAATTTAACTGAAATAAATCACTTTTCACAATCAGAAAGACAAGGTCCGCCAAGCCGTCGCCACGCTTGCGCAGCGCGGCAGTGATGCGATCTACCTCGGCTCGATCACCAAAGGTCAAGGGCCGACCAAGCGCATAGGCAGCCATCTTATGCACCCTCGCACGCGCGAACTGGTCCTGTCGGTTGGCCAGCAGGTAATTCTTCAGGCCTTTCATGCCGC
>CBFHWX010000134.1:0-5988 GCA_965659445.1 Limisphaerales bacterium | reverse complement strand
TGGAAAACACGTTTTTGCTGAAAAACCGGTGGCCGTGGATGCACCCGGTGTGCGGTCGGTGCTGGAGACCTGCAAGCTGGCGCGCAAGAAGAACCTCAGCGTGGTGAGCGGTTTGTGTTTACGCTATGGCAACGGTTTCCGCGCGATGATGAAGCGCATTCACGGCGGTGATATCGGTGAGGTGCACACGCTTTTCGCCAACGATTACCGCGGCACCATCTGGCACAAGGAACGTCAACCGGGCTGGACGG
The DNA here is from genome assembly GCA_965659445.1 of Limisphaerales bacterium. Classification (GTDB taxonomy): domain Bacteria; phylum Verrucomicrobiota; class Verrucomicrobiia; order Limisphaerales; family UBA1100; genus UBA1100. The sequence continues at coordinate 5,737 of CBFHWX010000134.1, read as the reverse complement.
ACATGCATTACCAGATGCGCAACTGGTACTATTACACGTGGCTCTCAGGCGACTTCAACGTGGAGCAGCACGTGCATTACCTCGACATCTGCGCGTGGGCCAAGGGTGATTATCCCCAGAAAGCCATTGGCATGGGCGGACGCGAGGTGCGGAGTGAGGCGAAGTACGGCAATATTTTTGATCATCACAGCGTGGTCTACGAGTTTGCCGATGGCGCGCGGCTGGTTTCCAACACACGCCAGATCAAGGGCTGCAAGAGCGACATGAGCGCGCAGGTCATAGGCAGCAAGGGGCGGGTGAATATCAATGAGCGTCGCGGCGGTATTTATTTAGATCAATCGGGCAGGGATCGCTGGACCTTTGAGGGTGAGAAGAATAATTTCTACCAGACCGAGCACGACGAGATGTACGCTGGAATCCGCGCGGGTAAGCCCCTCAATAACGGGCAATACATGGCTCAGAGCACGCTACTCGCCATCATGGGCCGCATGGTCACCTACACTGGGCAGCAGGTCACCTGGCCGCAAGCGTTGCAATCCAAGGAAGACCTCACGCCACCCAAGTACGCATGGAGTGATGCGCCGGAAGCGCCGATTGCGGTGCCGGGAGTGACCAAGTTAGTTTGATTTCCGATTGCCAAGTTAGGTTCCTTCCGTCTCCAATTGGAATAGTGTGGGTTCCTGGATTTCTCTGATTGGGTTTAGAGGCACATATTTTAAACCAACTGCGGGATCGGTTTGGAGTTGGTGATCACGCGCTGGATATCAGCGGGGAAATTATTGCGAAGGCGCAGGTTCGGGATGTCAAAGAGAGTGTGCATCACAGTGCCCAGCAGCATGTTGTTGGTTACCAAATCGGAAGCAGGCGAGCTGGCCGTCTTATCGCTTCGGCCAATCACCTGCCCCATTTTTAATCCACCACCGGCAAAGGCCAACGTGCAAAGCCGACCCCAGTGGTCGCGGCCGCCCTTGTTGTTGATGCGCGGAGTGCGACCGAATTCGCCGGTGATCACGAGTAATATTTTCTCGCTAAGCCCGCGCGCCTCGCAGTCCTCGATAAAGGCACTTACTGCCTTGTCCACTGCGGGGCCGAGGATCGGCATGCCGTCATCCACTCCGAAAGCATTGCCGTGCATGTCCCAGCCGGTGTTGGTGACGGTGACAAACCCGCAGCCCGATTCGCAGAGGCGCCGGGCCATCATCATCTGTTTGCCGAGGGCCTCAGGCGAAAAGCCAGGGATGGCTTTACCGTTCTTTTTCTTCTTGGGCAGGCCCTTGGGAATCTTAATGTGGCTGGTATCGTAACGCTCCATCCAGCGCGGGTTCTCATTGGATAGGTCAAACACCTTTGACACGCCACCGAGGATCACCTCAAAAGCCTGTTGCTCAAACTCGCTGGCACCGGCTATCCCGCCGTTGTCGGCATAACGTTTGAGTTCATCGAGGCGCTGCAGCAATCCGCGACGGTTTTCAAAACGTCCATCGGGCAGGTTTAGCTGCATGTCATTGAGAACATTGCTTCCGGTGCTAGGATCAAATGCCTGATAGGCTTTGGGAAGATCACCGGTACTGGTGATGCGGCTGGGGACAGCATTAAAATCCTTGTAGGGCTTGCCCATAGCCGCCGGGACCACAAGGGTGTTATTCGGCAGACCGGTTTCGGTGTTGTTCAGGCCGGCCAAGCGGGCGTAAAGGCTGCCCATGCAGGCTTTGGTGGGGTTGCCGCCTGCAGCCACGAGTGCAGCCGCTGAACCATGGCTGCCATTGCCATGGGCAAAGCTGCGTACCACGGCCATTTTGTGTGCCAGCTTGCCGAGCATCGGAAAGTGGCTACCGAAGGTAACACCGGGTAAACTGGTTTTTGTCTCCCCGAACATCGCGCGGTACTCGCTCGGCGCGGTCATCTTGGGATCGAAGGTTTCAATGTGCGTGGGGCCACCCTGCAGGTTAAGCATCACCACGCTTTTGCCTGTTAGAATATCGCTTCCCTCACCCGCGGCCGCGCGCGTTGCCAGCAACTGTGGCAGGGTTAACCCACCCAATCCCAATGCACCGATTCGGAGGAATTCGCGGCGACTGCTGCCTTCGCAGTTCTGCACCAATTGATTGGAGGTAATTCGCAGCACAAGATTCGTTTACAGTACACTATTGGACGTATGCGTCATAACTACATTCAACCACGCAAGAGTGTTTTACCCAAACAATTCCAGCACCGGTTTGCCTGTGGTGATGGGGCGTGCGCTGTTGTTCTGTGGCTCATCGAGTGGAATATCAAGAGCATGGTAGATGGTTGCTGCCAGCTCTTCCGGTCGTACGGGGTTGCTGGTAACAGAAGCCCCGTACTTGTCCGACTTGCCATACACATGACCGCCGGCTATTCCGCAGCCGGCCAGAATGGAAGAGAAACACCTGGGCCAATGCTGGCGACCAGGAGGTTGCTGGGTCAGCACCTTTGGAGTGCGGCCAAACTCGCCGGTCACGACCACGAGTGTGTTATCCATCATGCCGCGTTCTTTGAGGTCAGTGAACAGTCCGGAAAGCGCCTGGTCCAAGCGCGGCAGGCAAAACCCCATGCCATAGGAGCCGTTACCGAAGGCGTTGCCCATCCCCATGTTACCGCCATGCATGTCCCAGCTGCTGCTGGGCGGGCCTTTCTTGTCATGATCTGCTTGGCCGGTCCAGCCGTTGACAGTGACAAACCGCACGCCTGCCTCGACCATTCGGCGCGCGAGCAAAAGGTTTTGGCCAAGCGGATGCATGCCGTAACGCTCGCGGACCTTCACAGGCTCGCGCTTAAGATCAAACGCTTCACGGCCCTCGGATCGAGTCATGGCATCGTAGGCCTTCTCACGCAGGTCAGACCAATCCTGACCTAAAGCATCCTTTGCAAGTGTGTTGGACTCGATGCTACCAAGCAACTTGCGACGCTGAGAGAGGCGTTTCGTGTCGGCGAGATCATAAATTTTAGGAGCCGTAAAATTCTCCATTGCCGGATGGTTGTTTGCTGAGCCGACAAACACTGGCGCGTACGCTGAGCCAAGGTAGCCACCTAGGGCGAGGTTCGGCGCGCAAAAGACTGGCCGACCGACACACTTAATCAACCAAGCATTGGAAACGATATTGCGATGGCTGGGTTTATGCTTGGCGACAAACGAGCCGAGGTAAGGCTGGTCATCGGGCACACCTTGCTGCACGCGCTTGACCGATTGACCGCTCAAAAGGTTGTGCATCGCGTCGAAGTGGTTGCTAATCGCACCCGGATGCGTCATTGAGTTAATGAGCGTGAACTGGTCGGTCAATTTCGCCAGCCGCGTGTGCATCTCATTGATGCGCATTCCCGGCACCTAGGTGGAAATGGGCTTGTACGGCCCACGGTATGCCTCCGGCGCATTGGGTTTCATGTCCCAAGTGTCCACGTGGCTTGGGCCGCCACAGAGCAGGACGAAAATGCAATTTTTGTCGGAGGCCACCGCGTTGCCTCTGGCGTCGAGCTTATCACTACCCAACACCGAGCCCGGCATGCTCATGCTCGCCGTGCCCAACCCGCCCGCGATGAGGGCTTGTCGTCGGTTCATTTGAAAATCTTTCATGGATTACTCAAATTTAAGATGCCGTGACTTCAGTTATGCCTTTCTGCATCCGAGTACATTGTGAAAGATTGAGACCAACAAGTCAAACGGCCTTTGCAGAGTCTTTTCTCAATGGATTGGCTCAAATTAGTTGCCCATGAGTTACTCAGAGCGGCAGGCTTGCCATTGGGAGAATAATTCGCCTGGGTCAGAGTAGAGTCTCGAACTGAGGACAATGGAACAGTTTTTCAGGGTGTTCGTAGCTCTGGCATAAATTGGATTGGCTCGATGTAGTCAGTGTGGAACATTAGGTTCATCGCAACAATGCTTCGTTTTATTTTCGCTATTTCATTGCTGGCGGGTTTTCCGTTGATTGCCGCCGAGGTGCTGAACAATTTACCCGGGCCAAAAACTCCCTCGCCGCTGGATCAGTTCATTCTCAAGGGAATGAAAGAAGCCAAGGTGCCGGGACTCGCCGCGCTGACCATCAAGGAGGGCAAAATATTTTGGGCCGGCTACTATGGCTGGGCCAACATTGAGACCAAGACTCCGGTCACCCAAGACACCCTTTTCCAACTCGCCTCCATCTCCAAGACGGTGACGGCCTGCATGATCATGCAGCAGGTGGAGCAGGGCAAAATCAAGCTGGATGTGGATATCAATACGCTACTGCCCTTCAAGGTCCGTAACCCCATGCACGCTGACAAACCCATCACCCTGCGCCAATTGCTCACCCATACCTCCGGGATTCGTGACAATTGGAGTGTGCTCGAGAATACTTGGGTGAAGAACGGGGATTTTAAGAAGCCACTGGCTGAGTCTCTGCCGGCTTATCTGGTCGAAGGCGGCGAATTTTTTAGTGCCAAGAAAAGTTTCTATAACTGGGCACCGGGCACCAAAAACCAGTACTGCAATGTCGCCGTGGCTCTGGCTGCTTATGTGGCGGAAGCAAAGCTCAAAACCCCCTTTGAAGCGCTGTGTCAGCAGGGCCTCTTCAAGCCCTTGGGCATGGAAGGTACAGCCTTTCTGTTGGCCTCGGTTGATCCCAAGAAAGTGGCCATGCCCTATGCGTACCGAAAGAAAACGGGTAGCTTCAAGGTGCTGGGCCATCACGGGTATCTCGATTTCCCGGCCGGTACCCTGCGGGCGACTGCGCCGCACCTGGCGCGGTTTCTAATGATGTTTATGGGGGAGGGGAAAGCGGGTGAGGTTCGCGTCCTGAAAGCCGCCACGGTGGAGTCGATGAAAAAAATTCAGTTCCCCAAGATCGACAAAAAACAAGGGTTAGCCTGGTATTATGACCGGATCGCAGGGAAACAAATGATCGGACACGATGGAGGTGACCCGGGTGTGGCCACCCAGATGTTCTGTGATCCCGGGAAAGGTACAGGCATCATTGTGTTGATGAATGGCGAACCCCAAAAAGGTTCATTTGAAAAAGCACTGACCCAACGCCTGATGGAACAGGTGAAATAGGAGGCAGAAGTAGCCTTCGGGCATTTGCATTGACGGTTATGGAGCGTGTGCTCAGGATTGCCAAATCAATCTAATGATGAAACGACAGTTCTGGTTTAGTGGTTTGAGTGTCGCGCTTCTTTGTCTCGGGGCGACGCATTCATTGTTTGCCCAGCGTGGATCGAAAATCCCAGTGGACACCTACCAGTTTGCTCCGGGTGTCCGGCTATTGACCGGCGATAAACCGATCGATGTCACCACAGGCCACGCCGCGCCTTACGTGTATGATTTTAATGGTGATGGTAAACGTGATCTCCTGGTTGGCGAGTTTGGCTCGGGCACCTATAGCGGAGAAACGACTTCGAAGAGTTCCCTCGCCAATGCCCGATTGCGGGTTTACTTGAACAAAGGCTCGAACGCCTCACCCCGTTACGACGGGTTCAAATATCTTCAGGCCGATGGCGAGAATGCCTCGGTCCCCAGCACGTGATGTAGCACATTCTGTCCACAGTTTGTGGATTTTAATGCAGACGGGATTGATGACGTTATCGCCGGCTCCATCTATGAGGACATCTATTTATTTCGTGGATTGGGTAAGGGCAAGTTCGCCAAGCGAAAACTGCTTAGGGACAAGAACAATAACCCGATCAAGGGAGGCTACTGTTGCACGACAGAGCTTGTGGACCTGGATGCTGATGGGGATCTGGATTTGGT
>CBFHWX010000133.1:0-6063 GCA_965659445.1 Limisphaerales bacterium | reverse complement strand
AGGCGCTTGGTGTCGGTGGTAGACAATTCCTCGTCGACCAGTCGCGCGAGTAGCGTGTCCAGTTCATCCTGCCAAGTTTGTTTTTTTTCACTCATGCTTGTTTCTCCTGTAAACGGTTTTGGACGCAATCCCGGAGACTACGCCGCAGTCGGTGAAGTTTTACCTTCACCGCGCCCGCTGTTTTACCAACTTCCGTGGCTATTTGTTTCATGGAAAGTCCACCTTCGTACCGCAATTTTATGAATACCTGATTGTCGCTCGACATGGCCTTTAAGCAAAATCGCAGATGACTCAGCACCTCCTCACGCATTTCACTTTCATTTTCCCTCTCATCGATGGACGCCATCACCTCATCGGTAAACACGAGTCGGTCCCGGCTCAATGACTTCCGGTAAGCTAAAATCTGATAATGCGCAACGGTGGATGACCAAGCTGCAAAATTTGTGCCCAGCTTAAAATCATCAGCCTTGTGGCAAAGCACGAGGTTGGTCTGTTGCAGCACCTCCTGCGTCTGGTCGCGATTGGCCACTCGCCGGTAGATGTAGCCAAACAGGCGTTGCTGGGCCTGTGTCAGCTCCAGAATAAATTCGTCAGATAGTTCCATCGTTACATACGGATTTATTTCCCGCCCAATAGAGGGCGCACCCAAGGGAACCCAACCTATGATGCGCCCCGAGGTGCTGCACCGGTGGCTATCAAACCCATCCAGCATAGGATTGAGGCCCGTGATCCGGTTTCCCTCTGTAAATGATACATCCAAAAAATAAAATAGTTACGGACTTTTTTCCAAGATGCCGTGTTTTTCGCCTTTTTCTAGTTGTAATCTGCCGGAATTCTGCGTTGAGAAACCGCTAAACTCAAGGTAATGTAACTTTATCATCGGAATGGACATATATCTAAGGTGACACACGTGATGTGCCTATTTGAGACGACAAAATTTAATCGCACGCGGCAATGGACCATCGCGGGCATGACGGTGGTGATGCTCGTACTGATGCAATCTTCCCTCGGCGCGGCCGAAAAGAAACCCGACAGGTCCATCGAGGAGAAAACCAAAATCCATAGGCTTAATACCAAACAACGTTCAGCCTACGATGCGTTTATCTATGTAAACCGGATCCCTGCCAAGGCTGATGTTGATGAAAATCCAGAGGATTTTTCCGCTCGGATATTCAGCCGTCTGGCCAATCAGGAGGGGCGCGTCCTCATCAAGCTACCTCAAGGCATGACCCGCGAGGCTTACCTTGGCTACAAAACATTCCTAAGCACCGACTCCAGGGTGAGCAATGGCAACTGTGTTGCATGCCATGCGCCTGAAAAATTTACAGACATAAAGAAACACGTATTAACCGAAAAAGGAAAACCTCTTCCCACACCGTCTCTGCGTAATATGAGTAAACGCAATGTGGATATCGCTAAAGCACTACAAACCAAGCTCAACACAGCGAAGGCAGCAGATGCGCCAAAGGATTATAAACTGATCAATCTGAATAAAGCCGACCTCACACATCTCGAAGCATTTCTTAAGCAGCTTAATGACGTTGACGACAAAAAATTTCGGGAGCTCATTCTTAAAGCAAAGATATTGGACACCTCACAAGATTAACATGAAACAAAAAATCACACTCACCCTGTTGACCTTCGCGTTATCGATCCCACTTATGGAAGCCAAGGAGATTCGCGGCAAGGCCACCAAGGACGGCAAAGGCGTTGGTGGCGTGTTCGTCTCCGCGCACGACACAGAAAACCGCAAGGCCACTGGAGTATTCACCGCGACCGACGGCTCCTATACCATCGATGGTTTGCGTGAAAAGGATTACCGGGTGCGCGCACGACAAAAGGGCCTGAATGACGTTTGGCTCGACGATATCACCGCCGGCTCAAAAGACATCGAAATCAAAATGACGGCCGCAACCGGTTGGAAGTTGGAACGCCAACGCACGGCAGACAGCGCCTTTGGAATGATGAAATTCGATAACCAACGCGACAAATTAAACTTCAAGATGTTCTGTTCGTATTGCCACCAGATCGGCACGGTGGCCTTTCGCACGCCGGAGGAGCCTGTCGACTGGGAAACGATGATCCGCCGCATGGACGGCTTCGGGGGACTTTACCGGCATACTCAGCGCACTATCGTAAAGCGCATCATGGACACATACAAGGGGGAGGCCGTTGATAAATGGCCTAAGTATGTGCCACCGGCCGCCCCTTCTGGCGCAGCCACCAAGGCAAAGATGACCTGGTGGGAGATGGGCAAGCGCTACGAGTCGCAGTACCATGACATCGACCTCAGCCCGGATGGACGATTAATTTATGCGGTTAACATCACCAAAGGATACATGGTAACCGTGGACATAAAGACCGACGAGCAGATGTATAAGAAATTCCCACGCGGTTCTTACGGACCGCATTCCATTGAGCCCGACAACGATGGTCATATGTGGGTTACGATGTGTGCCTCAGGCCAAATGGCTAAGTATGACATCCACAAGAAAGAGTTCGAGGTATACAGCAGTGCTGAGGCACCGGCCAAGCGCGGCGGTTACCCACACACTTTGCGCGTCAACCCACGGGATCCTGAGGGGCTGGTCTGGTACACCGATGCGGGCCGAAACTCAGTGTTTTCCCTGCACCCGAAGACAAAGCACGTGAAGGAGTATCACCTCTTAAGCGCCAACCAGGCAGTGGCTGCCGGAAAGGGCGAAAGCCGCGGTATTACGCCCTATGGCATCGACTTTTCTCCAGTCGACGGTATGATCTGGTACAGCAAACTCAACGGCAACCGCATCGGACGCATTGACCCAAGTAAGTCCGACGGCGACATCAAGGAATGGAACCCACCATTCCGCGGTCCACGCCGGCTGCACGTGGCACCCGACGGCATCATCTGGGTGCCGGGTTTTGCTTCGGGCGTCTTTGGTAAATTCCACCCAGAGACAGAAAAATGGACGGTCTATGATCTGCCCAATAAGGACAATCAAATCCCCTACGCGCTCAACGTAGCGCCCAATGGCATGGTATGGATCTGCGGCACGGGTGATGACACCATTCATCGGTTCAATCCAAGGACTGAAGTGCTTGTAACCTATCCGCTACCCAATCGCGTGAGCTACACACGCGAGATTGAGTTCGATGCCGACGGTAATGTATGGACCCCAACCAGTGGACCCTCACGCCACATGGAAACCGGCTACGGCGCGATCATCAAGATCGAACCCAATGACCTTAGCGACACCGGCGGCATCAAACTCAAGGGATACATGCCCGACCGCAGCAAGCTCACTTACGATCAACCGCGGCCGGTCAACTACAACGGCCCAAATACCAAGCTATTGCAGAAGATCGCCAAAACCAAGCTGCCGCAAGCTTACCTCAACGGCAAGCATCAGCCGTACGTCGATGCCACGTACAAAAAGCTCACTGAAAAACAAAAACACCGCATTCACATCCTCTGGCAGGAGAAGCGCAAGGCTGATCCAGATATGCCCAACGCCGGCCAGCACTTCGTGCGCATCATGGAGTATGTGGCCAAGAACGAGAAATAACCATGCGTACACTTACATTGCTTTTCATTTCTGCCTCCGCCGCCATGGCTGCGGATATCTCCGGCATCATCAAGCTCGACGGACCGCAGCCCAAGCGCTCGCCTTTGCCGCTCACCCCTGAGAGCCGCAAGCTCTACGAGGGCCGACCCTATCCGCGAGATGAGGTGGAGCTGGTTAATGAAAAGCGCGAAATCCAGAATGTTTTCGTCTACATCCGTAAAGGCTTGCCCGCGGGCAAGACCTATCCTGCACCGAAAAAACCGGCCTTACTCGACCAGAAACGATCTATGTTTCGTCCGCGCATTCAGGGTCTGTTCGTCGGTCAAGACTTCGCGATGCGAAACAGTGACCCTATCATTCATAACGTGCGCTCGCTCTCGCAAGAAAACCGACCCTTCAACATCGCTCAACCCGCCGGCACGCCCGACCGCCTAAAGCGATTCAGCGACAAGGAAGGGCCCATTGAATTGCGCTGTGATTTTCACCGCTGGATGCGTGCGTTTATTTTTGTAATGGAGCATCCCTTCTTCGCTGTTACCGACTCTCAAGGACAATTCACCATTAAGAATCTTCCGCCTGGTGAATATACGCTAGCCAGCTGGCACGAGTCATTTGGTGAAAATAAGCAAACTATCAAGTCTGGCGTCGATGACTTAAAGGGCATAACCTTTACATATAAGCCAAAACGAGAACTGAACTTCGAATGAAAACTCCATATCAATTCCTCGCCCTGATCATACTCGCCGTATTTTCGCAATTGGAACTCACTGCCGCACCCAAGAAGGTTGGTTACCCCTCCTTCCTTAGCCCACACGCTCGACCGATTCTCGCACATGATAATCGTGTCTTCGTTGCCAATACGCCATCAGATACCGTGGATGTCATAGATACCAAATCACGCAAGATCACCCGACGTATTGATGTGGGTATAGACCCGGTGAGCCTTGCAATTCGGCCTGATGGCAGAGAGCTATGGGTAGCCAACCATGTATCTGACTCAGTAAGCATTATTGACATCAACCCAAGGAGCCGCACATACCTACGCGTAGTAGACACGGTTCAGGATTTTGACCTGCGCGCCAAAGCCACACGCTTTGATGAACCGGTTGGCATTGCCTTTGCCAGCAATGAGAAAGCCTACGTTGCTCTTTCCTCGGAAAACAAGATCGCCATTATCGATGTGCGCTCGCGCAAGGTAAAACGCCACCTCAACATCACTGCGCAGGATCCGCGGGCCATCGTGGTGCGCAAGGGAAAACTTTACGTTATCCCATTTGAATCAAACAACAAGACGCAGCTTTCGGGCGGGTACAAGATTGACGGCAAGCTGGTCACCTTCAATGCCCATGAGCATTCCATTGCCAATAACAACGTCCTCTCTCTCGGCCACAAAACTGATATCGTAAAACATCCGCGGGTGCCGGACCGGGACCTGTACGTGTTCGACATCAAGACCGATCGGCTTGTTAAGACGGTCAGCACACTCGGCACCCTGCTTTACGGCTTGGCCGTCGATTCAGAAGGCACAGTCTTCATAGCTCAAACTGATGCGCGTAACGAAGTCAACGGCCGTTCAGGAACCAAGAAACATGGCCTTAAGGAATTGGAAAACCGTGCCTTCCTTAACCAAATTACCCGCGTTTCCTTCAAGGGAAATGACGCGCAGAAACCTGAGTTCATCAATCTTGAGCCGCTTCCGCCCAAGCACCCCAAGCCAGAGGAAGCATTGGCCACACCCTTCGCCATTCAGGTCAGCGAAGATGATTCTACTTTGTTCGCCACTTCTGCCGGATCAGACAAACTTTTCACTCTGGATGCCTCCACCGGCAAAATTCTGGGACGTGTTTCAGTAGGCACGGTGCCACGCGGTATTGCCCTGGATGGAAACCAGGCATGGATACTCAACGCCGTAGCTAACACGATATCGGTTGTGAACACCGAGGACCCTTCCAAACTGAAGGTTCAAGCAACTCTTGATCTACACGACCCCACCCACCCGGCCTTCAAGCGTGGTCGTATTGCTTTTAATACTGCAAAGGCATCCACCACCCGCACTTTCTCCTGTGCCAGCTGCCACCCTGATGGGCACACCGACCAACTCCTCTGGGTATTAGCCACACCAATTGTCACGCGTGGCAACCAGATCATGCCCCGCTCCACCATGCCCGTGCGTGGCCTACGCGACACTGCACCCTTCCACTGGGACGGCATTCCCGGCGACCCCTATGGCGGTATCAATAGCGCCAGCATCCGACGCCACGTAAAGCCCAATAGCAGCGTCGACGTGCCAGAGTCACAAACACGCCATTTGATTGACGGCGGCCTTGCCAACACTATGGCAACGGTGGGTGATAAAACAAAGAATGACGAAGGCAAGGCCGGGCTGCTTTCCAAGACTGAGCGCGATGATATGGCGAAGTTTTTGCTCAATATCACCTATCCTCCTGCACAACGCCGCGCATTTGATAACGAGTTATCCGAACGTGCACAGGAAGGCTTCGAGTTGTTTCACATCAAG
>CBFHWX010000132.1:0-6107 GCA_965659445.1 Limisphaerales bacterium | reverse complement strand
CTGCTGGCAATCTTCAAGAGCGCGCTGGGGTCACCAGGCAGACTGATGGTCACGTCCTTTTTCTGTAGTAGCTTGCCTCCGAGCGCCATGCCTGCGTCCTGACCGCCGGGCAGGTTACGGCCGTAGACAGTGTATCTAACGTTGCTACCAGGTTTGCCGACAGGCGGGATGATAAAATCAATGTACGGACGCTGTGAAACGGTCAGGCGGTACACGTGCTCCGCGCCGCCACCGTAGGTAAAATCGTGAAGTGCAGGATAGTAGTCGCCATCCGCTGGCGCGGTGAAGTCAAGTGGCTTGCCGAAGCGGTTGCGCTCTAGCTCCAGCCCGTTGGATCCCTTTAAAATCAGCACCGGGGCCATCTTTGAATCGATATCTGTCGCCTGGCACTCTACGAGGATACGCTGGCTCTTTTTGAGAGTCACTTTAAAATAGCTGTAGTTGCGCGCACTTGCCTGGCCGTTGATGGTTGTTCCGAGTTTTAGTTCCATTGCCTTGTCTTGGGATGCTCCGGCGGTGGATTTCTCCTCGGGCAAATCACCTACGGCAAACGCGCGCACATTCGAGATTCCGAACTGACCTCCGCCCACTTGCACATCGTAAATCCCCACGGGCACGTTCTTGGCGATGGTGATGGTGTATTGGTTTGAAATCACATTCCCTTTATCATCCTTCTTCGGCGCGACAGTGATATTTTTGTGCGAGAAAAAAAGCTGCTTCGAGCCATCGAGGTCTCCGCCGGAAATGGTGACATCCACGCTGGTCCCCTGCTGGCCGCCGGCGGGGAAAATGCTGTTCATCCGCGCGCGCGGGAGCTGCTGTGCCGAGGTGTCAATGATCGCCACAAGTCCCGCAAATATCCCAAGGAGAAGTTTCTTTTTCATGTCTGTGTCTTTATGTATTAGGGGGTGTTTAAAATAGCTCGTCAATCGGGTCACCAAACGGCAGCACCGGATGTGGGCGCCCTGCGAAATCCACGTATTGCTCAGTCGTGTCAATGCCAAGATGACGATACATTGTTGCCAACACATCCTGTGGATGCACCGGCCGATCCTTCGGCAGAGCGCCCTTGCTGTCGGATGAGCCAACCACCGCTCCACCTTGGATACCACCGCCGCAGAGCGCCGCGCTGAACACGCCGGGGTAATGATCGCGGCCACCGGTCTTGTTGACCTTCGGAGTGCGACCGAATTCCCCCCACGCAATGACCATCACGCTATCCATCAGGCCGCGTTCCTCAAGGTCGCCTAGCAACGCAGTATAGGCCTGATCCCAACGAGGTAGAAATCCATCGCGCATGGTCTCATAACCCTTCACGTGCGTATCCCACCAGCGCAGATCGACAGTAACCAATCGCACGCCAGCTTCAACCAGCCTTCGGGCAAGTAAAATTCGTTGGCTCCACGCCGGGACCCCGCAGCGGTCGGGGGTGGGTGCGTTGTAACGCTCCCTGAATCCATACCTCTCTCTGATTCTCATCGGCTCGGCATCGAGGTTGAACGCCTCACGCGCCTTCGGGCTGGTGACGATGTCCAGTGCCTGTTGCTGAAACTTATCAATGGCCTCCGCATTGCCTCTGCTGTCGATATCGCGGCGAATCTTGTCAAAGCCGCCAAGCAGGTTGCGGCGCGTGTCGAGCCGGTTGAAATTCAACCCATCAGTCAGCTCGAAATTGGGCACCTCGAACTTACCGCCATTCTTCGGCCACGTGCTGCTGTCGGCGGGATCGGCTTGTGTATAAAAGGGCGAGTATTTCTTGCCAAGATACGCAGACTCCACGCCGGGCAGGTGACGTGGGATCATCACGTATGGAGGCAACTCAGGATTGAGGTGCCCAAGCTGCTTCGCAACAATGGAACCGCAGCTGGGGTACACATTTTCATTCGGATTTTTCCCGGGCGGGTAGCCGGTGAAAAGAATCTGGTCACCCGCGGAATGCCCGGCGTTCTTGTGGTGCAAGCTGCGGATAATGGCGAACTTGTCGGTCATCGCCGCGCACTTGGGCAGTAGGTCACAAATCTGCGTGCCGGGCACCTTCGTCCGCATCGCACCAAATGAGCCACGGTATTCCTTGGGAGCATCGGGTTTTGGGTCCCACGTCTCGTGCTGGCTCGCGCCACCGCGTTTCCAGAGGATGATGACAGACTTCTCGCTTGAAACTTTCGCGCGATCTTTAACTCCTGCCTCAAGCCGCATAAGATTGGCAAGCGAAAGACCTCCGAGACCCAGCGCACCAGCTTTTACAAAGCCACGACGGTCCATAGCGAGGTTGCGCCGGAACTCCGGGCAACCGACGCGGTTTGCTCGTTCACCTTGGCCCATTGAGCCTCCCGGTTAGTGGTTGAAGAGAAACTCTTTGGTGTTAAAGAGCGCCCAGATGATATCCTCGTACGAGGCCTTACGATCGGCAGGTTTCTCCTTGCCGTCCTTGTCCTTAATTTCACGCTCGAGATGCGCATGAGCAAGCAGCACCTCGCTACCACTAGGCTCTCGCGAAAAGGCAAGCAGAAACAGGTTCCTTATCCGCTGCTCCTCTGCATCGGAGGCAGCCACCTGCGCTTTTTCAAACACTGCCTTCGCGGCGACCGCCTTATCGCGCGCAGGCTTCTGCTTCTTGGCGATGAGGTCGGCGAGCTTCTTCTTAAGGTCATCGGTCTTGGCGGAGGCCTTGGCTTTCTCAACCTCAGCATCTACCGCGACTAGTGCCTTGTCGGCGGCAGTCTGCTCGGTCTTTGCCTTGGCTAACGCCTCGTCAGCAGGCGTCTTGTCGCTGGCCAATTTCGATGCGCGCCCGCTTCCGCTGGAAAGCTTGCCCTGAATGTCCTTTGAATTCAGCAGGTGCAAACTCTGCGCCAAGCTGGCGTCGCTGGAACGCTCGCACTCGCAGGAACTGGAGCTGTCCGGCCGGCCGAACACCGTCAGGAAATACGACTGGCTGTTAAAAGAGTTGTCAGGCAATTGCACCGCGCGTGTGCCTACGGGCAATCCGGTGAAGCTCGGCTGCGAGCCGGTCATTTGGTTGATCGCATCATAAAGCACTTCCGCGTTCAGGCGCTTGGGATAGTAGCGGCTGAAGTAGGTCTTGTCTTTCGCGTTAAATTCATTCGGGATCGAGCTGAGTTGGTAGGTCTTTGATTGGCAGATAGTCCGGATGAGGTCCTTCATGTCGAATCCACTCTTGATGAAATGCTGTGCCAACGCCTCGAGCAGGTCGGGGTTGACCGCCGGGTTGGTCTCTCGCATATCATCTTCCGGCTCCACCAGACCGCGGCTGAAGAAGTGCTTCCAGTAGCGGTTCACTAGCGTGTGGGCGAAGAAACGGTTTCTCGGCTGTGACATCCAGTCAACCAGAGCATGGCGTGGGTCATCGTCAACCGTGAGGTCCAGCGGATCGTCGCCAAGGCCAGTAGCCTTCACGGTACCCCCGTCTTTCTTGTTGGCAGTCTGAGCAACCTTGCGAGTGTGGTAAATGATTTCCTCGCCCGGATTGCGGCCTGCCTTACGGCCTACCGTTGAGAAAAATGCCGAGAAACTATAGTAATCCTTCTGGCTCCATTTCTCAAACGGATGATGGTGGCACTGCGCACATTGCATTCGAGTACCAAGAAAAAGCTGCGCGGAGTCCTCCATTTGTGTCTGCATCGTCTTCACCTCTCGATACCAAAACGCGCCAGGGTTCTGCGCCATGTCGCCGGACGCGGCGAGCACGTTGCGTGTGAATTCGTCGTAACGCATGTTCTTATGCAGCGAGTCGCGAATCCAGCCGTGAAAGGCATAGTTGCCACGCATGGCCGAGGCGTTTGTACGTTTGTTTCGAAGCAGCGCGCCCCATTTATTGGCGAAATAATCTGCATAATCCGTGCTTGCCAGAAGGTCGTTGATGAACTTATCGCGCTTGGCGGGGTCGGTGCTCTTCAGAAACGCCTCAGCTTCTGTGTCAGTCGGCAGGCGACCTGCGATGTCAATGGACACGCGCCGTATGAATGTCGCGTCATCGCACACCTCAGAGGGCGGCATGCCCACTCGCTTGAGTTTCTCGAACACGAGGTTGTCTATGAAATTGCGTGGCTGCGGTGTCTTTGACACGGGCGCACCCAGCGGCACGCTGGCCTGGTACACGCTCACTTGTCCGAGGTAGCGAATCATCACCGACACATCGCCGGGCTGCTCGAAAAAGGTTACGTGGCCGGTGGCATCCACCTCAGCAATCTCCTTATCGTTAGCCTCGTAGGTTGCGATGTGCGTGGCGTCTTCAGTGTGGCCGTCACTATAAATCGCAGTCACGCTGAGCTGCTGCTCGGCATTCGCGGCCACCAGCCGTTGCTTCGGATAGGCTTCCAAGCCGACCACCGTGGGATCCTTCTCGCTGCCACGCTGCATGCCTTGTTTAATCCAGCGCACCATTAGATCCCAGTCGTAGCTCTTTGGGTCCAGCCGCGCGCCTCCGCCGTGCGGCAAAATCGCCGCGCCCTTAAGCAGCAACAAACTGTTCTCTGGTGCCGCCGGCGACAACCGCCGCCCGCGTGATTCCTTTACGAGATATTCGTAATCCTCCTGCGGCTCGAAGCCCAGCAGCGACAGCCGGAATCCATTCTGCCCACCGCTCTTTCCGTGGCAACCGCCCGAGTTGCAGCCCGCCTTGGTGAAGATCGGCGAAATTTCATTCGCAAAATTGATGGGCTGAGTAACGCCAAACTCGGAAACCGTCACCTTCACGGTCGCAGTGAGCCCACCCGCGAGCGTCGCCGTGATGGTCGTCTCGCCATCACCGAGCGGCGTTACCATGCCGGTGGCATTGATGGCCACGATGTTTTTCGGGGTAGCGGAATACTTCACCGCTCGGCTCACGTCCGACTGCTTGCCCGCGTCCATTGCGGTAGCCACGAGCTGCTGCCGGCTGTGCTTGCCCTTCAGCAAAAACGTCTTCGCTCCCTTGCCGGTTTGCGCGGTCAAGTCGAGAGCACTCGGCTTCGCGATCACTATCCCAGCCCCCGCCATTAGTCCCAACACCATTAAGGTCCAAATTTTCTTCATAAGCTTGTGAGTTGTCTCAGTTTATACAAAATCCCGCCTCCGATGCAACCATGCATCAAAGAACAAAAACCCTTGCTATGCCTACACATTTTTGACGCTTTTACGCGCCAAATTCTTCAGACGAGTTCTTTCATCGGTTTCCAGCCATCGACAAGATACTGCGGCCGCCCAGTGAGATCAGACAATGTCGTAGCATTCGGGTCAATTCCCATGTGCTTGTAAAGTGTAGCGTGCACTTCTCCCATGTGGACGGGTCGCTCAGCGGGCTCGGCGGCGTGTTTGTCGCTGGCGCCGATCATCTGTCCGTGGTTCATGCCTCCACCCGCCACAAACGCGCAGCTCACGTTCGGCCAATGGTCCCGACCGGCGTTCTTGTTAATCTTTGGGGTTCGGCCAAACTCGCCCCAAGCCACCACAGCAACGTCCTTGTCCAACCCTCGTTCGTGCAAATCCTTAATCAACCCCGCGAGACCTTGGTCAAAAATAGGCGCATGCCCGTTCACGCCGCTCTTGGCATCATAAATTTTACTGTGGAAGTCCCATCGACCAAAATTCAACGTCACTACCCGGGCGCCTGCTTCAACAAGGCGCCGCGCCATTAAAAAATGCGTGTTGTTACGCGGTGCACCATCCCCAAAATTTTTCGGATCCCCTTTGCCATAACGCTCTAGAATTTTTGGATCTTCTTTCTCCAAGTTTAGCGCATCCGCCATCTTGCTACTTGTAAGCACGCCTAATGCCTGCTGCGTGAAGGCGTCCATTCCGGTAAGATAACCATTGGTGTCCACGTCACGTCGGAAATTATCGAACCCTCCCAGCAACGATTTGCGATTCCCAAACCGGTTCTTAGAAACACCATTCAAAATAAGGTCTCCCTTGCTGTGGTTGGTCGGCTTGAAAGGGCCATGCCCTATGCCCAAAAACCCCGGCTTGCCAGAAGCTCCATAAGGCGGGTGTCCGGCCTTGGGAGCAAGACCAATAAAGGGAGGGATGCCAGCCTTGGCAGGCCCCTGCAATTTTGAGATAGCCGCGCCAATGCTCGGCCAGCCCCCAGCCGCCTGACCCGTCGTATT